>CAZSJE010000098.1:0-8584 GCA_964606835.1 uncultured Sphingorhabdus sp.
ACGGCGTTGCGGAGATTGTTGGCAAGGGCAGCAACCGGACGATCATGTCATGGCGCGACGAGCTTAATCAGGCTGGCGTGGCGATTCAGGGCTATTCCGATGATGACATTCCTTGGTGCGGCCTGTTTGCTGCTATCGTTGTCCACCGGGCAGGCAAGAGGGGTGTCGCAGCCCCCTTGTGGGCGCGTAACTGGGCGAAGTTTGGCACGGGCGTAACTGAGGCCGGGTTGGGCGATGTTCTGGTATTTGTTCGCAATGGCGGCGGGCATGTCGGCTTCTATGTGGCAGAGGATGCGACCGCCTATCATGTTCTGGGTGGCAACCAGTCGAACAAGGTCTGCGTGACGCGGATTGAAAAGAGCCGGTGCATTGCTATTCGCCGCCCTGTTTACAATGTGAAGCCGGACAGTGTGAAGCCGTATCGCGTCGCTGCTGGCGGCGCATTGTCGAGAAATGAGGCGTGACCATGCACAACATCAAGATGGAATATCGGGCCTATCTCTGGACGCTGGCGGCGCTTGTGCTGATCTATTTCGGCTCGATCATCGCTGCGGCCTTTGTCCCGTCCATCATCGGCAAGATTGAAGCATTCGGCCTGGGGACCATCACCGGGGGCTTGATCGGCCTGCTGCGGATGCCTCGCCAGTCTGCGCAGTCTGCGCAACAGCAGGAGCCTTTAGACCTCACCGGAGCGGAGCAAGGGCAATGATTCAGAAATTCATCGCCACAACGCTGGGCAAGGTCGCCATCGCCGTGATTGGCCTACTGGCTTTCTACGCGCTCGTTCAAAATCTGTCATGGGACAAGGCCGCGCAGCCCAAGCAGGACGTCCGCTCGGCCAATGCTGCGGCTGAAACAGCCAAAGAAGCGGCTGAAATCGCTATTGATCGCAGCGAAGCGGACGCCAGCGTTGACCGGCTTGTCGAGCGCACTGCCAAGCTGATCGACACACTGCCACCTGAGCAAGCCGCGATCGAAGCCCGCAAGGCGATTTGCAGTTTCGCAGAGCATAAGGATGACCCGTCATGCGCAAAGTGATCGCCATTGCCCCGCTGGCCTTGCTGGCTGGCTGCCAGACCATCGTGACGACGCCACCGGCTGACTGCATGGCCTACATCCCTGCGGCGTGGCAGGAACCGATACCTGGAGCTCCTTTGCCCGCCGCGGATGAACTGGTCGATTGGCAGAAATTCGGCGTTGCCCAGACTGGCCAGCTTTCGAAGGCCAATGGCCGGACAGCGGACGTGCTGCATATCGTTTCGACATGCGAGGCCAAAGCCAACAAGGCCCGACCGCGCAAGAAGTTTTTGGGCATATTCTAGCGTGAAATCGCTCGCCGACATGGAGGCCATCGTTGACGCGCTGGCTGCGAAGGTTCTGACGCACGAGGTAGAGTATCGTATCGGAAACGGCCCTTGGCGCACCATAAGGGTGCAAGGCAGTTACGAGGACATTGACATCAATTCCGGCCTCTCTGGGGTTATACAGCAGCAAACCGAACTGATGATTTCCAAAAACGACGTTCCCGCAGAGCCATCCCCAAGCGACCGATTGAAGTTGCCCAAGCTTGGCGCCGGCGTATGGCAGCCCCGCGATGTCCGCAATGAAACCGACGGTCGGCACTGGCTGATCGGGGTCAAGAAGGCGCCCGCCTGATGGCTGATCCTGCTCTGTGGCGCATAACCGAAAAATTCAAAGCCTTGCTCGAAGCGGATCGGCCAGACATGCAATGGTTTTGCGATCGCAGTGAGGATGAACCGCTTTCGGAAACTGAATTGCCCGGCGGGGTTATTCGCGCTGTGAGCGTCCAGATCAATCCTGGCCCGGAATATCATTTGAACAGCAATCAGGATGGCTGGATCGCCACGCTTCAGATTGACCTGCATTCGGGCAATCAGGGGCTCAACATTATCGACAAGACCAATCAGTCCGCGTTCGCCTCAATCGTAAGGGTTGTCCATCAAAACAGGACTTTCGACGGCTTTGTAGCTGAGTCTGATTACACCGGAATGTCTGGCAGCGACCAGCACAGCTACGATGTCGGCATTACCATCTGCGAAGTTCAGGTCACCTTTTTCACAACCAAAGGCAATTTCGAGCAGTTGCTCGGCCCGAACGGGCTGCCCGTCCCCTAAATCAAAGTCCAAACCCGAAAGGAATAATGATGTCTGATTCCGGCATTTCGTTGGCGTTGCCGCAAGGCAGCGTAGATTTCAACGCACTGCACGATCTGCTGAAAAAGAAGAATGTGACGCAGAGTGACGTTGACGGCTTTCTGAACCCCCAAGTCACTGTGGAGTCCGCAGCCGAACCCGCCCCAAGCGGGCTCGCAGCCGAACCCGCCCTTTCCGAAACCAAAGAATAAAGGACACCAGATATGGCATTGTCTGCCCGCAATAAGGCTGCGTCGCTCGCTTCGCAGCCCGGCTCCGTATTCGTCGCGCCCTCCGGATCCGACTACCACGTTTGCGCCGAAATGAGCCTCGATATGTCGCCTGTGACGGTCGATAACCCTGAATTTACAGGTTCGATTTATCGACCAGGCCCAGAAATCATCGGCAAGACCGTGCAGTTGCGCTTGCGCTACCTGTTGCGGCCACCTGGCGGCACGGCCCCGCCTGCTGCTAACGCATGGGTTCCAGGCCGCGCCTTGGTGTCTGCGGGATTTACCGAAACCATCATCTCGACGGCAATTCCACCCAGCCCGGAGCCGCTGGCCGGGACAGGCACCTCAACAAGCGCGTCGCTCAGCACCGGCGCGGTCGCAACCGCAGACGCCTATACCGGCCTGTCGATCAACCTCGTGGCAAACGGCGTCTATCCCGCCTCGCTGAGTGCGATCAAGGCCTATGAGGCAAGCAAGCTTGCGACGTTCCCCGAAACCTTCAGCCCTTCGGTCGGCGGCAACTATCAGATCCCGCGCCAAATCGCGTATTTGATGAGCTCGAACAAGCCGACGCAAAAATATATGAGCCGCGTTCATTTCGATGAGGTTGCCTACGACCTGTTCAACATGATTCCACGCCAGATTAGCCTGGGCTACAGCACTGCCGACCTCAATAACCAAAGCCTCACCTATATCGAAGTGACCTACGAGGCTGAAATGGCCGGTTACAGCGACATGGCCACACCCGCTCAGGTTATGCTTGCTGGTCTGCCGCTGTATCGTTGCGGCGATCAGTGGCTTGCCAACCGTTCGTTGGGCGGCACTGGCTTTACGGTGACGATCGATTTTACGACCGAACGCCCGCCCAACCCGAATACCTGCATCGGCGACCCGCCCGAAATCACCGACGGTCGCTTTACGGTCTCGGTCAACGTCAACCATGCCCTCAAGTCCACGGTTGACTTTTTCCAGTTCGCCGAAGTGGATAAGGGCTACTATTCACTTTGGGCTCAGTTCGGACAAGCATCAGGCTCGATCGCTTCGCTGTTGATCCCGCGCGCGCGGTTCAATATCCCTCAGCTTGGCGAAAACGGCACATTTGTTGCGCAGAACCTCGACATGATGATCGATAATCCCACTCGCGGGGTCTGCATCGCCTTCCCTTACTGATTCCCCTCCAATCCTGAACCAACCTGAAGGATTATCTATGACCACCTATCCCGTAAGGGCGGGTGATGCGGTGGATTTCACGCCTGACAGCTTGAAGTCGCTTGCCTCCCCGCCCGTTTTTTCGCTTCGCTGGGCGACCCGCGACGATAAACGCCTTGCCGACATCGTTGCGGCGCGCTCCGGTGTTGTGCGCCACACGACGCGCGAACTGCGCGCCGAAGTGCTGGACACAGCGCGCCGCAATATGTCGGCTGAGGATTTTCTCAAGACAGACGGCGTGCTGCGTGAGTATTGGAAAGCGGCAGACGAATATGCCGAAGCTGCCGCCAAATATGAGGGCGACGAGCCGTTTCCAGATTTTGAGCATCCCGACAAGGACGCCGAGGTCGATCTGTGGGAGCGCTGTCAGGAAAACTCTGCTCGCCTGCGTGTGATGATCTCGCAGAACGAGAACTATCTGCAAGGCTTGTGCGAGACATGGTTCCGAGTGCTTTGCTCTGGTTGGGCGGTGTTGCCGACCGCGTATCGCCGCATTGACGGTGCAATTCCCGCCGATGACCTCGATGTCATACTGAGCGACCTCGTTGACCTTGTGGAAGGCGACGAAGATCTGGCCGGGAAGGCACTGGCAGAAATCTTCGTCAAAGCCTTTTCACTGCGGTCGCTGGAGGATGCGAGGAGAAAAAACTCACAATCGCTGCCGAGCTCCTCGGAAACCCCGTCCCCTATCGACCAGAGCCAGGACACGGCAGCGACGAACGAGAATGGATCATCCCCGGCATCGAAGGCGTCATCCGGTGCCATAACCCCCGACACCTGATTGAAGAGGACGACATTGATATGGTTCAACTCTACAATCATTGCGACCGGGGGATGTCCGGGGTCGTCTGGCCCGATGGGGGCTGCGTTCTTGACCAGCCCGTCGCCTTGATTGAGGCGTTTGGCGTCGTGGGGGTGGCGCTGAACGCCGCCCGCGACAGGGCGCGGAAAGCAGACAGTGGCGATTAAGGCCGATTTCCAGTTCGATGCGCGAGGCATGGCGGACTACCGCCGCTTCATCATCGGACGCACGGAAGCGGCTGCGCTTTATGCGTCAGACCGGCTCGCCGAGACGGCCAAGCAGCGCATCCGCGCCACAATGGCAGCAAGCCAGCTTGGTCGTCTGGGGCAAGCAATCGGGAGTGGATCCGACCTTGATAGCGGAAACGGGGTTTATCGCAGGCCGAACGGCGAGTTTTCAGCATCGGGTTCACTATTCATCCGAAGCCAGTCAGAACGAACACGCGGCGCTATCATCGCCTATACCGAAGGCGCTGAGATCGCGCCCAAGACATCGGCATGGCTTTGGATTCCTTCGCCTGAACTATATCAGCGCGTCCGCTTGCCGAAGCCGGGCCTTGCGGGAGGTAAGACCGGGGGCTTCCGCATCACTCCGCAGCTTTACAATCGCCGCTATCGGCAAACCATTGGGCCACTTGTTTTCATTCCCGGCAAGCACGCAGGCGAGGCATTTCTAATAGTCCGCGATGTTTCTGTCCGCACAGCCGACGGTCGCGCGCCGCGCCGCATTCCCAATAGCGGGACTATTCGGCGCGGACGCACACGGGTTGACCAGTTCATCGCCTTCACCGGCATTCAGCGCACGAGCCGCAAAGCACGGGTTTTTGTGCGTGCCATCATTCAACAGACGGTCAACGATGAGTTTGACCGCAGGGTAGAGGAAGGACTGCGGCGTGGCTAATCAGTCAAACCTGTTTCCTGCGTTCATCCGCGTTCAAAGTGACACGAGCGGTATCCGCGAACTGGAGGCAGCCGTAACCCGCTTTGGGGAAAATGCGCGGACCAAGATCAGCGGCGCGATGGGCGAGATTGATCGCGTGATCAATGACACGCTTGCTCGCCCCCGCAATGCGACTGGAAGCCTCGATCTCGGCACCGAAGAAATCAGGGCCAATGTGGCCGCGCTGAATGCGCGCGCTATTGCCGCCCGCGAGGTCGCTGAAGCGTTGAAGGCGTCAGGGACCGCAGATCGCAACCAACTCGCGGCCGCACAGGCCGTCGCACAAGCCTATCAGCGCCAGACCGATGAAGCCTTGGAACTGGCGCGTGCGATGGATTTGGTGCAAGCGGAGGTCAATAAGACCGCTAGCGCGACACAGGATGTCGTGGGCGCAATGGGCCGAGGCACAACGGCCTATCAGGCCAATACGCAATCCGTTCGCGCCATGCGGCAAGCCACAACACAGGCCGGGCAGCAACTCCAAGATATTGTGATCAGTATGGGGTCGGGGCAGCGGGCCTCGACCGTTCTCGCCCAACAATTGCCGCAACTCGCATTCGCCTTTTCCGATGTCGGCGGCAAGGTGGGGGAAGTTGCCCGCTTCCTGTCCGGTCCTTGGGGCGTTGCTGTGGCGTTGGGGGCCTTTGCGCTATCTCCGTTCATCGACAAGCTTTTTGGAACATCCAGCGCATCGGATGCTGCAAGCAAATCTACCCTCTCGCTTGTTGATGCCCTGTCCAAAGAAAAGTTTGGCACGGAAGAATCGACCAAAGCGATCAACGAATATGCCGAAGCTCAAAAGCGGTCACGAGAGTCAGTCGAGAAAAACATCACCCTCGCATTGGCCAACGCAAATGCCCGTTTGCTGGAGGTTATTCGCACTCGTGAACTCATTCAGGCGGAATATGAATTACAGCAAGCCTATGCCGCCAAGTCAACGCGTGGGGCTGGCGGCGGAATTGATCCGCTAATCCTCGCAAACAACCGATACGCCGGAATCTTGGCCGCAAATCAGGCTGCGCTTGATCGGGCCAAAATCGCAGTTAACGAGATCACCATCGCCGATGCCAAACTGTCCGCCGAGGCTGCGGTCGATCCCATCAAAAGGATAAATCGCCAATACGACGACATGGCTGCGGCGGCAGAGCGCGCGGCGGCCGGCAATGAAAAGCTGGCTAGCTCCTTGAAGGCGACGCTCATCGGGATTGAGCAAAATCGGAAAGCTGATTTGAAGCGGGCTGAGGAAGCACGCAGCGGCTCAAGGTCTGGACCCAGCGGCGTCTCCACTGATTTCCTATTCCCTGTTTCAGGCGGCAAAAGAACATCGGGCCTCGGTCTGCGCACCGATCCAGTCACCGGCAAAACAGCTCGGCACGCCGGGCTAGACATTGCCGTCCCTGTTGGCACTGCGGTTCGAGCGCCTGCTGGCGGCGTAGTGATCGAGTCCGGAACGCTTGGCGGCTATGGCAAAGTCGTTTTTATCGACCACGGTGCCGGGACAATAACGCGACTGGCCCACCTGAGCGCGCAAAAGGTTTCGAAGGGGCAGCGGGTCGAGGCGGGCGACGTGGTTGGCCTTTCGGGTAACACGGGCAAATCCACAGGACCCCATCTGCATTATGAGGTTCGCCGCAACGGGCGCATCGTTGATCCACGCAGCGGGCCATTTCCAACCGATGAAGCAGGCGCCGCACAGAAAGCTGCGGCCGAGATGGAAGCAGCGCAGCGCAAGGCCGAGCGTTTTGCCAACGAACTGCAAAAGATCGACCTCATCACGCAGCGCATTACCGGCGAGTTTGACGAACAGCCAAAACTGATCGACCGCATGGCGACCGCTGCCCGCATCGTCGAAGCCAAGATGCAGGACATCGACATCCTGATCAAAGACACGACGCTGACTGAGGAGCAGCGCAACGATCTCATCAAGCGCCGCATTGAATTGGAGGATGCGGGCGCATTGGCAGCCGACGCGGTGAACAAATATATCCGAGACGTCCTGAAGAGATCGGAAGAACAGGGCGCAATTGACTCATTGCGCATTCAAGGTCGAGAATATGAAGCGCGCGTGCTTGAGCGGACGCTTCAAATCCATAACGACACAAATATCGCAATGGCCGATGCTGTCGAGACTGCCGAGCAGACCGTCCGCGCCGAATATCAGCGCGCCATTGCCTTGGAGCGCATCAACCGTCTCCAGCAGCGCAATCTCGCCATTGTCGATGACACGCGCAGCAATGTTCAGGCGACGGTGCGCGAATTGCTCGACGGCAAAGGCATCGGCAGCATCGGCAATTTCTTCAAGCGGGCATTCGACACTTATCTCGACGCGCTGGCCGACCAGATTACCGATGGGCTATTTGGTGACATTGAGCAGGGGAAGAAAGCCAAGATACTCGGCTTCGACAAGGTGAGCCAGGCGTCTTCGGAAGTTGCATCAGCATCGAACTATTTGGCAGGTGAACTGGATAAGCTGTCTGTAGCGGTTCAGCAAACAACCGCGGCCTACGATCCGAACGCTCCCATTGTCGTTAACGGGAGGCGCAAGGTCGCAGCCAATGACAATCTCTTTGATGTCAATGAAACCATCCGCAGCACGTTCAAGGATTTGGCCAAGAAAGCCTTTGGCGACAAACTCTCTGACGAGATCGGGCAAGCGTTCCAAGCCATTTTTCAGAGTGCCGCGCTGGGGCAGGCCAGCTCTGGAATCGTCCGGTCGCTTGGCCTCAAGCAATCAAAACTAGGCTCTCAAATCGGCGGTGCCATTGGCGCTGTGTTTGGCCCGCTTGGCTCTCTCGCTGGCGGCATCATCGGCGGCACGGTCGGGGGCCTGTTCAAGAAAACGCCAAAGGGCTCCATATCGATTAGCAACAGCGCCCTGACCTATTCGGGGTCCCGGAAGCTCAACGATGCGCTGAGCGGAGCCGGTGGGGGCATACAGGACCAGATCAACGCGATAGCGGACCAGCTCGGCGGCACGGTCGGGGGCTACAGCCTCAACATCCGCCAGAAGGGCAAGAAATTCCTGTTCGGCGGCAAGAAGTTCGCCGACCTGGAGAGCGCGTCGGAAGCGGCATTGCTCTCGGCGATCCAGAACGGGGCGGTGCAAGGCATATCGGCGGGCGCGCAACGGCTGCTGCAAGCCGGAAAAGACCTTGACCGGCAGTTGCAGAAAGCCCTCTCATTCCAGTCGGTATTCGACCGTCTGAAGGAAATCGAAGATCCGGTCGGCGCAGCGCTCGACAAGGTGG
>CAZSJE010000099.1:0-8577 GCA_964606835.1 uncultured Sphingorhabdus sp.
GTTCCCTCGGTCACGAACCCATCGCGCATCAGCCAGGCATCGTCCGCACCTGCGGCCTTTGCCTCCATCTTCATCAGCGACGCGTAGAGCAATTGCGTCGTCTTGATCTGCGCCATGCCCCAGCGTTTGTCGGGCAGTGTCACCACCGACAACCCGCGCTTAGCCTCCGGCCGGTCGACCAGCGCCATTTTCTGTGTGAAGGCAGTGATGGTGGGTACGGTATCCGAGGGCGGCGCGCCGAAATCGCGGTCGCCGGGGTTGCCGCGCGTGACCTGGAGGTAGACCAAGCCCTCTTCAACGCCGTTCCGCGCCACGAGCTCGCGGTGCATTTCCAGCAAGGCATCGCGGCCCGGAACCTGCGCCATGCTCAGCCCCGCCATCGAGCGGGCGAGGCGTTCGATATGGCGGTCGAAATCGACGAGCTTTCCGTCGAGGACCGAAGTGACCTCGTAAACCGAATCAGAGAAAAGGAAGCCGCGGTCGAAGACAGAGACCTGGGCTTCGGTTTCGGGGAGGTAGTGGCCGTTGAGATAGACTGTGCGCCCGTGTGACAAACTAACCTCCCAAAAAAAACCATCACCCTGAACTTGTTTCAGGGTCCATCGTCCGGTCAAACACAGGTCTCTACGGCGCGATGGATGCTGAAACAAGTTCAGCATGACGAGGTTGGGTTTTGGTCGGGAAGGTGCTTGCCCTCCCCGTCCCCACCCCCTATCCGCGCCACCATCATGTCCGCCCCTCCCATCCTTTCCTATGAAGGCCTCGCATTGCAGCAAGGCGCGGGCTGGCTTTTCCAGGGCATCGACCTGCATATCGGCCCACGCGACCGGCTCGCGCTGATCGGTCGCAATGGCGCGGGGAAGACCACGTTGATGCGGCTGGTGGCGGCACAGATCGAGGCGGATCGGGGCAAGCGCACGATTGTGCCCGGCACCAACATCGTGATGCTGGAACAGGACCCTGATTTCGCGCCCTTTGCCCGGCTGATCGACTTTGCGATTAAAGCCCCCGACGCGCCGCCCGAACATGCGGTGCGCGCGATTGCCGACCAGCTGGGTATCGATCTCGACCGCGAGGCTGCAACCGCCAGCGGGGGCGAACGTCGCCGCGCCGCGATCTGCCGCGCGCTCGCCAGCGAACCCGATTTGCTGCTGCTCGACGAGCCGACCAACCATCTCGACCTTGCGGCTATTGAATGGCTGGAGGATTGGTTGACGCGCTACAAGGGCGCGTTCATGGTGATCAGCCATGACCGCACCTTCCTGACCCGGCTGACGCGGCAGACCTTCTGGCTTGATCGGGGGAGCCTCCGCCGTAACGAGATCGGTTTCGGCGGCTATGAGGCGTGGATGGAGGCAGTCTATGCCGAGGAAGCGCGCGCCGCCGAGAAACTGGACGCCAGGCTGAAGATCGAGGCCCACTGGCTGGAACGCGGCGTCACTGCGCGGCGAAAGCGCAACCAGGGGCGGCTGGCCAAGCTTTGGGAAATGCGCGCGCAGCGGGCGGCGATGCTTGGGCCGCAAGGGACGGCAAAGCTGGGTGCTGCGACCGATGAAACCAAGACGAAAACGGTGATCGCTGCGGAGGGTGTCGGCAAAAGCTTTGCAGACCGCCGCATCATCCGCGACTTCACCCTGCGCATCCAGCGCGGCGACCGGATCGGCATTGTCGGGGCCAATGGCACCGGCAAAACCACGCTGATCCGTATGCTCACCGGAGAGATGGAGCCGGACGAGGGCAAAGTTACCCTTTCCAAAACGCTGACTGGCATCGTCATCGACCAGCAGCGCAAATTGATGTCGCCCGAAAAGCGCGTGCGCGACGTGTTGGCCGATGGCAGCGACTGGATCGTGGTTCGCGGCCACAAAAAACATATCCAGGGATATTTGAAGGAATTCCTGTTCGACCCCGGCCTGGTCGAGGCGCGGATCGGCACGCTGTCCGGGGGCGAGCGGTCGCGGCTGTTGCTGGCGCGCGAATTTGCGCGCGAAGCCAATTTGCTTGTGCTCGACGAGCCGACCAACGATCTCGACCTCGAGACGCTCGACCTGCTGCAGGAGGTCATTGCCGATTATGAGGGAACCGTCTTGATCGTCAGCCACGACCGCGACTTCCTCGACCGTACGGTCACCTTGACGCTGGGTCTCGATGGGTCGGGCAAGGTCGACATCATCGCCGGCGGTTATGCCGATTGGGAGGCGAAGCGGGACCGGCGCGAACCAAAGGTGGCAAAAGCGACAAAAGCGACGCCCTATATAAAGAATAATGGCGAAAATCGCCCTACCAAGCTGAGCTATAAGGATCAGCGCGACTATGATTTGCTCCCGGCGCGGATTGCCGAGATCGATGCGGCGGTCGCCAAGGCCGAGGCGGAGCTGTCCGACGCCGGCCTGTACGCGCGGAACCCGGCGCGCTTTGCCGAACTGACTGCGCAAATCGAAGCGGCGCGCGCGGAAAAGGATGCTGCCGAGGAACGCTGGCTGGAATTGGCGATGATGGTGGAGGAGCTTCAACCCGGCAGCCGGTAATAGTCCGCCAGCCGGTCGAGCGCGATCCGCAATACCAGCTTGCCCGACCGCAGTGGCCAGCCCATGGTTTTTTCTGCGGCGGGTAGGCTTTCCCCAGCACAAATCACCCGCCACGCGATGTCGGAAAGATCGCGGCCAAGCGCCTCTATCCCGCCATCGAAACGGCGCTTGGCAGCAAGCATATGTTCGCTTGTCTGCAACGGCGAAGGTGCCGCCCGCTTGCCGCGAGCGACGGGCATATGCTCCCAGACCATCGTGGTGCGGGGTCCCAGGGCGGCGCGCTCGTAATCGCCACGCAATTTTTCGCCCGCCAGAAATTGCCGTTCGTTCAGATGGCCGTGGGCGTGCAGCCAGGACAATGGGCTTTCGGCCAGGTTTACAGTGACCGTTCGGCGCGGCTTAGCGCCCTTGCCCGCGCGAAGGTCGGGATCGGGCAGCGCACGCTCGGCGAGCAGGCGCGGGTCTTTGTGGAGCGATTGGGTGGTTTTTCTCATGGCGCACATCCTCAAATTGCGAATCGATATGAGAAATCGCTTGCCAAATACGCCATGTTGTAGGACAGAGAAAAAACCTATCTGGTTGGAGAATATTCGATGCTCAGCCGTGTTCGCGAGGTTCGCAAGGCAAAGCGCCTGACTTTGCTCGATGTAGCCGAACGCTGCGATCCGCCCACCACGGCGCAAACCATCGGGCGGCTGGAGACGGGCACGCGCACGCTGTCACTGGGATGGCTCAACCGCATTGCCAAGGCGCTGGGCGTCGATGCGAGCGAACTGGTGCAACTGCCCGACCAGCAGGAACTGCCCGTCGCCGCGCATCTGGGCGTCGATAGCGCAGCGGCACCGACCAAGCCGGATGTCATCCTTGCCCCGCGCCTGCTGGGCGAAATGGTGGGCCTGCGCGTTACCGATAGCATCGGCGATTACCGGCGCGGTGATGAAATCTGGCTCGAACAGCTTGTCCCCGAACATTTTGCCGAGGCGCTGAACTGCGACGTGCTGGTGCCGCGCCCTGCTGGTCGCTTCCTGTTCGGCCGACTGCTGGGGCGCGAGGATGGCAAGTTGCACTTGTTGCCGCTTGCCGCAGGTGCGCGGCAGCAGGTTGTTGCCGATCCCGTCTGGATCGGGCGCGCGGCGAAGCTGGTGCGCTCGCTTTGAGGGTGCTTTCCCTCTCGACCCTGCACCCGTCCGCTGCCGCTCCCAATTTCGGTCGCTTCGTCAAATTGTCGCTCGATGCTGCAAAGGCGGATTCTGCGGTCGAGATCGTCCGCATCTGCCCCAATGGCCTGCCGCCCTGGCCGCTGTCGCGGCTGCACCCGCGCTATCGCCCCTTTACGGCACTGCCGGAAACCGACGATGGCATTTATCGTCCGCGCTTCACTCTGTTCCCCGGCAGAAAGCCTGCGCGCAATGCAAGCGCCATTGCCAGGGCCGTCATCCCCCTCGCCCGGAAACTCCACGCCGAAAAACCCTTCGACCTGGTCGATGCCCAGTTTTTCTGGCCGGATGGCCCTGCCGCCATGCAAATCGCAGAAGCACTCGGCCTGCCCTTTTCGATCAAGGCTCGCGGCGCCGACATCCATTATTGGCCGACCGTAGCAGGGTGCCGCGAGCAGATAATCGAAGCGGCACAAAAGGCCGCCGGACTGCTCGCGGTCTCAGAAGCGATCAAGGCCGATATCGCAGCACTCGGCGTGGACGCGCAAAAAATCCGTGTCCACCGCACCGGCATCGACCGTTCGCTCTTCAAGGTTGCATCCGAACCCCGCGCCGACCTGCGGCAGAGGATCGACTTGCCCAGCGAAGACCGACTGCTCGTCAGCGTCGGCGCGCTGATCCCCCGCAAAGGACAGGTTTTTGCCATCGAGGCGTTGCCTCGCATTCCGAGGGCGCGGCTGGCGATCATCGGCGCGGGCGAGGATGAAGCGATGCTCCGGATGCGCGCTCGGGAATTGGGGCTTGCCGACCATGTCCACTTTACCGGCTCGCTGCCGCATGCGGAGATTGCCCGCCATGTGCAGGCCGCCGATGTGTGCGTACTGCCTTCCTCCAGCGAAGGCATTGCCAATGCCTGGATCGAGGCGCTTGCTTGCGGCACGCCTTTGGTGATCACCGATGCAGGCGGCGCGCGTGAAGTGCTGACGTCCCCCGCTGGCGGGCGGATTGTCGATCGCAACGCCAACGCCATTGCCGAGGCTGTGCGCGATCTGCTCGCCGCCCCACCAGAACGCGAAGCTGTCGCCGCGCTGGTCGCCGATTACAGCTGGGAGCGCAACGGTGCCGCGCTGGTGAAACATTGGCAAAGGCTTGCTATGCGAAGTGAGCATTCATCGCTATCAACCAGTCCATGAACATCGTCTTCGTCCTGTTCGACAACGTCACCCAGCTCGATTTTGCGGGACCAGTGCAATTCCTGTCGCGCCTGCCCGGGGCCAGCACGCATGTGGCCAGCAAGAATGGCCGGACGGTCAGCACCGACTGTGGTTTTGGGCTCCAGCCGACGACCAGTTTCGCCGATTGCCCGCAGGCAGACATATTGTGCGTGCCCGGCGGCCATGGTGTACGGCAGGCGATTTCCGATGCGGCGATTGTCAATTTTGTCGGTGAACAGGCCAAATCTGCGCAATGGATAACCAGTGTGTGCACTGGCAGCTTCATCCTGGGTGCAGCGGGGTTATTGCAAGGGAAGCGCGCCACGACGCATTGGGGCTACACGCATTTGCTGCCGCTTTTTGGCGCAACCTACGAAGAGGCACGCGTGGTGCGCGACGGCAATCTGGTGACGGCTGGCGGGGTCACCTCTGGCATCGATTTTGCGCTGGAACTGATGGCGCTGGTGCAGGGCGAGGATGTGGCGCGCACGATACAGCTTGCGCTTGAATATGACCCTGCCCCGCTCTTTTCCGGCGGCCACCCCAGCCGTAGCCCTGCATCCATCGTCGAAGGCCTGAAAGCCCGCGTCTTTGACAAGGCAGCCGCCGATATGGAGGCCGCCATCCGCGCGCTGGATTGACCACCCCCACCTCCCGCGCTAGCCATTTAATCGGAGAGTTAAATCGGGGAGAGAGTCGTGGGCCTGAGGCACATCATCATGAGCGCGTGCGCCATATTGACGCTCGCTGGCTGCAAGCTGGCGGATAACAATCCCGGCGCGCAAAACCCGGCCTTTGCCAAAATAGACGGCGAATATCTGAAGACCGGCGGCGATGGCGATGACTGGGCGTTCCCTGCACAAAGCTATGGCGAGGCGCGGCACAGCCCGCTGACGCAGATCACCGACAAGAATGTCGGCGAGCTGGGCATCGCCTGGTTCGCCGACATGCCCGATGCGCGCGGGCATGAATCGACGCCGGTCGAGGTGGACGGCAATCTGTTCGTTACCGGGCCATGGTCGAAGGTGTTTGCATTCGAGGCCAAGACCGGCAAGCCGCTCTGGACCTTCGACCCCAAGGTCGACAAGGCACGCGGGGTCAAGGCCTGTTGCGACGTCGTCAACCGCGGCGTCGCCTTCTGGAAAGGCAAGGTTTTTGTCGGCACGATCGACGGGCGGCTGATCGCGCTTGATGCCAAAACCGGCAGCGAAATCTGGTCGGCGCAGACGCTTGATCCCAAATCGAACGGAATCATCACGGGCTTCCCGCGTGTGGTCAAAGACCTGGTCATCATCGGCAATGGCGGTGCAGAGTTCGGCATGCGCGGCTATGTGACAGCCTATCATGCCGATAGCGGCAAGCAGGCCTGGCGTTTCTACACCACCCCCAACCCCAAGGGCGAGGCGGACGGCGCGGCAAGCGACAAGATATTCGCTGAGGTAGCAGGCAAGACCTGGAGCCAGACCCCAAAGAAAGGCGACTGGCGCGAGTCAGGCGGCGGCGGAACGGTATGGGACGCGATTGTGTATGACCATGAGCTTGACCAGCTCTATCTGGGCGTCGGTAACGGCAATCCGTGGAACCATGGCATCCGCTCCAATGGAGAGGGCGACAATCTGTTCCTTTCCTCCATCGTCGCGCTAAAGCCGGACACGGGCGAATATTTGTGGCATTATCAGGAAACCCCGGGCGAAACCTGGGACTATACCGCGACCCAGCCGATCATCCTTGCGAACGAAAGGCGCGACGGCAGGGATGTGAAGGTCCTCTACCACGCGCCCAAAAACGGCTTCTTTTTTACGCTCGACCGTTCGAACGGGAAACTCCTGTCGGCCGACCCCTTCATCAAGGGGATCACCTGGGCCAAGGGTTATGACCTGGCTTCAGGCCGCCCGATCGAAAATCCGGAAGCGCGCTATGAGAAGACCGGCAAGCTCTACATGGCGAACCCCTCGGCGCTGGGCGCACACAACTGGCACCCGATGAGCTATAATCCGGCGACAGGGCTGGTCTATATCCCCGCACAGCAGATCATGGGTGCCTATCTGCCACCGGTTGCGCCCAACGAGCAGGAACGCAAATCGATGGGCTTCAACACCGGCGGCGCATTCGTGACCGCCGACCTGCCAGATGACCTCAACATGGTGAAAGCGATCCAGGCCGCGACCACCGGCCAGTTGGTCGCCTTCAACCCCGCAACCGGCAAGCCGCAATGGACCGTCGATTATCCCGCTCCCTGGAATGGCGGCACAATGACAACGGCAGGCAATCTGGTGTTTCAGGGCGATGCACTGGGCCAATTCCACGCCTATGCAGCGGACAGCGGCAAGAAATTGCTGAGTCTGAACGTCCAGTCGGGCGTGCTGACCGGCGCATCGACATATATGGTCGATGGCGAGCAATATGTGGCCTTCATGACCAGCAAGGGTGGGGCATTTCCATTGGTGTCGGGTTATGTTTCCGGTGCAAGCCAGGAAGTGCCCAACATCCCCCGGCTGATCGTGCTGAAACTGGGCGGCAAGGGCCAGCTGCCACCGCTGCCCAAGGCCGAACCCTGGGTCTGGGACCCGCCAGCGCCCATCGGCGATGCCGCGATACTGGCAGCGGGAACGTCGAACTATCAACGCTATTGCCTGGTGTGCCACGGCCCCGGTGCGGTGGGAACCGGCGTGCTGCCCGACCTGCGCAAATCGGCCTCAATCGCCGATGCAGCGACCTTCCGGTCGGTGGTAATCGAAGGCATGCTGGCTTCCAACGGCATGGCGAGTTTCAAGCCTGTGTTGAGCGCGGAAGAGGTCGAAGGGATAAGGGCCTATCTGATTTCACGCGCCAATTTTGCGAAGGCGAATGATGACAAGTTTCGCGTGAGCAAGAGATAATCCTCCCCCATCGGGGGGAGGATCATGCCCGAATCTGCATCAGCTGCCTAAAAATTAGGCAGCACAAGCACCTGATTCGAATCGCGAAACCGCGCGAAACCGCGCCAACAAACTGGCACGCTCCTTGCGAACTCCAATGCATCATCCGCGCGCGCGGATCCTCTTTGCGCGCCAAAAAACAGAGGAAAGTTATGAAAAAGATCGAAGCGATCATCAAGCCGTTCAAACTGGACGAGGTGAAAGAGGCGCTGCACGAAGTTGGTGTCAGCGGCATCACCGTGACCGAAGCCAAGGGATTCGGTCGGCAAAAGGGCCATACCGAATTGTATCGCGGCGCCGAATATGTAGTCGATTTCCTGCCCAAGGTGAAGCTGGAGGTCGTGGTCGACGACAGCCTGGCGGAACGCACCGTTGAGGCAATCGCGGCGGCTGCACAGACCGGTCGCATCGGCGACGGCAAGATTTTCGTCATCCCTGTCGAAACCGCGGTCCGCATCCGCACCGGCGAGCGCGATAGCGATGCCGTCTAAATCCAAAAAGTCCGACAAAAAATCCAAAAATTCCAAGCCAAAGAAGGAAAGCACCATGGCCAGCGCCAAAGAGATTTTGAAACAGATCAAGGAAAATGACGTCGAGTGGGTGGACCTGCGCTTCACCGACCCCAAGGGCAAGTGGCAGCACCTGACCATGTGCGCAGGCGTGCTGGGCGAAGACGAGCTCGAAGACGGCCTGATGTTCGACGGTTCGTCGATCGAAGGCTGGAAGGCCATCAACGAATCCGACATGATCCTGCGCCCCG
>CAZSJE010000100.1:0-1152 GCA_964606835.1 uncultured Sphingorhabdus sp.
CTCGACCGCACGGCTTAGCTGCGACAGCGCGATCACCGGGACCTGTAATTCCTTCGCCAGCGTCTTCAAACCGCGCGATATTTCCGAGATTTCATTGACCCGGTTGTCGTTGGAGCCGCGCCCTGAGCCTTGCAGCAGCTGGAGGTAGTCGACGACAATCAGGCCGATACCATGCTTCCTCTGCAACCGCCGGGCGCGGGTGCGGAGTGCGGCGATGGTCAGTGCGGGGGTGTCGTCGATATAGAGCGGTAGTTCCTGCAACTCGCGTGACGCTCGTGACAGTTCGCGGAAATCATCCCTCGAAATCTTGCCCATACGTAGGGCTTCCGAACTGATCCCCGACTGTTCGGCAAGGATACGCGTTGCCAGCTGGTCGGCCGACATTTCCAGGCTGAAAAAGGCGGTCTTGGCACCTGCACCCTTGCCCTCTTCGATCCCGTCCTCGCGCTCACGCAGCCAGCGCTGTGCGGCGTTGAACGCGATGTTGGTGGCAAGCGAAGTCTTGCCCATACCCGGGCGTCCGGCAAGAATCACCAGATCGGAATTGTGCAGGCCGCCGCACTTTGCGTTGATGCTGTCGAGGCCAGTGGTCACGCCCGACAGATGCCCGCCAGAATTTAGCGCCTTTTCTACATTCTTGATCGCTTCGGTCGATGCGGTGAGGAAGCTCTTCATCGAGCCTTGCTCGCCTTCGCCCTCAGCCACCTTGTAGAGCGCGCTCTCCGCATCCTCGATCTGCGCCTTGGGGTCGACGGCTTCGCTGGTGTCGAGCGCATTGTCGACCAGCGTGCGTCCCACCGTCACCAGCTCGCGCAGTAGCGCCAGGTCGTAAATCTGCTGTGCAAAATCGCGCGCGCCGATCAGGCCCGAACCATCGGCGGTCAGCTTGACCAGATAGCCCGGCCCGCCCAGTTCCTTCATCGCCTCGTCCGCCTCGAACAGCGGCTTCAGCGTCACTGGTGTCACCAGCATGTTGCGGTCGATCAGTTTCAGGATTTGCTCGAAAATCCGGCCATGCAGCGGCTCGAAAAAATGTTCGGGCCGCAGCTTGATTGAGACATCCTCGACAATGCGGTTGTCGATCAGCAGCGCACCCAGAAACGCCGCCTCAGCCTCGACATTGCGCGGCAGGCGGGCTTCGGCCTCGTCATT
>CAZSJE010000100.1:1252-8487 GCA_964606835.1 uncultured Sphingorhabdus sp.
GCGGCAGAGATCGAAACCATCGACATGGCGCGGCGCGGCGTTCATAATGAAGCGGCAGAATTGCTGATCGAGCGGCTGGAGGGCAAGATCGAGGTCGACTTCCCGACCGCGCGGCGGCTGTTCACGCTGATCTGCGTGCTGCACATCAAACAATAAGGGATTTTTGGGTCGCAATTCATGGCTGGGGGCAATTTCGCAAAATACAGGCTGGCGGCCATAGCGCTGGCGGTGCTGCTGGGCGTTTTCGTGGCATGGCGGGTGATTGTCGGCTGGGCCCCCTCGCGCGACGAATATCCGGTGCAGGGGATTGTCGTCGATGCATCCAACGGTACGCCGGTCTGGTCGACGCTCGCGGCAACCGGCGTCGATTTCGCCTATCTGACCGCGACCGAAGGCGACAAGAAACGTGATCCCAATTTCGCCGCCAATCTGGAGGGCGTGCGTGAAGCGGGCATTCGCTATGGCGCGCTCCATATCTTTGACATCTGTCGCCTGGCGAGCGATCAGGCGACCTTGTTCATCACAACCGTGCCGCGTTCGGCCCAGGCGTTACCCGAAGCAGTGGCGCTCGATTATTCCAAAACCTGCACCAGCAAGCCCGACCGCGCGCTGATCCTGTCTGAAATCGCAACCTTCCTGTCGCAGATTGAGGCGCATACCGGCATACCTGCGGTGCTGATGATCGCGCCGGAGTTTGAGGAGCAATACCGGATCAGCGCAGCGGTTGATCGCAATGTCTGGCTGGAGCGTACCTGGCTGCTCCCCGATTATGCCGCGCGTCCCTGGGTGATGTGGACCGCCAACCCGGCGCGCAGTATCGATGGCATTCACGGGCGCGTCAAATGGGTGGTGGTAAGGAGCGATTGAGATGAGCGAAGCTTTGGTCCAATCCGCAATTGCCGCTGCGCGCCACGCCTATGCGCCTTATTCGCATTTCCATGTTGGCGCGGCCTTGCTGCTCGACGATGGCAGCATCGTTACTGGAGCCAATTTCGAAAATGCCAGTTACGGCATGACCTTGTGCGCGGAGACCGTCGCAATAGCGAAGGCAAACAGCGACGGGCAATTGCGCCGTATCGTGGCGGTTGCGGTCGCGGGCGGCGCCGAAGGCAAACCGCTGGGCGCGGAGCCGATCACACCATGCGGTCGTTGTCGGCAAGTGATGAAGGAAGTCGCTGATCTCACAGCCATCGACCTGCCCGTGCATTGCGCACATGATGGTGGCTATGTGACCTACCGGCTGTCCGAACTGCTGCCTCACGGCTTTGGCCCGGCGAGTTTAGGCTAGGCGAAAGCTGCCCTCCACAACGGTGACGCAATCGCCGCCAATGTGGATGGCCTCCCCCTCGATCCGCACGTCGATCCAACCATCGCGCCCAACCTGTCGGCCTTGGCTGGCGCGATAGATGCTGCCGTCCGCCACTTGACCTGCGCGCAGCCGATAAGCGGCCACCGCGCCATTGCCGCTGCCACAGACCGGGTCTTCGGCTATACCGTCTGTCGGGGCGAAGCTGCGGACCACGGCGTTGCCATCGGGTGCTGCGGCAAAGACAGTGAGGCCCGTGGTGCCAAATTTGCGATCATAATCGGCAAGCATCGGCAGCTCTGGTGCCAGCTGTTCGACTATGGCGGTCGATGCCAGTTCTGCAATCACCCAGCGTGGGCCGACATTGACGATCTGCGGCGTGCCGGTGATTGCGCCCTCACCCAGCGCGATGTCCAGTATCTTGCGCTCCGGCGCATCTTCAAAGGCATAGCGTGGCAGGCGGAAGGAGAGACCGCTATCGGTCTGGCTCAGCTCGACCAGCCCAACCGCGCATTGCTGGATGATCTTGCCATCCTTGGGCGTGGCCAAGCCAGCCTCGATCACGGCATGCGCGGTCCCCAAGGTTGGGTGACCGGCGAAGGGGAGCTCGCTCTTCGGCGTGAAAATGCGGACCGCATAATCCGCTGCTGGATCGGTCGCGGGCGTGACGAAGGTGGTCTCCGAAAGGTTGGTCCAGTTGGCAATGGCCTGCATTGCGGCTTCGTCCAGCCCCGCGCCGTTCAGGATAACGGCAACGGGGTTACCCTTGAACGGCACGGCAGTGAAGACATCCACCTGCTTGAACGGCCGATTTTCATTCATGGTTTCTGATGCTCATGTTCATGATCGTGGACCTGGCCTTCGGGCTCGGGGTGGATCAAAACTTCGACGCCGGGAAATTCATGGGCGAGTTCATCCTCGACCTCATCCATCACCCGATGCACCTCGCCCAAAGTCATTGCCGGGTCGAACCAGACGTGGAATTGGACGAAATCATGCATACCGGAAGAGCGGGTGCGGACATCGTGGATGCCTTTCATTTCCGGATGACGCGCGGCGACGGCCAGGAAACGCTCGCGCTTTTCCTCCGGCCATTCGCGGTCGAGCAATTGCGCTAGCGCCAGTTTCGCCGATTGCGAAGCGCCATACAGCAGCCAGATCGCTATGCCGACGCCGAACAGCGGATCGGCGCCGCGCAACCCGGCATAGGTTTCAAGCACGATGGCCGTGATCACCGCGATATTGAGCAGCAAATCGCCCTGATAATGCAGATGGTCGCCATGGATTGCGACCGACCCGGTTTTCTTGACCACCTGCCGTTGATAGGCAAGCAGTGCAATTGTAGCGATGATCGCGATCAGCGAGACGCCAATGCCCATTTCGGGATGCGCGGTCGTCTCCCCACTGCCCAGCCGTGAGAGGCCGCGCCAGCCGATCAGCCCAGCGGTTACAATCACGAGCATCACTTGCACCAACGCGGATAGCGCTTCTGCCTTGCCATGGCCGAATCGGTGATCGTCATCAGCAGGGCGTGCCGCGTAGCGCACACTAAACAATGTCAGCAGCGAAGCGAGTACGTCGAAACCGGTATCGGCGAGCGAGCCAAGCAGCGCGATCGAACCGGTCTCTGCAGCTGCGTAGATTTTCAACGCCAGCAGGAAAAGCGCCATGCTCACGCTGGCGATGGCCGCTTTGGTTGTCAGATCGCCATGGGTGTGGTGATGGTGGTTATGGGCAAGACTCACGGATACAACATCCCTGCGGTCCAACTGTCACCATCGCGCACATAGAGCCAGCGTTCGTGCAGGCGGAACTCGCGGTCCTGCCAAAATTCGATACGGTGCGGCCAGACGCGGTAGCCCGACCAGTGCGGCGGGCGGGTGACGTCGTTGCCTTCGAAGCGCTCCTGTTCCTCGGCAAAGCGGGCTTCAAAGGTTGCGCGGCTGTCCAGCGGTTGCGACTGGTCGGAGGCCCATGCCCCTAGTTGCGAATTGCGCGAACGCGTAGCGAAATAGGCGTCGGCGGTCGCGTCGTCGACGCGGGAAACCATACCCTCGATCCGGATCTGGCGGCGCAGCGACTTCCAGTGAAAGAGCAGGGCAGCATGGCCCCGCTCGACCAGCTGGCAGGATTTGCGGCTGCCGAGGTTGGTGTAAAAGATGAAGCCGTCGGGTCCGTGACCCTTGAGCAACACCATCCGCACCGACGGCTGGCCATCGGCACCGACGGTCCCCAGCGCCATGGCGTTGGGGTCATTGGGTTCGCTGGCCTGCGCTTCGGCGAACCAGCTGTCAAACAGCGCAAAGGGATCAGGGCTTTCCATATCCGCGCGATAGGCTAGACCTTTGGCAGGGGGCAAGAGGGGAAGGACTATCACCATGTCATGGGAAACTATTTTCGGGGTCGCCAATGTCTGGCCGCTGCTCTTCTGGCTGCTGCTTGCCTTTGGCCCGCGTAATGAAACGACTGCGAAGATTGTTTTTTATGGCGGCGTGGCATTGCTCGCGCTCGCTTACGCTATCCTGCTGCCACTGATAATGACCGGCGCGGTGGACGCGGTCGGCCCGGAGGGCGGCTCGATGGACTTCACGCAATTGTCAGGCGTGATGGCGCTGTTCGACAGCAAAGGCGGCGCAACCGTCGGTTGGATTCACTATCTGGCGTTCGACCTGTTTGTTGGGCTGTGGGTGGCGCGCAATGCCGACCGTCATGGCTATGCGCGCTGGATACAGGTGCCGATCCTGTTTTTCGTGCTGATGGCAGGGCCGTTCGGCCTGACGCTCTATCTGCTGCTGCGGCTGACGTGCAAAAATCCTCCGGACAATGCGGCAGCGCCCAGTTGACTCAAGCCGCTGTAATGCCAATCTAATACAGGGTGCAATTTAACAGGGACCAGCATGGCCGATCCTTATTCCATTTTGGGCGTTTCCAAGGGCGCAGACGAAAAGGCGATCAAAAGCGCCTATCGCAAGCTCGCCAAGGAACTGCACCCCGACAAGAACAAGGATAATCCGAAGGCGTCGGAACGGTTCAGCGATGTGACGCGCGCCTATGACCTGCTGTCCGATGCGCAGAAACGCGGCCAATATGATCGCGGCGAGATCGACGAGAACGGCCAACCGCGCTCGCCATTTGGGGCAGGCTTCGGCGGCAACCCCTTTGCTGGCGGCGGCCGCAGCCAACCGGGCAGCGGCGGGTTTGATTTCAATGGCGGCATCGACCTGGGCGACATTTTCGACGGCCTGTTCGGTGGCGGGGCAGGGGCGCGGCCCGGCGGTCCCGGTGTCGGTCGCGGTCCGCAGCCCGGTCCGCCGCCCAAGGGTGCCAACATCGCCTATGAGCATCTGGTCAGCTTCACCGATGCCGCAAAACTGGAGCCGCAGCGGATCACCCTGCGCGACGGCAAGACGGTGGAGTTCAAGCTGCCCAAAGGCGTGGTCGCAGGCCAGCAAATCCGCATTCCGGGCAAGGGCCAGCCGGGGCCGGGCGGACATGGCGATGCAATGGTCACGCTGAAAATCGGCAAGCATCCATTTTACGAGCGCGACGGCGACCATATCCGCCTCGACCTGCCGGTGTCGCTGAAGGAAGCAATTAGCGGGGCGAAGGTGAAGGTCCCGACGCTCGATGGCGCGGTCATGCTCACCGTACCGCAGGGCGCGCAATCGGGCACCGTGATGCGTATAAAGGGGCGCGGCTTTACGATGAAGTCCGGCGAGCGCGGCGACCAGCTGGTGGCATTGCAGATACGCTTGCCGACCGATAAGGCGGTTCTCGACAAATTGGCGGCGGAACTGCCCGACGATCCCGGCATTCGCGCCGAACTGGGTGTCTGAACATTCGCCATTATCGCCCGAAGCGCGTGCGCAGGATGGCAAGCCGCACCGTGAAAGCGAAGCGGAATGGTTCGGGCATCTCAATGCGGCGCGGCAAACCGTCGAAATCCTGCGCCGCGTTGCTGTGGGTGTTTACACCGATGGCTTTGTCCATGCAGGCAATTTCGCCTATCTGTCGCTGGTCACGCTCTTTGCCTTTTGTGTGGTGGCCGCCGCGATTGCGGGCGTGTTGGGCCAGACTGAATATGGCCTGCAATTGATTACGACTTTTTTTGCAACAGTGCCGAAGGGCGTCGCCAATGCGCTGGAGGAACCCGTCCGGGCGGCGATGACCGCGCGCACCGGGCCTTTGCTCTGGATGAGCGCGCTTGTTGGGCTTTGGACTGTCACCAGCTTGGTTGAGACATTCCGCGACGTCCTCCACCGCGCTTATGGCACTGAGCCAAGCCGGTATTTCTGGCAGTACCGGCTGGGTTCGCTGGCGGCAGTGGTTGTTGCCGTCGTGCTCGCCATGGTGGCGTTCAGCGCGCAGGTGCTGGTGGTTGCCATCGAGGATCTGGTGTTCCGCTTCATTCCGGCGGCGGAGCGCGCGGCGGACTATTTTGCATGGGGCCGGATCGTTCCCTTTCTACTGCTGTTCGCGGCGATCTATGTGGTGTTTCGCGGCCTTACCCCGCGCAAGTACCGGCCACGGATTTTCCCCAAATGGCCTGGCGCGGTGCTGGTCAGCCTGTGGTGGCTGGGGTGCACCACCGTCCTTCCCTGGTTCGTCTATTCGATGGCCAATTACGACCTGACCTATGGCAGCCTTGCAGGCGTCATGGTCACGCTGATCTTCTTTTATCTTGTGGGGCTTGGACTGGTGACCGGCGCACAGTTGAACGCGGCTCTGGCCAACGCCACGGAAAATGGCTTAAAGGATGCCGAACCCTATCCAGAAGTAACATAGCGAGGCGCAATGACCGGGTTGATGGCAGGAAAACGCGGGCTGATCATGGGGTTGGCCAATGACAAGTCGCTGGCCTGGGGCATAGCCAAGCGCCTGCATGCCGAGGGTGCGGAGCTGGCGATTTCCTATCAGGGTGAAGTGATGGAAAAGCGGGTGAAGCCGCTTGCCGAACAGCTCGGCTGCGATTTCCTGATCGATTGCGATGTCTCGACCGAAGCGGAGCTGGACAAGGCTTTTGCGACGCTTTCCGCGCGCTGGCCAACGATCGATTTCGTTGTCCATGCCATCGGCTACACCAACAAAGAAGCGTTGCGCGGCAAATATTTCGACGTTGGCCTCGACGATTTCCTGATGACAATGAACATCAGTGTCTACAGCTTTACCGCCGTCGCCAAGCGCGCGGCGGCGATGATGAAACCGCTCGATCCCGAAACCGGCGAGGGCGGCGGATCGCTGCTGACGCTTAGCTATTACGGCGCGGAAAAGGTGATCCCGCACTACAATGTGATGGGTGTGGCCAAGTCCGCACTGGAAACCAGCGTCAAATATCTGGCCAATGATTGCGGTCCTGACGGCATCCGCGTGAACGCCATCTCTGCAGGCCCAATCAAGACGCTGGCCGCCAGCGGCATCGGTGACTTCCGCTACATCTTGAAATGGAACGAGCTAAATTCGCCACTGCGCCGCAATGTCACCATCGACGATGTCGGTGCCTCAGCGCTCTATTTCCTGTCCGATCTCTCGCGCGGCGTGACCGGAGAGACGCACCATGTCGATGCGGGCTATCACACCGTGGGCATGAAACAGGAAGATGCACCTGACATCGGGCTTGCCTGACCATGCTGGAGGGACATGGCAACGAGCTCTATCTTTTGCTCGCCGGCTGCACTGCGCTGGTTGGGCTGTTCGGCTATCTCCACGCCAAGCGGTTTTGGGAGGGGCTGCCGCCGCTGCTCGACGGCTTTGTCTCGGCTGCAGGATTTCTGGCGATCATAGGCGCGTTTGTGTTGGGCGGGCGTTTTGGTGGAACCTATGGCCATCCTCATGCCGGTCGGGTGCTTGCTTTGGCGGCGGTGATCATTCTCTATCGCACTCTCCGGACGTGGATTGGCAAGGAACAGGTCAAATATCGCAAGGTCCGCGT
>CAZSJE010000101.1:0-4389 GCA_964606835.1 uncultured Sphingorhabdus sp.
TCGCGGATGTCGCGGTTGATCGAAGCAGCGCCGTCAATTTCATCGCGACCAAGCGCGGTGATCGGACCATTGCTGGTGTCCAAAGCACCCTTAAGAGCCGAAGCTGTGACGATAATTCCTTGCGTTTCTTGGAGGACGATCGGCAAACGGAAGGCTTGGCCGGCTGTCAGGCTTAGATCGGTGACCTGGCCCTGTTCGAAACCGTCTGCATCGACGGTGACAGTGAAGGGCCCGCCAACGCGCAAACCATTGGCTGAAAAGCTGCCATCGGCCGCAGTCGTTGTGGTTGCTGTTGTCCCTGAAGGTTCATGCACGATGGTGACGACGGCACCACCGACAGCGCCGGTCGGCCCTTCAACGGTGCCGCGCACCGACGACGTAGTTTCCTGCGCAAATGCGGGCGTTGCCGTCAATGTGCCAATGGAAAGAGCGGCAACTCCCGCCGCGAGATAATAGCGAATCTGCATGTTTCACCCCTATAATGGCGGGCTCGAGCCCCATTTATTAAAATCTTGCGCGGCGAATCGGCCCGTTAAAACGGGTGGATCGGCGATGCGAAGCCGCATTGCGCATGCTGTGTGGCAAATCAATGACAATGATACCCGGTATTCGCCCGGACAACGCTGGCATACTATTGAAAATAAACCGAAAAATACAACTTTACGACAGTTTCATGACAGAAACGGAGTCGAATTTCTGAATCCTGTTGCTGCAATGCAACAATCGGGTGTGGCAGCCTCAGGCCGCGCTTTCCTGCGCCGGTTTCGATTCGATCACGCGCACCGGCTCCTTGCGGCCCTCGATCACATCCTTGTCGATCACTACTTCGCTGACATCGACCATCGAGGGCAGTTCGAACATGGTATCGAGCAGGATCGCCTCCAGGATCGAGCGTAGCCCGCGCGCGCCGGTTTTGCGCTCGATGGCCTTTTTCGCCACCGCTTCCAGCGCATCGTCGGTGAAGGTCAGGCCGACATTCTCCATCTCGAACAGCTTGCGATATTGCTTCACCAGCGCGTTTTTCGGCTCGGCCAAAATCTTGACCAGCGCTGCGATATCGAGGTCTTCGAGCGTTGCTGTCACCGGCAAACGGCCGACAAACTCAGGTATCAAGCCATATTTCAGCAAATCTTCCGGCTCGCACTGCTTCAATATCTCGCCGGTGCGCCGTTCGTCGGGGTCGGCGACATTGGCGCCAAAGCCCATCGATTTTCCTTCAAGCCGGTTCGAAATGATCCGCTCGAGCCCCGCAAATGCGCCGCCGCAAATGAACAATATATTGGTGGTATCGACCTGCAAAAATTCCTGCTGCGGATGTTTGCGTCCGCCTTGCGGCGGCACCGAGGCAGTGGTGCCTTCCATCAGCTTCAACAGCGCCTGCTGCACGCCTTCACCCGACACGTCGCGGGTGATTGAGGGATTCTCGGCCTTGCGGCTGATCTTGTCGATCTCGTCGATATAGACGATGCCGCGCTGGGCGCGCTCGACATTATAGTCCGACGCCTGCAGCAATTTCAGTATGATGTTCTCGACATCCTCGCCCACATAACCCGCCTCGGTCAAGGTCGTGGCATCGGCCATGGTGAAGGGGACGTCGAACGTCTTGGCGAGCGTTTGCGCGAGGAGCGTCTTGCCGCAGCCGGTGGGGCCGACCAGCAAGATATTGGATTTGGCCAGCTCGACATCGTTGTTTTTCTGCGCGTGATTCAAGCGTTTATAGTGGTTATGCACCGCGACCGAAAGCACGCGCTTCGCCTGCGACTGGCCAATCACATAATCGTCAAGAACATCGCATATTTCTTGTGGGCTAGGAACTTCGCCGTCCTTGCGCGCGCTCAGCGTGCCCTTGGTTTCCTCGCGGATGATGTCGTTGCACAGATCGACACATTCGTCGCAGATAAAGACCGTCGGCCCTGCAATCAGCTTGCGCACCTCATGCTGCGACTTTCCGCAGAAGGAGCAATATAGGGTGCTCTTGGTATCCGAGCCGCTTAACTTCGTCATATTCGTTCCGTCATTTGCCCGCGGGCAGCTTTCCCGCGCTTGGACTGGTGCATCCTATCGCCGATGTGCGATATGGCAATAGCGTTAAGGACGCATCCACCGCGTTCACAAAAAAGGGTGGATAAACTGTTGCGAAAGCGCATCAGCGGGCCCGTGCGCTTTCGATATTCTCAAGCGCTTTCTGCGGCTGCGGGCCGCTTGTCGAAGACATTGTCCACCAGGCCAAAGGCCTTGGCCTCTTCCGCCTCCAAAAAGGTATCGCGGTCCATCGCCTTCTCAATATCCTTCAACGGCTTGCCGGTATATTTGGCGTAGAGGTCGTTCATCCGCTTGCGAATGCGCAATATTTCCTTCGCCTGGATTTCGATATCCGACGCCATGCCGCGCGCGCCGCCGGAAGGCTGATGCACCATGATCCGCGCATTCGTCAGCGCAACGCGCATTCCCGGCTCACCGGCCGCAAGCAGGAAGCTACCCATCGAGGCGGCCTGGCCGATGCAGACCGTGCCCACCTTGGGCCGGATATATTGCATCGTGTCGTGGATCGCCATGCCAGCGGTCACCGCTCCACCAGGCGAATTGATGTACATCCATATGTCTTTTTTGGGATTTTCAGATTCGAGGTAAAGCAGCTGCGACACGATCAGCGTCGCCATATGATCCTCAACCTCGCCCGTCACAAAGATGATCCGCTCGGTCAACATCTTTGAATAGAGGTCGGAGAAGAATTTGCTGCTGCCGATCTCGATCGGAACCCCGACCATATTCTCACGCTCCGACGTCATCGGGTGGCCCTGGACATAGTTGGGATAGCTGAGGGGATTTTGCATATAGTTCCTGATTGCCCTTTTTAAGTCGCCGCCTACATCGGCGCGCGATGCGCAACTTTCAAGCGCAAAAGCATTAACAAGTCTGTCAGGCGGCCTTTGCAATACGATAGCGCTGCTCATTCTCGCCGACAGACTTTTTCACAAAGTCGGCAATATGGTCGAGCAGCGCGCGGATATGCGGTTGCTGCCGCCCCGATGCGCTGGCCACCAGCCAGCCCGGTGTGGTCAATTCGGGGATCGGAGGGAACAGGCGGACCATGCCCCCCATGGCATGACCGGCAATAGCATCGCCGATAAGGCAGGGGATTACGGCAGCGCCTATCCCGGTCCTGACCGCAGCGATAACCGAGGACAAGGTGTTGGCGCGATGCACGATCCGCATGTCGGGGCCCAATGATTCGACCCAGCGGCCGATCTGACCGACACCCGACCCGCTGAAATCGATAAAGGGATAGCGCTTCAGCCCCTCATAACTGTTGGGCATGCCTAGCTGCTCGACCAAGTTGCGGGCCGCGTAAACGCTTTCGTGCAGGTCGACAATGCGGCGGATGAACAGGCTTTCATCCGCAGGCGCGGTACCGAAACGGATGGCGATATCGGCCTCGTTCTTGGCGATATCGAGCGCGCGGTCGTCGACGATGACTTCCGCGACGACCTCGGGATGCTGTGCGCGAAAGGCGGCAAGTGCTGGCATCAGCCACATATTGGCTGCCGATTCGACCGTTGTAACGCGCACGCGCCCGCTCAGCCGCCTTCCTTCGGCTGCGCTCCAGCTCTCCAGCGTTCCAACCTCGCGTTCGACGGCCTCGGCCAGCGGCAGCATTGCTTCGCCGCGCACAGACAATGAATAACCGCTGGGGCTGCGCAGGAAGAGCGCGGTGCCCAGTGCTTCCTCCAATGCGGTGATCCGCCGCGAGACGGTTGCCTGCGCGACTTTGAGGCTGCGCGAAGCGGACAAGGTGCTGCCCGTGCGCGCCACGGCGAGGAAGTAACGGAGGTCGTTCCAGTCGAACATCATAAGCTGTTAGCACAGGCTCATCATTTTTGCATAACGGTTCTGCGAAACAAATGCTCACACCCCCGCGCCGGAAAGCCTATCTCCGGGTCATCGGGAAACACCCTCTCCCCCTTCCCGAATGAGAACAGAAAAAGGATAAGATGATGACTTACGGATTTCGCTTTGCCCCCGCCTTGGCCGCGCTGCTGACCGCCGACCTGGCTTTGCTGCTGACGGTGATCGCCGTGACCGGTGGCGTCGCCCTACCCGGCGTAGCCTGAAACATGGCCTGAGGCATGGCCCCACCCACGACTTTCCTCTCCCCGGAAAAAAGATGAGCCCGGCAAGCAATTGCTGGGCTCTTCATTTTTGCAGCGCTGATCGCGCCTATTTCTTTGCAGCAGGCTTCTTGGCCGCATCCTTTTTTGCTGGCTTGGCATCGGCCTCAGCAGCTTCCTTCTTCGGCGCAGCGGCCTTCTTCGCAGGCTTTTCTTCCGCAGCCAAGGCCACTTCCTTCTTTGCAGCCGCTTTCTTGGCCGGGGCCTTCTTCGCAGGCTT
>CAZSJE010000101.1:4489-8455 GCA_964606835.1 uncultured Sphingorhabdus sp.
TCGCGCTCGGCTTCCATTTCCTTGCGCGCTGCCTCGGGATCGTCCTCACGGGCGACTTCCTGTTCCAGCTGCGCCCAAATCTGTTCGAACTCGGCGTCGACCATTGCGGGCGGCACTTCGAAATCATGGCTCGCGGCAAGTTGGTCGAGCAGTTGCCGCTTCATATAAGTGCGCGTCAGGCCGTTCAGTTCCTGCTCTACCTGCACCTTCATCAGCTCTTTCAGCTTGTCGAGGCTTTCGAGGCCGAAGGATTTGGCCATTTCATCGTCAAGCTTTGCCTCGGCGGGCCTGCGCACTTCGCCGACGACAATGTCAAAGGTCGCTGCCTTGCCGGCCAAATCCTTCGAACCATAATCTTCGGGGAAGGTCACGTCGATGACCTTGTCGTCGTTGGCTTTGAGGCCGACCATCTGGTCTTCAAAACCCGGGATCAGCTGGCCCGAACCCAGTTCGACCGACATCCCTTCGCCTTTGCCACCATCGAAGGGCACACCATCGACCTTGCCCTCGAAATCGATGACGACCACGTCGCCGACCGCTGCCTTATAGGCTTTTGGCGCTGCTTCGAAGCGTTTTTGCCCCGCCACCAGTTTTTCAAGCGCGGCATCGACTTCGCTGCCTTCGGCTTCGACGGTCAGCCGCTCGAGTTCCAGATTGTCGATCGCGACCTCGGGAATCGCAGGCAGAATTTCGAAATGGAAATCGACCACTGCATCCTTGCCTGGCGCATAATCATTGTCGAGATGGACATGCGGTTGCGTTGCGGGGCGCAGCTTGTTGTCCGCGATGGTTTTTTGCACGCCGTCCTGGATCGAGCTGTTCAGCGCATCCTGCATCAGCGCTTCGCGGTGCATTTTCTTCACCAGATTGGCAGGCACCTTGCCGGGGCGGAAGCCGGGCATGCGCACCTGCGGGGCGATTTTCTTCACCTCATCGTCGATCCGCGACTCAATATCGGCGGCAGTGACGGTCATCCGGTAAGCCCGCTTCAGGCCTTCATTCTGGGTTTCTTGCGCTTGCATGTCTTTAAACTCTATTCCTTGAAACTATAGCTGAACTGGCTGCGGCGTGGTGCGGGCGAAGGGACTCGAACCCCCACATCTTGCGATGCCAGAACCTAAATCTGGTGCGTCTACCAATTCCGCCACGCCCGCGCCGCAACGGCTGCCTTGGCCGCACGGTCGGGAGCCTCTAACGGCATATAGGGACAAGGGCAAGAGCGGATGCGGCGTGCGGAATTTGCAGGCCTGACGAACCTATTTCTTCGTGCTTTCGCGCAATATTTCCTCAAGCGAGAGCGGGCGTTTTTTCTTCTTTGCCTTTTTGCCGGGCGCTGCCTTGGGCTTGGGCGGCACGATCACGGCCCCCTCTACCATCTTGCGGACATCGGCGATCCCGGCGTCAAAATAATGCAGCGAGGGCGCTACATAGTTGACGAGGTACAGCTTGCCATCGACAATCGTCGCAACAGCCTCGCCGCGCCGTTCCAGATCCTCGGCCTGTGACGAATAGACATAGTTGAAGCGCACGCCATCATGGCCGCCCAGCTTCGCCGGCTCCACCTTGCCCATTTTGAACACGGGCGATTGCAGCACCATCCGGTGTGTTGCCTCAAACAGTTCGGCAATATCGGTCGGCAGCATGTCCTCCTGATAGCGCGGCAGCTTGTCGCTTGTCGCCCAGCCTTGCCGCAGGATCGGCTCGTCATCGCCGATTGCCCCGAAAAAGGTCAGTTCATTGAGGTTGATGCCGTCTCGCGTCCAGGTTTCCCCCCGGCGCGAAGGGCGCGAGGTGGAGCGGTTCCAGTCAGCAGCCGGCGTGACCTTGATCGTGCCCTTGGCAACCTTGACCTCGGTATCGGCCTTCATCACCGCCCATTCGGCCAGCGAAGGCACAGAGGTCGCCAGCAAGATCGACGCAAGGATAAGGTGCGCGCGATATCTCACGAACCGCTCGCCATCATCGAGAGAATGCCGTGGTCTTCGGCTTCCGGGCGCTTTTCCAGATAGCTTTTCAGCGCTTTGCGCCCTTCCTCTTTCGATCCCGAGCGGAGCAGCGCAACGCCCAGCCCGCGCCAGCTTTCCGCCAGCGCCGTATCCTTGGCAATTGCCTGCCGGTAAAAGCCAATGGCCTGCGCGAAATCGCCTTCCTTTGCCCGGGCGCGGTAAAGCTCGCCGCGGGCATAGAGCAGGTCCGCAGTCCACTTACCACGCGCCATGCTGTCGAGCAGGAACTCGGTTTCCTCAAACTGGTTGAGCTTTACCTGATCGTCGATCAATTGCGGCCACCATTTGGCAAGCGCCCGGCGATAGTTGTCCGCACCCATGGTTTGTCCTTTGGCGCGTTTTCCAACGGCAGCCGCGCGGAGATATTCCATCCGGTCCTTGCTGTTGGGGTGCGAACTGAAATAGTCGCCCATGCGATCCATGGCCTTGCGCATCCGCCGTCCCTCCGTGCTGGAATCCATCTCGGCGCGCAATTGCTCCCAGATTTCGGAGGCCGCGATCGGATCATAACCGCTGCGCGCCAGATCATCGAGCGCCACCAGATCGGCCTGCCGTTCCATCTCGCGGTTGAACGACATGACCGACCCCATCAGGCTCATCTGTGCGAACATTCCACCGGGCAGCACGCGGAGCCAGGCCATCGCGTCGGTTTTCGATTTGATGTTTCGATAAAGCTGGATCGAATGGCGCTTTTCGAAATGGGCGAATTCATGGCCCAGCACCGTCGCCAATTCGGCTTCGTTGCGTGTGCGCAGCAGCAGGCCGCTCCACACGACCATCATGCCATTGGGAGCCATCATCGCGTTATAGTAAGGCGTGCGGACGATGTAGATTCGCGTCGCAGTGCAGCGTTCCTCGCCCACCGTGCGGCAAAGCACGCCCTTCACATAGGCGTTCAGCGCTGCGTCCCCCATCAGGAATTCGGAATTTTTGAGCTCGCGCTCATATTCGTCCATCTGCTGCCACAGGCCGCGTTCGGTCTCGTCGCGCGGGCCATGATCACCCTCGGCAGCGACCGGCGCGGTTGCCATCAACGACAACAAAGCGGCAAGGATCGCAGGGCGCTTCATTTTTTCCTCTTCACAGGTGCGATACCTGCACGGACCGGAAAGCCGTTCAGCAATTCGGATACGCGTCGTTCTGCGCCTTCGGGCGTGCGCACATCGCCTGCCATTTTCACATCGACGTTTATCCAGACGAGGTCGCCGCTTTTCAGGTCGACCAGCCCTGCATAGCCCATATTCACTTCGGCAGGCGCCTCCTGCACGGAGCCCCTGGGCGTAGTGATCAGCCGCGCAAGGCGTCGGCTGCCCGATTCGTAACTGTCGAGTGTGTAAAAAAACAGGCCATAGTCGCCCCCACCCAGCGCCGCGAGCCGCGATGCGCCTGAGCCCAGCGTCCAGTCGAACTTTTCGTCCTTGGTGGGCAGCGGATCGAGTTTGAACAGCCGGTGCTTGATCACGCTGTCGGCCACGGTTTTGAACAGCTTGCGATAGTCCGACATCAGCTTGGCATTTTCGCCGGTCAGTTCGGGCATCAATGTCAGCTCGATATTGCGTTCGGCCTGCGCCCGGCCCAGTGCCGCGGTCAATTGCTCGCGCGCCTGTTCGGTCCATCCGGCATTGGCCTGATCGAGCCCGCCGGTCGATTGTTCACCCACTGACACATCGGGACGGAACAGCACCACACGCACCTGTCCTTGCGCCGGGAAAGCAAAGCCTTCGCGGGTGAGCGACTGGCTCGATTGCGCGTGGGATGGGGAGGCGAGCGCAAGCGACGCGGCAACCGCCAACGCTCCCAGATACCGCCCAAAACGCTCCATTCGATCCCCGGTCTTCAAAATTTGGCCTGCGTCGCCGATCCGCCCATGTTTCGCTTGGACCGTGGCTTTGCGCAAGCGCTATTTGCGCGAGGTCGATCAGGCAGATAGTGCCTTTTTGAGCAGCTCGTTGACCACGCC
>CAZSJE010000102.1:0-8437 GCA_964606835.1 uncultured Sphingorhabdus sp.
GCGCACATCGTTCCCGAATGGTATTTCTGGCCATTCTACGCGATCCTGCGCGCCTTTACCGTCGACTTCCTGTTCATTCCGGCGAAGCTGCTGGGTGTGTTGGCGATGTTCGGATCGATCGCGCTGCTGTTTTTCCTGCCCTGGCTTGATACCTCCCCGGTGCGCTCGGGTAATTACCGGCCGCTGTTCAAGAAGTTCTTCTGGTTCGGCCTGATCCCGTGCATTGTGGTGCTCGGCTATTGTGGCGTGATGCCTGCCGAAGGGATCTACATCCTGCTCGGCCAGATCGCCGCAGCTTATTATTTCGCGCACTTCCTGATCATCCTCCCGATCATCTCGCGCATCGAAAAAACATTGCCGCTTCCCAACAGCATCACCGAAGCGGTCACCGGCAAGCCAGCGCTCGCCGCAGCCTAACAGGGAAAGTCAGGGTTTATGGTTCGTCTTGTCGCTATATTGGTGGGACTTTTCATGTCCGGCTGGCTGCTCGTGTCGGCTGGCTTCACCACCTATGAAATGATCACCGAACCGGCCAAGCCGACGGTGGAGTATGAATATCACCTGCATCCCAAGAAGGTCTCCTTCGCGCACGACGGGCCGTTCGGCAAATATGACAACCAGCAGCTACAGCGTGGCTTCAAGGTGTACAAGGAGGTCTGCGCGGCCTGCCACAGCCTGAACCAGATCGCGTTCCGCAATTTCGCCGAAATTGGCTATAATGAAGAGCAGGTAAAGGCGATTGCCAAGGACTGGCCTACGCCAGTGCCATCGATCAATCCCGACACCGGAGAACCAGCGACGCGTCCCGGCATCCCGACCGACAAAATCCCTTCGCCCTATGCCAATGAAACAGCCGCACGCGCCGCGAATAACAATGCGCTGCCTCCCGACCTGTCGCTGATTACCAAGGCGCGGCATAATGGTCCGGCCTATGTCTATTCGCTGCTGACCGGCTATACCGATCCGGCGACCTTCAAGAATGAAAAGGGCAAGCCGCTTCCCAAGGAAGCCTATCCGGCGCCGGGACTGAACTTCAATCCCTATTTCGCCAACCTGAACATTGCGATGGCGCAGCCGTTGGCCGCCGACGGTCAGGTGACCTATGACGATGGGACCAAGTCGACCATCTCGCAAATGGCGAAGGATGTGTCGGCTTTCTTGACCTGGACCGCAGAACCCAAAATGAATCAGCGCAAGACCGCTGGCTGGGCAGCGCTGGTATTCCTGCTGATCTTCACGGGGCTCACATGGATGTCGTACAAGCAGATATGGGCCGACAAGAAGCATTGAGGGCGTAGCGGCGGTTGACGCCGCTGCAACGGGCTGGCAATAGCGCCGCTCACAGGAGCGGGCGGGTATAGCATAGTGGTAATGCTCTAGCCTTCCAAGCTAGCTAGAGGGGTTCGATTCCCCTTACCCGCTCCACAACTTCCGCCCTTATTTCCATCCAGTCGTCATCCTGAACTTGTTTCAGGATAACGAGATTTTATCGCTACAATTTGCGACAAAAGCGCTGTTGCCGCGACATAGTTTTGCGACCAATCCCATCCATATCGTCGACATCGGCAACACTTGCCGGATGATATGACGAAGGATAGTCGCATGAACAGGAAACATGTTTTGCTCGGGCTCGTTGCGGCGGTGGCGCTCGGCGGAACCGCAATTGCGCTGCAACCGGCTCGCCCCATGAAGATGGACAGTGACGGCAACGGCTCGGTTTCAAAGACCGAGGCGATGGCTGCCGCCGATACGATGTTCGCCAAAATGGACGCGAATAACGATGGCACGCTGAACGCCGCCGACCGCGAAGCGAAAATGAAAGAGCATTTCCAGACGCTCGACATCGACAATAATGGCTCGATCAGCGAGACCGAATTCATGGCAGCGCGTGAAGCGCGGATGGAAAAGCGCGCTGATCGCCGTGAGGAACGCGGCCACAAAGGTGGGCGTCACGGCCATCATGGCGGTGGCTTAGGTGGCGGCATGGCGATGATGCAGGCAGCCGACACTGACAAGGACAAGGCCGTCAGCAAGGCCGAATTCCGCGCCGCCGCCGAGGCTCGCTTCGCCAAGGCCGACACCGACAAAAATGGTGCGTTATCGGCGAGCGAAATGCAGGCCCAGCGCAAGGCCATGCGCGACCTGCCCCCGCCGCCACCTCCTGCAAACTGAGCGCATTGAACTATCGCATGGCAGGCTTCCTCCCCCCTGAGCGCCATGCGGCAAACGCCCCGGCGACGGCTCCTTATCGCCGTTCGCCGGGGCGCTTTGCCTTTTGCGTTGTAAGAGCTATCGATCCCAGATGAACAAGGGGCGTCCGCACATATTGCTCGTCGATGACGAAGCGTCGATCCGCGACCCGCTCGCGCGTTATCTGGAGCGGCAAGGCTACCGCGTCACGGAAGCCGCCAATGCCAAGGCAGCGCGCGAGGCGCTGGCGGGCTTTGACATCGATATCATCCTGCTCGACATCATGATGCCGGGCGAAGACGGGCTGAGCCTGACGCGCAGCGTCGCCGAGGCAAAGGGGCCGCCGGTCATCTTGCTGACCGCCAAATCCGAGGAGACCGACCGTGTCGTCGGATTGGAGATCGGCGCCGATGATTATGTCGTAAAGCCCTTTTCCCCCCGTGAACTGGTGGCGCGTATCAAGGTTGTGCTGCGCCGAGGCATCAACGGTACGCGCATGGTGCAGGGCACAGGAGCTATCTATAGCTTTGAAGGCTGGCAGCTGCACAGTGCAGAGCAGCAGTTGTTCGACCCCGACGGCGTGCTGGTGCCGCTGTCATCGGGCGAATATCGCCTGCTCGAGGCGCTGGTGAAAAGACCCGGCCAGGTGCTCAACCGCGATCAGCTGCTCGATCTGACACGCGGCCGCATGGCGGGTCCTTTCGACCGCGCCGTCGACAACCAGATCAGCCGTCTGCGCCGCAAGATCGAACCTGATGCCAAGAACCCAACCTATATCAAGACGATCTGGGGTGGTGGCTATCGCTTCTCGGTGGAGGTGCAGCGGGTGTGATTGAGCGGCTGCGCCCGAAAAGCCTTTATGGGCAAATCCTGCTGGTGGCGGCCTTGGCGCTGCTGGTGGCGCAAGGGATCAATACGGCGCTGGTGATCGTCGCAATCAACGCCCGTGCAACGGTGGAGGCATCGTCGATGCTGGTTGCGCGCGTTGCCAATCAGGTCGAACGCAACCGCTTTTCAGGGGGCGAGAGCAACCCGCCCTGGCAGCGTCGGCGCCCGCCGTCGATTGCATTGGTCGTAGGGACGGAGGCTATTTCGCCTGCGGGCTTCAAGAGTGAAGCCGAACTCGCCGAACGGGCATCCGAATATCTGTTGGCCGTCGATCCGCAAATCTCGTCGATTCGGCTCAGCAAGGGGCCGCTTGCCAACCTGCCAGCGAACCTTCGCAACCAGCCCGTCCGCCCCTTGGGTGACGGCTTTGGCGGCCGCGTCAACCGTGACCATCCACGCGAGGCAGTGCTGCTGACGATGAAGATGACCGATGGCCGCTGGGTGAACGCGGCGACATCGGTACGCAATCGACCGCCATTTCCGCCGATGGCGCTTCTGCTCCAGACGCTGACGCTCTATCTGGCCGTGCTGATTCCGCTCGCTTTGGTGGCGCGGCGTGTTGCCCTGCCGCTCAAGGCGCTGACGCAGCGCGTGCGCGAGGTCGGGCTGACCGGCGATCGAGCGCCCATGGAGCCGCGTGGACCATCCGATGTGCGCGATCTGATCGAGACGTTCAACAAAGCCGAAAGCCGGCTGTCATCGCTGTTGACCGAAAAGGACGTGATGCTCGGGGCGATTGGCCATGACCTGAAGACTCCACTCGCTGCGCTCCGCGTCCGCATCGAAAGCGTGGAGGATGATAGCGAGCGCGAAAAAATGGCCGCAAGCATCGACGAGATGGTCACGATCCTCGACGATATATTGATGCTCGCGCGCGTCGGAAAATCGGCCGAGGCGTTGCAATCGACTGAGGTTGGCGCGCTGGTCGAAACGGTGGTCGCCGAATTTCCGGAGGATGCGAAAATTGCCTTTGAACACCCTGTCGAGCGCGTCGTAGCGCCGATCCGCCCCGTGCTGATCCGCCGCGCGCTGCGCAACCTGGTGGGCAACGCGCTGCAATATGGCGGCAATGCCGACATTTCGATTGTGCGCGACGGCAAATGGATGCGGATCAGCGTTGATGATGCCGGGCCAGGCGTTGCTGCTGACCAGATTGAGAGCCTGTTCGAACCCTTTGCCCGCGCGGAAAGTTCGCGCAACCGAGCGTCAGGCGGTTCGGGGTTGGGGCTCACAATCGCGCGGGCTATTGCACAGGCGCATGGAGGCACAGTGACGCTGCGCAACCGGCCACAGGGCGGACTGCACGCGACGCTGACGATTCCCGGTTAGTCGCGGATGGTTCTGGCCGGTTGGCGCGTTTCGGGGGCATTTTCAGCGGCCACCAGATGCGGCTTGCGGCGGAGCAGCCAGACCAGCAGCACCAGCCCGAATATCGCCAGCGCGCCCAGACCAAGGGCGATTATCCGCGCGTTGTTTTGCCGCTGCATATTTTTTTCCGAAGTCGCGCCTGAGCTGAGCGCGCGTACCGGCGGCTTGTCGGTGATCCGCCAATATTCCACCTGATAGGCTTCGTCGCGGTATCGATAGACGCGCACCGTGGCGCTGGTCCATTTTTCGCCCTGCTTTGCGGCATAGACGAGCGTGACTTCCTGCCCCTCGCCAAAACTCGGCGAAATGTTATCGGTGGTGTAGCGCGGGGTTAGCGGGGGTGCGGCCGCCAATAATTTATGATCGGCGGCAAATTGCACTTCCAGCTCGTCGACTGCGGCGGGCGAAACATGACGTGCGGCCGCGGCCTTATTGCCGGCACGCAAATCCTTCAGGAAAGGCTCGATCACCGCCGCTGTACCCTTGGGTGGCGAAATGACCGCAGGCTCGCGCTCGCAGCCGCCGAGAAGCAACAGCATCATGCTCAAGAAAATCAGCCGCATGGCAAGAAACATGCTCCCCTAATGCGGCCTCTGCCGCTACCAACCCCGTCCATGACCGATTACAATGCTCTAATCCAGCCTGACAACGGGCAAGCAGCGACAATGATCGAAATTGTCGCCAAGGCGCAATATGCAAGCTGGCTGGCGGCACAGCCCGCGTCTGTGCGCGCGGCGGCGGCCGCGCAGAAATTCGATGGCGAACCGCGCGATTTTGCGATTTTGCAGGAGCCGGGGAGCGACGCGTGGCGCGCTGTGCTTGGTGTGGCCGATTCGGATAAGCTTGACCTTTGGGCACTGGCGAAGGCCGCGGATATGTTGCCTGAAGGGGCTTACCGCTTGGCAGGGGCAGAGGTGGGCGACGCCATGCTTGGCTGGCTGCTCGCCCATTACCGCTTCGATGATTATCGCAGCGGAGCCAAGGAAAAGGGCGCCCGCGTGCTGCTGACCGGCGAACCGGGGCGGATCGAAGAGGCCGTGCGCATGGCACAAGCAACGGCCCTGGTCCGCGACCTCGTCAATCGGCCCGCCGCCGATATGGGGCCTGAGCAACTGGAAGCGGAAGCCGCCCGCATCGCCAGGACGCACAAGGCAGAGCTGACCGTCACGCGCGGCGACGCGCTGGAGAGCGGCTATCCGATGATCCATGCGGTAGGCAAGGCTGCGTCACGCGATTTCGCGCCTAGACTGATCGAGCTGGTCTGGGGCGATGAACGCCATCCGCGCGTTGCGCTGGTGGGGAAGGGGGTCTGCTTCGATAGCGGCGGCCTCGACCTGAAACCGGCGGCAGGTATGCGGCTGATGAAAAAGGACATGGGAGGCGCGGCGCATGCGCTGGCGCTGGCCGAGGCGGTGATCGACGCCCGGTTGCCTGTCCGGCTGCATCTGCTGATCGCTGCGGTGGAAAATGCCGTGTCGGGCGGCGCGTTCCGGCCCGGAGATATATTGAAAAGCCGCGCCGGGATAAGCGTGGAAATCGACAATACCGATGCCGAGGGGCGGCTGGTTCTGGGCGATGCGCTTACCAAGGCGGTCGAGGACAAGCCCGAACTGATCATCGATTTTGCCACGCTGACGGGGGCGGCGCGCACCGCGCTTGGGCCGGAACTGCCCGCCTTGTTCGCCAATGACGACGCGCTTGCCGCAGCGCTGCTCGACGCTGCGGACGCAGTCGCCGATCCGGTCTGGCGGATGCCACTCTGGAAGCCTTATGTCGAGATGCTCGACAGCGATATTGCCGACACTGCCAATTCAGGAGGCGCTTTTGCAGGCGCAATCACCGCTGCGCTTTTCCTGCAGAAATTTGTGCCCGACGGCACCCCTTGGGCGCATTTCGATACCTATGCATGGAGGGGTAGCGCCAAGCCCGGACGGCCCAAGGGCGGTGAGGCGCTAGCGCTGCGGGCGGTGTTTCGTTATTTGGCAACGACTTATCCGGTACGCTAATTTATTCCGGTTTATTTTTACCTTGTCTTGCCTTGTCATGAAAAATGTGTAAAATGATGTAAAACAACAGGTCGCAGTCCGTTCAATATTCTCATGGAGGAGGGAGCCATGAAGTCTGCGCCTGTTCGCTACAATTCATTTCTGGCCCTTGGCATTTCGGCTTTGGCTTTGCTGTCCGCGTGTAACGATGGCGGCGGAAAAGCGAAAAATCCGACCGAGGCCGTCGCTGCAGTGAACTGCCCCGAAGGCTTTGGCTGGGCTGAAGGGCTTGGTGCTTTCCTGCAACCGGCAGCCAAGATGGACGTCAATGTGTCCGCCACTGCCGATGATTGCCTTTTCAACCAATGGTCTTGGGAGACTTTTGTCTGGGCAACCGCGGAAATCGAGGGCACTCCACGTTTTCTGAGCTGGAAAACCCCCGACGAGTTGATCGCTACTCCGGGTGAGGCTCCGCGAAAGGCGGGCATGCTCCGCCTCGATCCACATATGAAGCCGCTGCACATGCCCGGTGCTACGGGCGGCGACAATGAAGACGGCGCAATTGTCGAGGCCGATGGCAGCATGCTAATCGGTCCCAATGGCTATCCGGTCTATGCCTCGGTGCATATGACCGACGGCTTTTTCGCGACCGTGAAGCGCAATCTGATCGCCACAGGCGCCTATCAGAACAACCCCAACCAGGACGATTATTTCAGCGTTGGCGACGCGGTGGTCAAGGCAACCTGGTACCGGCTGGACAAGGGTGAATCCGCGCCGAAGGGAGCCTACACCACCCAGGCTGAAGTACCGGTCGTGACCCAGCAATGCGATGCGGGCGGCGCCTGCAAGGTGGTCACCACCGGGCAGTTCGAGGTCGCCACGGTGGCGCTGGTGGGGATGCATGTGGTCGGCAACACTAACAATCACCCCGAATTCCTCTGGGCGACGTTTGAGCATAACATGAATTCGCCGACCTTTGCCGACAACAGCTTTACCTTTGATGCGAGCAAGAGCGATCCGAAGACCTACACTTTCTACAAGGGCGGCACGCCCTTTGGCCAATCGACGCTGTTGGTGAACACGAACCCGTCAAGCGGTCCCGTGGTCAGCTTCGATGCCGCAACGGGCAAATTCTCGCCAGCTACGCAGGTGGTGCAAATGAACCGCACCGGCGGCGATACCCAGCCCAATGGCCCGGCAAACATTGCCAAGCTCAACCAGGTTTCGCAGGCGCAGCTCAAATCGATCAGCGCGTCGACGCCTTTCCAATATTATAATCTGATCGGCACGGTGTGGTTCAAGCCCAACACTTATGTCACGAGCACTTCTGGCTGGCAAAATCTGAACCAGACCAATGCAGTTGGAGCGATCAGCCTGATGAACAGCACGGCGGAAACCTTCCTGCAAAGCCAGAAAGGGCAGCAGGGTCAGAACTGCTTTGAATGCCATAGCGCCACGTCCTTCTCCTTCCAGGGGATCCAGCCCGCGCCGCTGGCAACACGGCGGGTGGCGATCATGCACATGATTGCCACGGGTTCGGCCTATGATGTGCCCAACAGCCTGCCGGTGAAGGGGCAGGGGGCGGCCAAGGCAAAATAGCGGTTCTGCTCTTGTCGCAAGGCTATCCCGTCCGCTAAGGCGCGGCGGGATAGTATAGAAGGGCAAGAATTGGCCGACCAGGCAATAACAAAGCGCCAGCTTTACCGGCTGACCGGGCACAGTATCGAGGGCGATAAGCGCACGACGCCGATCCGCGGCGACCTGGCCGATATCAAGCTGGCGGGAAAGCTGTTCGCGCCGCACTATGCCGTGCCGATGCTGCGCACCGGGATTGCACCGGTAACAGAGATTCATGCTGAACCGCATTTGAGCTCGATGCCCGTTAGTGCGCTGATGCATGGCGAGGAATTTGCCGTGCTCGATGTCGCGGGCGAATGGGCCTGGGGCTATTGCCTGCACGACGATTATCTCGGCTATCTGCGCTTTGCCGATCTGGGCGATGATTT
>CAZSJE010000103.1:0-5678 GCA_964606835.1 uncultured Sphingorhabdus sp.
GGCCCAATGTCGCAGGCGATGTGGATATCGCCGCCAAATCTTGCTTCGACATGCTGGCCGGGCATAACTTCATGCACGCCGGTAATTGCGCCGGTTGACACCAGCATTCCGGGATTGATCTCCATTCCCCTGCCCACGACATTTTCAAGGAGGAAACGGACCGATTCGATCAGGCCTCCGGGGAAAGCAGCGGCCTTACCTGTCCCCACCGATACCCCGTCAATCAACGTCTCGACCTGCCAGTTATCAAGGTCGCTGGACTGCCAGTCTGGAACCTTCGGGCCGATCAGCAGCCCGTTATTGTTGCCAAAGTCGGAAATGGTCACAAGCGGACCGGCCGCATTGATTCCCGCAAAAGGCGAGCTTGCGATTTCAAAGCCGCAATATACGGCGTCGACCAGTTCTGCTGCCTCATTGGCGGTGAAGATGCTATGGCCGGGTTTCGGGCTTTGCCCGATGCGAAAGACGAATTCGGCCTCAACCGCGCCAAAGCCGCCAGGGAAAATTCTCCCCGGAACGCTATCCACTGTCGCTACACTATTTTCAAAAATGGGTCCCGCGAGGCGGCTGACGCCCAACTGGTCCAGCCAGGGCGGGTTGATCCGGCCAACTTTCCAGCCCTGTATCCGGTTGCCAAACAGCGGCAGGGCCGCATCCTGTATGGCATAGGCTTGCTCCAGAGTTTCGGGCTGGAGACCCGGATATTCGGCCAGCGCATGCGCATCGAGCCGCGCCTCGACAAATGCCTGAGCAATTTTTCGCGCGTCTGCGACAGATTGCAGCACACAGCACCTCTTCCCAATATTGATTTTCGGTCCGTTACGGGAAACCGGTGTCATTTGCAAGAATGCTTGGCTGACGGGCCGCGCATTTATTGCTATGCATCGAAAAAATGGGAGCTAATGCGGACTTCGCATGAAACCGACGATCAATGATATTGCACGCATCGCGGGCGTTTCGAAGAAGACGGTAAGCCGTGTCATCAACGACTCGACTTCACTCACTCCGGAGACCCGGGACAAGGTGAAGGCGGTCATCGACCAGCTGGGCTATGTCCCCAATCCGCAGGCGCGCGCGCTGGCTTTGGGACGCAATTTCCTGATTGGGCTGGTGCATGACAATCCCAATGCCCAGATGATCCTGAACATGCAGCAGGGGATATTAGAGGGATTAAGCGATACCGAATTTGCCATGGTGGTGCAGCCGGTGAACCGTAGCTCGCCAACGCTGATTGAGGACATGCGCGAGTTTATCGTGCGGCAGAGACTCTATGGTGTGGTGATCCTGCCACCGATTTCCGAAAATGATGCCGTCGCGCAAATGTGCGCCGAAGTTGGCTGCCGCTATGTCCGCATGGGGTCCGCTGTGCTGGATGACGCCGAGCATATGGTTGCCTCAAACGACCGTGATGCCGTGCGCGAAGCGACGCATTTCCTTATCGAACAGGGGCATCGCAACATTGCCGTCGTCACCGGACCGCAGGGTTTCCGCTCGGCAGCGGAGCGGCTGGCAGGATTCGAGGAAGCGCTGGCGGAAGCGGAATTAAAGCTGCCGCGCGGCCACAAGGCGCAAGGGGAATATACATTCGAATCGGGGCTGGCGGCCACCGAGAAGCTGCTCGATCTTTCGCCGCGCCCGACTGCCATCTTCGCCTCGAATGACGAAATGGCGGCTGCGGTGCTCTATGCGGCGCGGCTGCGCGGCATCAAGGTGCCGGACGAGCTTTCGATTGTCGGTTTTGACGATACGCCTATTGCCTCACGCGTCTGGCCGCCGCTGACAACCGTGCGGTGGCCGATTGTCGCGATGGGCCGTTCGGCAGCACACAAGCTGATCGCAGGGGCGGTTCCCGAAATCGACCTGGCAAGCGAGCCGTCGGAATTCCTGTCGAACCTGATCCGCCGCGGTTCGGTCGCCCCGCCCAAAGCTTGATCTTGCCTTTCGCAATGACACCGGTTACCTAAATGCCAACTTTCTACTGACATGAGTGTATCCAATGAAAATTGCCCTGATTATCGAAAACAGCCAGGCGGCGAAAAACAGCATCATCCATGAGGCGCTGACCGCAGTTGCCGAACCGCTGGGGCATCAGGTTTTCAACTATGGCATGTATTCGGCCGAGGACGCTGCTTCGCTCACCTATGTGATGAACGGGTTGCTTGCGGGCATATTGCTGAATTCGAAAGCCGCTGATTTTGTCGTCACCGGCTGCGGTACGGGCATGGGGTCGATGCTCGCCTGCAACGCCATGCCCGGCGTGTTTTGCGGTCTTGTTATCGACCCGACCGACGCGTTCCTGTTCAGCCAGATCAATGACGGCAACTGCCTGTCCATGCCCTATGCCAAGGGCTTTGGATGGGCCGCCGAGCTCAACCTGCAGGATTGTTACCGGAAGATATTCGAGAATGAAGGCGGCGCCGGCTATCCCAAGGAGCGCGCGCATTTGATGGCGGCCAATCGGGGCAAGCTGAAGGACCTGAAGGCGGCCTCCTGCCATGACATGCTGACGGTCCTGAAAAATTGCGACCAGGAATTGCTCAAGGCGGCGATCGCTGGCGAGCACTTCAGCGAATATTTCTTCGCCAATGCGCAGGATCAGGAAATCGCCGGCTATCTGCGGAACCTGCTGGACTGATATGGCCATCAGCTTTGACCTTTCCGGCAGGACAGCCCTCGTCACCGGAGCCAATACCGGCATCGGTCAGGCGATTGCCGTCGCGCTGGCGCAAGCCGGGGCAGACGTCGCCGTTGCCGGCCGTTCGGAACCTGCCGAAACGATTGACGCCATCCGCCGTGCGGGGCGCAAAGCGGCGAATATCAAAGCGGATCTCGCCACGACCGAGCCTGTTTCCGGCATTGTCGCACAGACAATTGCCGAATTGGGCAAGCTCGACATTCTGGTCAACAATGCGGGCATCATCAAACGCAACGACCTGCTGGATTTCAGCGAGGAAGAATGGGATTCGGTCATTGATACCAACCTGAAAACGCTGTTTTTTCTGAGCCAGACTGCCGCGCGGCATATGGCAGCGCGCGGTTCGGGCAAGATCATCAATATTGCGTCGCTGCTGACATTCCAGGGCGGCATCCGCGTGCCCAGCTATGCGGCGGCGAAATCGGGTGTCGGCGGGGTGACTAAGGCCATGGCGAATGAACTGGCTGCCAGCAATGTGCAGGTCAATGCGATTGCCCCCGGTTATATTGCCACCAACAACACCGCCGCCCTGCAGGCGGACGAGACGCGCAACCGCCAGATTACCGAGAGGATTCCGGCGGGACGATGGGGCAAGCCTGATGACATTGCAGGTGCTGCCGTCTTTCTGGCCTCGCCTGCTTCGGACTATATCACCGGCCATATCCTTGCAGTGGACGGCGGCTGGCTGGCGCGGTAGCCTGAGCATATGTCAGGCCCGATAGTTTTTTTTGGCGAACTGCTGATCCGCTTGACTGCGCCGGGCAATGAATTGCTGATGCAGACGCCCAGCCTGAACCTGCATGTGGGCGGGGCGGAGGCCAATGTCGCGGTGGGCCTTTCGCATCTGGGGCATGATTGCAAGATGGTCAGCATCGTCCCTGACAATGCGCTGGGGCGCGGGGCGGTTTCGGCAATTCGCGCCCATGGTGTCGATTGCCAGCGCGTCGTGACGGGCCCGGGACGGATGGGGTTATACTTCCTGCAAGTCGGTGCCGGGCTGCGCGCTTCGGAGATTGTCTATGATCGGGCGGGATCGAGCTTTGCGCAGGCATCCGCTGATGCTTTTGACTGGGACAGGTTGCTTGCCGGGGCAGGATTGCTTCACCTGTCCGGGATCACGCCGGCGCTTGGACCGCAGTCATCGAACCATGCGCTTGCAGCGGCGCGGGCCGCCAGGCGGCTGGGCATCCCTGTATCCTTTGACGGCAACTATCGAGCGATGCTGTGGGAGGCATGGGACAGCGACCCGCGCGCGATCCTGACCGAGCTGATCGGCATGGCGGACATCATGTTTGGCAACCACCGCGACCTGTCGCTGGTGCTTGGCCGCACCTTTTCGGGTGATGGTGAGGACCGGCGGCGCGAAGCAGCAGCGGCCGGTTTTGCGGCTTTCCCCGACCTGAAACTGATAGCCTCGACCGTGCGGCACACGGTCAGCGCGGACCATCACCGCATCGCGGCGCGCATTGACCTGCGTGACAGCGCCTATCAGTCTGAGGAAATTGACGTGACCGGTATCGTCGACCGGATTGGCGCTGGTGACGCTTTTGCCGCTGGCGTGCTGCACGCACATCTGGGCGGCGGCGATGCCAAAGCGATGGCGGAAAGCGGGCTGGCGCTGACCTGCCTCAAACATTCGCTCCCTGGAGACGCCAGCCTGTTCCGCCAGGCCGATATTGACGCCTTCATGGCGGGCGGGCTGGATGTCCGGCGCTGACGGTTTCAGCCGCCGGACCGTTTTGGCAGGCGGCATTGCACTTGCGACGCTGCCAGCCCGCGCCGCATTGCCCGGTAATGAGATACTGACGTTGAAGGGTATTCGCTACGCCAGTGCGCAGCGGTTTCAGCCTCCGGTCGCAGCACCATGGGGAATGGTGGATATTGATGCGCTGACAAGCTTTGGTCCGGCCTGTCCGCAACCCGGCACCCGCTATCTGCCGCAAAGCGAGGACTGCCTGTTCCTCAATGTCTGGGCGCCGCGATCACTGTCCAGTCGCCCGCGACCGGTGATGGTCTACATCCATGGTGGTGCCTATTCCAACGGCTCGGTTACCGACCCGCTCAACGACGGTGCGGCGCTGGCAAAGCGCGGCGATGTGGTGGTGGTGACAGTCAACCACCGGCTCAATGCCTTTGGCTATCTCTATCTGCCCGACCGCTTTCCCGACAGCGGCAACAACGGACAACTAGACCTGATCCTAGCGCTGCAATGGGTTCAGCGAAATATTTCGGCGTTTGGCGGTGACCCCAAGAATGTTACCGTCTTTGGCCAGTCCGGCGGTGGTGCCAAGATTGCGACCCTGATGGCGATGCCCGCCGCCAAGGGCCTGTTCCACAAAGCAATCACGATGAGCGGGCAGCAAGTGACGGTGTCCGGTCCGCAAAATGCAACGCGGCGTGCCGAGGCCTATCTCGCGGCATTGGGCAAAGATGTCGATCCGGCGACGGCCCCTGTTGCCGATCTGCTCGCTGCACTGTCGGCGGAGGACCCGATCCTTGGCGGCAGTGTCTATATGGGCCCGGTGCTTGATATGCGGAATATCAGCCGCCATCCCTTCTGGCCGGATGCTGCACCACAGTCGCTGGATATCCCGATGCTGCTGGGCAATACGGTGATGGAAACACGCGCCTTCTTCCCGCCTGAACACCCCATCATGCTTGGCCTTGATTGGGACAATCTGGCCGAGCGCGTTGGCCCCGCCATGCGCATCGATGCTCATCCCGAATGGGTGGTCAGCGAATTTCGCACGCGCTACCCGCAGGATGATCCCGCTCGCCTGTTATTGCGGATCACCACCGCCGCGCGCAGCTGGCGCGGTCAGATCGAGGAGGCTGAGGCGCGCGCGCGTGCCGGAAGGCGCAACAGCTATGTCTATCAACTGGATTTTGAGGACGCCAAGCACACCGATGATATCGGCCTTGCCTTTGGAACCATCAACAGCCCCACAGCCGCCCAGTCGGCAATGAGCGATACCCTGATGGA
>CAZSJE010000103.1:5778-8344 GCA_964606835.1 uncultured Sphingorhabdus sp.
ACATAATAGACTTCGTCATGGTTGATCGGGTGCAGGCCAATGGCGGCACCGACGTGAAGAACCCTCTTGCGAAATTCCATGGCGCGGGGTTGCGGCGCAGCGTCGCTGATCCGGTAGGCGGTGGACATGCCAATCGCGCCGTGCGGCGGCGGCTCCTCCCGCTTTACATCCTCTTCGCGCACGACCACCATCGGCGGCGCTGCGGCGGCAAGCAACAGGGCGATCATCATGGCTGTTTCCTCATTGTCGCATCGCGCGGTCGCGTGGTGACAATGTTTCCTGCGGACCGCCCTTTTGTCCAGGATAGATCCCCGATCTGGGTTCCATTGTATCGAGGTTCCAGTCCGCTTCGACAAAGGGCGCGGTAACCGGCTTGACCACGCCATAGCCGCCGACACGGCTTTCATCGTCAATCACTTCGCCGCGGCCCTCTGCAACGAAGAACAGCACACGTGTGTCATGGGCATCGCGGTCCCATGGCCGTGCCCCCGCACGCGCGAGCAGATGCGTTTCGACGTCACGCGCTGGAAGTACCGACAGACCCGGCCACCAGCTAACCGGCTTTTTCGACGGGATCAGCTTTGCCTGCGTTTCGCCATAGCGGCCGAATTGCGGAAGCGGCACACCATGCTTGTCGACCGCAATATTGTCCTTGCCATAATAATGCAGATCGCCATCACCGCCAAGCATGAGGAAGGGCAGACCTTCATCGGTCGAGGGGCCTCCGCGCATGACATTGCCGACCGCGCTGAGCTCGCCCGTGACATAAGGCTGCCCGGCCCATTCTAGCGCCATCAGATTATAATGCACAGCCCGTTTCTGTGGATCGTAAATCAGGTTGTTGACCATTGCTGCCTGCACTCCGCCTTTCAGCAGCGGGGAGCGTTCGACATTGTGCGCCCAGATGTTGCGATAGAAGAGAATGCCGGTCGCATTGTCATGCACCAGACTGCCTTTGCTGTGCTCACCCTTCGGGTGGCTGCTGTCAGCCAGCCCCTCGGCCGCAAGATTATAGCTGAAGGTGATATTGTGGCTGGTGCCCTTGCGCCATTCCTCCACGCCATTGCCTTTGAAGCGCGGCCCGGAGGCGGACATATTCTCGTCAATGCCCCACATGAAGGTGCAGTGGTCAATAATGACATTATAGGCGCCGACCGTGGAGAAGGCGTCGGCCTCCCATCCGCTCATCCGCTTTTCGCTGTCCGCGCCGGTGCGAACGCGGATATGGCGGATGATGACATCATGCGTTTTGAGGTCGATCCCGCCCTTGATAATGGTGATCCCCGGCGATGGTGCGGTTTGCCCCGCGATTGTCAGGAAAGGCTCCTTGATCTCAAGGCTGGTCTTGCCAAGGTCGATTTGCCCGGCAACCTCGAACACGACGATACGCGGCCCCTTTGTCTCGATAGCGGCGCGAAAGCTTCCTGGGCCATCGGCGTTCAGGTTGGTGACGCGGATGATTTGCCCGCCGCGACCACCGGGGGTGGTGCTGGCCCAGCCGACCGCGCCGGGAAAGGCTGGGGCTGTGACGTTTTGCGCCAATGCCGGAGCGGCAGACAAAAACAGGCTGAAAAGCAACAGGATCCGGGCAAGCATCTTTATCTCCTTGATTGTCATCTTGACATGAAGCCCTTCTCGCATCAATGTCTAAATGACACCGGTTACCTTGCTGGATTTCAGCCGGTTACGCCATGAGCCAAAAAGGCTCCAAAATATAGGATTTTCGGGCAATAGTCGCAAAGACAGCAGGCCCGGCAGGAGAAGATGCGCTGGTCGCCACCGCATCGCGAATCGAAAAGACACCGGTGTCAAGGCTGGTGCAGATGAAGGGGAGTGAATATGTCGAGGTCAAAATCGCGCCAATTTGGTCTGAGCGTAGCCAAGCTTTTGTCGGCGACGTCTCTGGCCGTCGTCGCCGCCGGAACAGCCCACGCGCAGGATGCAGGTCAAGAGCCGACTGCAGAAGCGGCTACCGAAGACGCGCCAGCCGATGACGGTGAAGGCATTGTCGTCACCGGTTTCAAACAGTCGCTCGAAGCTGCGCTTAACCTGAAACGGCAGAATGTCGGCGCTGTCGATGCGATTGTAGCAGAAGATATCGCCAAATTCCCCGATCAGAACCTTGCTGAATCGCTGCAACGTATCCCCGGCATCTCCATCTCGCGCGACGGGGGTGAAGGCCGCTCGATCACTGTGCGCGGCCTTTCATCGCAATTCACCCGGGTTCGGGTGAACGGTATGGAAACAGTTGCCACCTCGACCGATGGCGCCTCGGCAAACCGTGACCGGGCTTTCGACTTCAACGTTTTTGCCTCCGAATTGTTCAGCAGCCTGGTTGTAAACAAAACTGCCGCAGCTTCACTCGATGAAGGCTCGCTTGGCGCAGTCGTCGATCTCAACACGGGTAATCCTCTCAGCGGCAGCGCAGGGATCAAGGGCGCGCTATCGGTCATCGGGTCGTATAATGACCTGTCTAAGGAAGTTGGACCGCGTGTTGCAGGTCTGCTCAGCTGGCGCAATGATGCAGGCACCTTGGGCGCTTCGGTCTCGGCGGCCTATTCGAAGA
>CAZSJE010000104.1:0-8313 GCA_964606835.1 uncultured Sphingorhabdus sp.
GCATAACCGTCCGCCTCCTCCTTGCTGCCGATGCGCGGCGCGAAAACCAGTTCGCCCGCTGCTGATCCGGGGCCGAAATGATAATAGTCTTCCGTCCCTTTGTCGGTATCGAAACGCAGCACCGCGTCCATCCCCTCAACCCGCCCGTCGCGCGAGTTAAGGTTTATATTGGCGAAGCTGTGCCGGCTCTTGCGCGTCATCAGCCGGTCGTCGGGGCGCGGGAACTGGATGTCGCGATCATTCAGCACCTCTTCCTTCATCGAGGCAGAGGCAATGTCTATGGTCCAGCGGCGCAATGACTGCTGCGTATCACCATGGGTTTGGCGGTTGCCATCCTGGTCGGGGAACAAGGCGGTGCCATTGGCCGCTGCAACATCGGCAAGGATCTTGCCATCCTCTTCCCAGACATTGAGCTCATGGAACATATGGCGCGGATCGAATTCGAACCAGCGCACATCATCTGCCGTACCCTCGCGCGGCATGATTGCCAGCTTGGTCGGGCGACCATGGTTCCACGCCGTCATCGGCCCGCCCTTCATGAACCGCTGCAGATCTGAATCGATCGGAATGATCGGGAAGATCGCCCAGTTTTCGGTCAGGAAAAATGTATGCACCAGCGCCATGTGCGGCACGGGGATATTCGCCGCGTGGCGCACCACCCCCTCGCGTGTCGTTATCGTATATTGCAGCTCGGCCGGACCCATATAGCCGTTGATCATCGCACCGATATTGACCATCTCACCAGTCGTATGATCGACTTTTGGATGCGCCGAAAAGGTCGCGGCGATTTGGCCGTTATAATCATGCTCGTCCAGCGTCTCCAGATCGCGCGGGCCCATAACTACCGGCCTTGCCCCCTCCATTAGCGCCAGCAGCTTGCCGCCATGCAGGATGATGTTGGTGTTGGCAGTGTTATAGGTCTTGCCCTGTACGCTTGGGTCGGCGGTCATCGGGTTGCCGAACATACCGAACAGGCGCTTGCCCGCCGCCTTTTCCAGCTCGAACTTCTCGGTACGGACCCAGCGGTTGCGCATCGACACCCGGCCATCCTCGATATGGAACGCATAGACCATGCCGTCGCCATCAAACCAGTGATAGTCGCCTTCCCGCGTCGGATAGAGCGGCTCTGGCCCATTGCGATAAAAGACGCCCGCCAGATCCTGCGGAATTTCCCCATCGACAATCAGGTCGGGGGCTGTCGCTTCAAACCGCACCGGTTCATGATGGCCGGAAAGATAGGGATGATCGAAAAAGGCTTGGGTCATAACATACTCCTTTCGCTGCATGCTTTGCACAAATTGTCGGAGCGACACAGCTAACAAAAAAGGGGCGGCCAAGCGGCTGCCCCTTTGTTTTCCGATCAAGTGTCTCAGAATTTAAAGCCGAGTTCCACCCCGTAGGTCCGCGGCTCAAGTGCACCGGAGAATGTGAACAATCCGGCAACCGGCAAAGTGCTGCCGATATCCCGGACGTTGGTCAGGTTGCGGCCAAAGGCCGCAATGCTGACCTCTCCACTGCCGGTGAAGAATGTGTATGAGACTTGGCCCGACAGGTTTTCCCGATCCCGGGTGAAGCAGCGGGAATCATTGGTAACCGCTCCGAACACAATCGGCCGGTTTGGCACGATGCAAGTCGCCGTCTTGCTCTGGAAGCGCAACAGCAAATTGGCATCGAAACGCCCCGAGCCGGTTTCCTTAGAGTAGTTGGCTCCGGCCGAAAGCTGGAATTTCGGTGCGCGGCGCAAGGACAGTGTGGACACATCGTCGCCGATATTGTCGCCATTCAGATCCCGCAAGAACGTGCCATACTCGGCATCGAGATAGCTGAACGATCCCGTGAAATTGAATTCTTCTGTCGGCTGGACGATCAACTCCAGCTCGGCACCGTTGATCGTTGCCGAGGCGGCGTTGGCAACAACCGTCTCCTGCGGCTGAGCCGAACCCGGAGGCGACGGCTGGACAATCTCTTCCTGCTTGTTGCTGTATTTTGTTCGGAATAGCGCGATGTTGGTACGCAACGTACGGTCCAGCCAATCGGCCTTCAGACCCAATTCGAACGATTTCACCGTTTCCGGGAAATAGGGCCCGAGCGAGGTGGGCGATGCCGCCCGGCCGTTGAAGCCGCCTGACCGGAAACCTGTCGAATAGGAAGCGTAGACATTCTTGTTATCGCCGATTTCATAAGTGGCGTTAGCCCGCCATGTGAACTTTCCAAACGAAGCCTTGCCCGAACAATTGGTCGCAGGGCCAAAGGTTGGCAGTCCGGCGAGCGGTCCGGGACCGAAAACGCCGGTCACACGAACACAGGACCTTCCGTCGAATGAAGGCTGGCTCAGTTCGACAAGACCGACCACCTGGCCGTAATTGTTAAAGGCCGTCTTCTTGTCTCGGGTATAGCGCCCGCCGACCGCTACCTTGAACCGGTCGGAAAGTGTAATCTGCGCATCCGCAAAGCCGGCATAGGATTTGGCTGAATTGTCGGCATAGGCGCGCAATGTCGCACCAGCCGGGGTTTGCGCAGGCACAGGACCAAGTCGGGTGAATTGATCGAGCTGGTAGTTGCTATCATAAAAATAGCCGCCGACCAGCAGGTTGAACTGGTCGCTCAGTTCGGCAACGACACGCAGTTCCTGGCTAAACTGTTCAAACGACTGGATGCGACGTGTAGAGAAGAAGTCAGCAGAGCTGCCGTCAAAATCCTGCGCGACATTCTCGTCATTGGCGCGATAGCCGGTGACGGAATAGAGCGTGACGTTGTCGCCAAGCACCCATTCGATATTGGCGGTCAGCGCGTCGGTATCGTTGGTGACGTCGTTGGGCGCTCTTCGATAAGTGACAGACTGGCCACGATCGGGCAGGTTGAACCGGTTGCATTCGGCAACAGGCGAAAATCCGGGAACGCCGGCTGCCAGGCAGATCAAGTCACGACTCGAAGATACCGGAATAGACGTAGTTTCGCCGCGTTCGCGCATATGTTCATAGGTCAGCACTGCAGAAAAATTGCTGCTGGGCTCGATCAGCGCGGTAACGCCCCCGGTCAGAGTTTCATATTTGCCATCGCGGCGATTCAAACTCAAATTACGGACGAAGCCATCGGTCTTATCGTAGAATCCGAAAGCCTTGAGCGCAATGAAATCGCCCAGTTTGCCGCTGTTCAGAACAAGACGGGCGCTTTTGGTGTCGAATTTCGCGTAGGAAAAACGGCCTTTGACACCGGCGTCGTCGGTCGGCCTGCTGCGTTTGACTTCGATGACGCCGCCTATCGTGTTGCGACCGAACAATGTGCCCTGCGGCCCACGAAGCACCTGCAGGCTGTCGAGGTCAAAGCTATCGAGCAGCTGGCCCGTGTTTGTACCGATAAAAACGCCATCGACCACAACGCCTACTGTCGGATCGAAGCTTTTTTCGATGTCTTCAAACGAAATTCCGCGAATGGAAATGGCCGCTGCGCTTGGGCCGGCGCTCACGTTGTCGATCACAAGGCTGGGAACGCGCCCGGCGACATCGCGGATATCCTGCACCATGCCGGTATCGAGCGCCTCTGCATCAAGTGCTGTGATCGCAACTGGCACCGATTGCGAACTTTCCTCGCGTCGCTGTGCCGTAACGATGATCTCGCGGATGCCCGCTTCTTCATCTTCTTGTTGCGCTTCCTGCGCCCAACTAGGGGTTGCTAGTGCAATCGACAGCGCGGATGCCGCGCCCAGATACAGGCCTTTTTTAAACATGTCAGTGCCTCCCTCTCCTGAAATTCTCCTCTACCAACGATGCCGATAGTTTCGGCAAGTATGGCAAGTCGTAGAGTGCCGTTACGTAAAGTGCTTTGACAACCGACAAAATTGACAGTCGCACCATGCTGCGCTCACTATAAGCTATGCTGCGCAAAACCAGGAGCGTTGCCATGGGAATCAGCACAATTCGAACATTCTGCCGTTTCTGCCACGCCAATTGCGCAATGCTGGCCGATGTCGAGGATGGGCGGGTACAATCCGTTCGCGGAGACCCTGAAGACCCGATTTTTGGCGGCTATACCTGCGTAAAGGGCCGTCAGCTGGTTGAGGCGCATTACTCACCCGAGCGATTGACGGCTTGCCAGATCAAGGGAGGCGATGGTTCGTTTGGACCAATACCAACTGAAGCTGCACTTGATCATGTTGCGCAAAAATTGCGCAGCATCATTGACCAACATGGCCCTCATGCTGTTGCCATTTATGGCGGCACTTATGCCTTTCAAAACAGCGCTGGTGTGGCAACCGCCACTTCATTCGCTCAGGGGATTGGTAGCCGCAATATCTATACGAGCGTGACATTGGATCAGCCCGCAAAGGTCTACACAACAATGCGCTATGGCATGTGGGAAGGCGGAATGCACAGTTTCGATACAGCGGATGTGTGCTTCATGATAGGAAACAACCCGCTGGTCTCGCATTATGCGCCACCGGGATCGCTGCCGCCCTTTTCGCCGTCGCGACGATTGCGCAATGCTAAGGAACGAGGGCTGAAACTGATCGTTGCCGATCCACGCGAAAGCGATGTGGCGCGCCTTGCCGACATCTATTTGCCTGTGCTGCCGGGCGAGGACGCAGCGCTGCTGGCCGGGATGATCCATGTCATCATCGATGAGGGTCTGCACGACCGCAATTTCGTTGGCGCCCATGTTGATGGTTTTGAGGCGCTGGCAGACGCGGTAAGGCCTTTTACGCCGGAAGTTGCTGGAGCGCGGTCTGGTGTTGAACCCGCGCAGTTGGTTGCCGCAGCGCGTCTGTTCGCCAAAGCCGACCGTGGCGTCGCCAGCACCGGGACCGGTCCGGAGATGTCGGGCCACGGTACGCTGACGGCCTGGCTGGTCTCTTCCCTCAACATCATTTGCGCGCGGTTTTGTCAGGAGGGGGAGCTATCCTCGATCCCGCGCATTTTTACCGCCAAATCGCCGCGTCGTGCCCAAGTTGGCGCGCTTATCCCGCTGTTTGGTGAGGGCTTTCCCAAATCGCGCTTCCGGAAATTGACGCATCTCGGCACCGAGATGCCGTGCAATGTGTTGGCTGATGAAATCCTGACCCCCGGGGAAGGGCAGGTGCGTGCGTTGATCAATATTGGCGGCAACCCGGTTGTCGCCTTTCCCGACCAGGAAAAAATAACACGTGCGCTCGATTCGCTCGAGCTTCTGGTCAGCATTGACGTCCGCATGGCGCAGACAGCAAAGCGCTCGCATGTTGTGCTCGCCCCACGCATGTGCCTGGAACGTGACGATATCAGCAACCTTTCCGAATGGTGGTATGAGGTACCTTATGCCCGCTACACCAAAGCATTGGTGCCTCCGCCTGGGGATTTGATCGACGAATATGCGATGCTGTGGGGTCTGGCAAAGCGCCTTGGTACCGGCCTGCCACTGGCGGGTGGACCTTGTCCGATGGATCAATTGCCCGACAAGGCGACGTTCCTTGATCTGATGACCGCAGGCTGCACGGTGGCGCCAAGCAAGGTACGCGACGATACACCTGATGGCCGGGCGATCATCTATCACGACTTGCACCCGCGAGTCGAAGCGCCCGATCCTGAGGCGGCGCAGAAATTCCAGCTTGTCGCCGGCGATATGCCATCGGCGCTTGGAGTCTATCGCGAAGCGCATGTCAGTAAGCCCGGCTTTGACTTCCGCCTTGTCTCACGGCGAACAAAACACCGCTTTAATTCGACTGGCGGGCACCTGACCGCCCTAAAGGCAAAGCGTACCACCAACCCGGCGCATATTCACCCCGATGATCTAAAAAATCTCGGTATAGATGATGGCGCACTGGTCAGCATCACCTCCCCAGTCGGGTCGGTAATCGCTGTGGCCGAAGCCACGCATAGCATCCGCCACGGCATCGTTTCAATGGCGCACGCTTGGGGCGATGCAGGCGAAGATGGCAGCCAAGTGCGCGAAATCGGCGCGGGCACAAACAGGCTGGTCAAGGAAACTACGGCTTATGATCCGATCACTGGCCAATCGTTGCAAAGCGCGATCCCGGTACGGATCGAAGCAATTTAAAATCAGGAGAATTTTGTGAGCACGAATCGCCGTTTCATCCTCAAACGCCGTCCCAATGGCACCCCTGTTGCTGATGATTTCGAGCTGCAAGAGGAGGCGCTGCCGGAGCTGGCAGAGGGCCAGTTCCTGATCCGCAACCATTACGCCTCGCTGGACCCTGCCATGCGCGGCTGGATGGACGATGCGCCCAGCTATATGCCGCCGATCCCATTGGGGGATCCGGTGCGCGCGTCGACCGTTGGGGAGATTGTGGCGAGCAAGACGGCGGACTTCCCAGTTGGCGCCTGGGTGTCGGGCTTGAATGCGATTGAGGAATATTCAGTCAGCATGGCGGGCGGCTTTTCGGCGGTTGTTGATGCATCGGTTGTGCCATCGCCGTCCAATTTCCTTTCTGTTCTGGGTGCTGTCGGGATGACCGCCTATTTCGGCTATTTGGAGGTCTGCCAACCCAAGCCCGGCGACGTCGTGCTGGTCAGCGGTGCGGCAGGCGCGGTCGGTTCGCTGGTCGGGCAGATTGCGAAGATCAAGGGCGCATCAAAAGTAATCGGGATCGCTGGAGGCCCAGAAAAATGTGCGCGGCTGATCGAGCGTTATGGCTTTGATGCAGCCATCAACTATCGCGGCAAATCGGTCGACGAACTCACCGCCGCGATTGCTGCCGAGGCGCCAAATGGTGTCAATGTCATCTTCGAAAATGTCGGCGGCGATGTCCTGGATGCGGAGCTGAACAACCTCGCCATGCACGCACGGATCGGGCTGTGTGGACTGATCAGCGAATATAATAATGCAGGCGAAAAAACCGGCGCGCGCAATATCTGGCAGCTGATTGTGAAGCGCGCGACGATGCAGGGCCTGCTTGTCGCCGACTATGTCCCGCGCTTTGGCGAAGGTATCGCTGCAATGGCCGGCTGGCTGCGCGAAGGGCGACTGGTGTTTGACGAGCATATCGATGAAGGCATCGACAATGCGCTCCCCGCTTTCTTGCGCCTGTTCAGTGGCAGCAATGACGGCAAGATGATCCTGAAACTGGCTTGAGGAGAATGGCGATGGACGCGCAGCAAATCGTCGAGGATTTCATCGCGGCGTGGAACGCCAATAACCTTGAGGCTGCCTTTGGCATGATGGCTGACGACATCGTCTGGGACAATATTCCGATGGGGCCGGTACAGGGGATTGATGGCTGCAAAGGGCTGATGGCCCAATTCCCGCCGATTGAAGACATTGAATTCATCACCCACCATATCATGGCCACTGGCAATGTCGTGATGACCGAGCGAACCGATAAATTCCTGATCGGCGGCAAGTGGCGCGCGATCCGGCTGATGGGGATTTTCGAGCTGAATGACGCAGGCAAGGTCAAGCATTGGCGTGATTATTTCGATATGGCCGAATTCCAGCGGGAGTTTGCCTAATGGGCCGCGATGTTTCCGGCCGCAAGGCCGTGGTGACTGGTGCTGCGTCGGGCATTGGCGCAGCGGTGGTGGCGCGACTTCTGGCCGATGGATGCGCGGTGCTGGCGGTTGATCTTGCGGCTGATGGCCTTGCAGGAACGCATAACCTCGCCACGGATGTTGCCAACGCCGCCGAAATCGCCGCAGAGGCGCAGGCAAAGCTTGGAGGCTGCGATATCCTCATCAACAATGCGGGCATCTGCCCCGCAGGCCCTTATGAAGACATGACCCGCGAAATGTGGGACGGCGCATTGGGCGTCAATGTCACTGCGGTGATGGAGCTAACCCGCGCCTGCCTGCCAATGCTGAAGGCATCCAGCGCGGGCCGCGTGATCAATACAGGTTCAATCCTTTCCCGTTATGGCGATGCGGGTCTGGTCGCCTATGCCACTTCTAAACATGCTGTCCTGGGCCTCACCCGCGCTTTGGCAATGGAGCTGGGGCCGCATGGCATTACCGTCAATTGCGTGCAGCCCGGCGCGATTGAAACCGGGATGACAAGACCAACGTTCGACACAAACCCGGATTCAAAAACCTATTATGCCGGTCGTTCTGCGCTGGGCCGGATCGGCCAGCCAGAGGATATTGCCGATGTCATGGCCTTTCTTGCCAGCGATGACGCGCGGTTCATTACTGGCCAGGGCATCATGGTCGATGGCGGCGTGATGGTTCACAGCTGAGTGCGACGCCCCTAGCAAAATGGCGCGTTATCGATCGGTGCATATCGTGGCATTAAGGGGCAAAAGGAGAGTGGTCGAATGAACGATTTAAGTGCGGCACCGAACTTCATGGATCCGGAAGTGATGCAAAATCCCTTCCCGCTCTATCAATGGGC
>CAZSJE010000105.1:0-4718 GCA_964606835.1 uncultured Sphingorhabdus sp.
CGATGGTCCAGTGGGAGGCCGAGGCGCTACAGGAAAGCTGGCGTGAGGTCGGCCATGAGGAGGAACTGCGGGCTTGTGGCGAGGTTTTGGCGGATTATCGAGTGGGTTAGCACTGGTCTAGCTCGAGTATAGCAGCTGCGGCCCCGGCCCTTCTGCTGCCACCCGGTCTTCCGGATTATAAAGCGCACATTTCTTCAGGCTCAAACAGCCGCAGCCGATGCAGCCGTCCAGCCGGTCGCGCGTCCGCTGTAGCAGGGCGATGCGTTCGTCCAGCATTGCCCGCATCGCGCGGCTGATTTTGGCCCAGTCGCTTGCGGTCGGAGTGCGCTGGTGCGGTAATTTGCGCAGTTCGGTGCCGATTTCCTCAATCGACAGGCCCAGCGTCTGGGCAATCCGGATGAACGACAGCCGCCTGATGTCCGAGCGTAGGAAACGGCGTTGCCCGCCGCTGCTCCGGAACGGCTCGATCAGGCCACGGCCTTCGTAAAAGCGGATCGCCGAGACCGACAGCCCTGTGCGCGCGGCGAGGTCGCCAATGGTGATAATGTCATTTGCCTTCATCGTAAAAACCTCTTGACCTCAACTTAGGTTGAGGTTGCAAAAGGCTGGCGTCAACCCCGAATCCAAAGCGGCCTCACCGCCCAGAAAGGACCAAAAATGGCGCAAAACTTCATCGAACATGTCAACATCACGGTCAGCGATATCGACCGCACCGCCTCTGCCCTTGCGCGGATATTCGACTGGCATATCCGCTGGCGCGGTGAATCGGCGCTGGGCGGGCATACCATCCATGTCGGCAACGACCGCTTCTATCTCGCGGTCTATTCGCCCGGGCTAGAGGGCACAGCGTCGCTGGACCACCGCAAAGGCAAGCCGATGAACCATATCGGCATCGTGGTCGACGACCTGGACGAAATCGAACGCCGCGCCGCTGTGGAGGGCTTCGCCTCGTTCAGCCATGGCGATTATGAGCCCGGTCGGCGCTTCTATTTCTTCGACCATGACGGGATTGAATATGAAATTGTCAGCTATGCCTGACGGGCCTGCACCAACCGGGCGTTAACGCCAATCGTCAGGCCAGCACCTTGTGCGGCAACCGCAACGACGCCAGCATGTCCTGCAATTCGTCCTTCGCCACCTGCCGCACCCGCTGCAGATCGGGCAGGAAATCGGCATCGAGCAAGGTCAAGCCAAACGGATAGAGTTCGCGATAGATAACGCGTTCCCCCAGGCCATGGCCGATCCTGAACCCCGCGACAGGGGCGATTTCCGAAAGGATTTTGTTAAAGCGCCTCTCATTGTGGCTGCTCAGGCTGCGAAGCCGGTTTTGCACGACAATCCAGTCGACCGGCCGCAGCTTGCCCCGACGACCATCGATCACGAGATGGTTCACCAGCCGGGCAAAGGGTCCAAGCATCTCAAATTGCATCTCGACCGGCTCGACATGGCCCAACAGATTCAGGTCGACAAACGAATCGTTGATCGGCGTAACCAGCGTATCGGCCACCGAAATCGCAAAACGACCGATCTCCGAATCATGCCCTGCCACGTCAATGACGATGAAATTGCAGGTCAGGCTAAGCCGCCGGATTTCGCTTTCGAGCGCGCCGACGGACAAATCGCCCATGATGTCGTTGACCGGGCAGGGAAGATCGATTTCGAGCCGACGCGCCGTTGCGACCCGGTTTTCCACCGCCTTGGCAAGCGAACGCTGCCTGAAATCGAGATCGATAACGGCTACCGATTCGCCCGCATTGCACAGCGCGACGGTGGTATGGAATGCCGAGGTCGATTTGCCGACGCCGCCCTTTTCATTGGCAAATGTAATGATGTGCGGTTCGCGCGTTATTACCGCGTCCTTGGTGAAATAGTCCGCAGACGCGTCATATTTGGCCCATGTGTTAGCAAGCGCCCAGCGGTCACTGTCCAGCCTTTGCACTTGCTTGTCATGCTCGCTCCCATCGGTCATAAAGAATCACCCAAAGCCCCACCCAAGGCTGTGGATAACTGTTAATCGGTTGCATTACAATATTTTACAAATCTTGCTCTTTTGGTGGGCCACAACGCACGGCTTTTGCGAAGATCGCGCCCCGATCCGCAGCAAAGTGCAAAAACAGGCTCGGTTCGATCAGTTCCAGTTCCATCAGCCGCATCGCGCCATCGTCGCCGCGCAGCATGTCGATGCGGGCATAGGTCAGCGGCGCGCAACCCATCAGCCGCTGGGTGGCGGCGAGTGCGGTTTGGGCGAGGGCACGGGCTTCAGCGGGCGCATCCAGTGCCCGTTCTTCGCCGCCAAATTGCTCCTGTACGCGGAAATCGCCGTCTGCCGGATGTTTGCTGATCGCGTGGCTATATTGGCCCGCGAAGTAAAAGAGCGACATCTCGCCTTCGCTGGCGATGCTGGGCATGAAGGGTTGGATCAGCATGCGCTGTCCAAGCGTTTCGGCGGGGAGCGGGTCGGATGAACCGATCAGGAAGGTCCCGTCCGCCCCGCCTGAAATCGGCGGTTTGACCACCAGCTTGCTGCCCTCCCAAAGCTCGCGCGCGGCGCCGAGCGCGGCTTCGTTGAGCGATTCGCGCAAGATAGTGGGGACAATGGCGACGCCCTCAGCCTCTAGGTCGATCAGGTAAGCCTTGTCGCTGTTCCAGCGCAGCACCTTGGGCGGGTTTATCACCGGCAACCCTTCCAGAGCATCGAGCAGCGCGAACCACGCCGGGCAATCGCGCTGATACCCCCAGGCCAGGATCGGCAGGATCAGGTCGAAGCTGGTTAGATCGCCGGGGCCGGTCCAGCTGCGGAAGGTGAGGTCGGCGCCAAACAGCCGCTCATAATCACCCTTCGGCCACGACCAGTCTTCATAATAGCCGGGAGCGGGGGTCAGGATAGCGATTCTTTGCATATTTTCAGCGTAGTTTTGACCAACAGACTGGCGCAATATTTTCACCCGAAGAACTAAAGGTCAAAAAGAAAGAAGGTTTTGCGATAGCCGTCGATACAATCAGTAACATGTTCGCTTGCTTCCTTTTTAACCTTTGGTTCTTCACGTGAAACAACTGGCACGAGCGTCCGAACAAGGCTACTTTCCGTTATTCCCCCGCCATCTTCAAGATTTCCCTCCATTCCGCAGGCCGGACCTTCCCCACCGAAAGCCGCGACTGGCGGATCAGGTCCATCTCGGCCAGCTTGGGGTTCGCCTTGATCGCTTTCAGCGTCACTGTCTGCGCCAGCTTGCGCACCGGCCTCACCTTCACCGCGACGAACCTGCCCTTTTCGTCGGTGACATCGGGGAACCATTCCTTGCTGATGGTGATGATCCCCACCACCTCCAGCCCGATATTGCTGTGGTAGAAAAAGGCCTCGTCGCCCAGCTTCATCGCGCGCAGGTTGATTGCGGCGGTGTGGTTGCGCACGCCGTCCCATGTGCCTTCCTTCTCTGCGACCAGATCGTCATAGCTGTAGACATCGGGTTCGGATTTCATCAGCCAATATTGCTTTGCCACAACAGGGTCCCTCATTTTGCTGGCGACTCCTTAGGCCACTGGCTAAGGGCAAGTCCATGACACAGATGCCCGATATTTCGCTTGAGCGCGGCAGTGCGGATGAGATTGCCCAGGCGCTCGGCAACAGTTTCAAGACATACGGTTTTGCCAAGGTGATCGACCACGGCCTTGATCCGCATTTGGTGAAGGAAGCCTGGCGGCTTTCCAAGGAGCTGTTCGACCAGCCTGTTGAAGCGAAGCTGCGCGGTTATGATGCCGGGATTGCCGGACAGCGCGGCTACACGCCTTTCAAGACCGAGATTGCCAAGGGTGCCGATCATCATGACCTGAAGGAATTCTGGCATGTCGGGCGGACGATGCCTGCGGGGCACAGCGACGTCTCGATGCTGCCCAATATCTGGCCCGACTCGGTGCCGGGTTTCCGCGAGGTGTATGAACAGCTTTATGCCGATTTCGACCGTGTCGGGGCGCGCATATTGTCGTACATCGCCATCTATCTGGGGCTGGAGCCGCACTGGTTCGACGACAAGATCGATGTCGGAAACTCGATCTTGCGACTGCTCCATTACCCGCCGATCGAGGGCGATACCGATGGCTGCATCCGCGCGGGCGCGCATGAGGATATCAACCTGATCACGCTGCTCTTGGGTGCTGAAGAGGCGGGCCTGCAAATCCTGCGCCCCAACGGCAGCTGGATGGACGTCTCGCCGCCCGAAGGCGGGATTGCGGTCAATGTGGGGGACATGCTGCAACGGCTGTGCAACCATGTGCTGCCCTCGACCACGCACCGCGTTGTGAACCCCAGCGGGGAGCGGTCGAAATATAGCCGCTATTCGATGCCCTTTTTCCTGCACCTGAATTCGGACTATCCAATCAGCACTCTGCCACAATGCATCAGCGCTGAGAACCCGAACCGCTATCCCGAACCGATCCTGGCCGACGATTATCTGCGCGAGCGGCTGATCGAAATCGGTTTGCTCAAGGCGTAGTTTTGCGGCGGATGACGAGGTTCACCACCTCGTCAAAGGTCGCCCGCGCGCCGAAGTAGAGCAACCCAGCGTACATCCCCGCCCCGACCACTGTCAGCAGGATAAGGTGCAGCAGCGCGGGCATATCGTGCCAGATCCACAGCACCAGATAGCGGTCGGCGAGCCAGACGGCTGCGGCCATCACCAGTGCCGCGCCCAGCCCCGGAAGCACCGCCTGGAAAAGCCCGC
>CAZSJE010000105.1:4818-8109 GCA_964606835.1 uncultured Sphingorhabdus sp.
GCCTCCCGGTCGCCTTGCATCCGCGCATAGGCGGGAAAGGCGACTTCGTTCAACGGCGGGATGAATTTGGTGGCAAACAGCTGCGTAATCATCAGCGCCTCGGCATAGAGCCCAAGCGTGTGCGGATCGAGTGCGCGACCAGCGATGAAAATGTCCGACTGGCTCTGAACAATGAAAAAGCCATGGCTGATCAGCAGCGTGCTGCCAAAGGTGAAGATATAGCCTGCGCCGCGGAAGTCGAAGCTGGGGCGATAGCGGAAACCGGTTGCCATCACCATGCCGATGGCGCGGGTCCAGAAGATCGCGATCGGCGCAAAGACAAGCGTCCAAACGCCATAGCCACCGAGCGCGAGCACCAGCGCAACGCTTGCCCCCGCCAGTGCCGACAGCAGGTTGACGATGGCCGGCTTCTTGAACTCCAGGTTCCGCGTCACCAGCGCCTCGGGCAGGATCAGGAAGGGTGTGGCGAGAAAGATCAGTGCCTGCCAGCGCAGCATGTCGGCAACAATCGGCTCGCGATAATAGGCCGCCGCCAAGGGGGCTGCGACGAATATCTGGATCAGCGCGAGGCCGCCGTTCAACAGGATCATCATCCCGAACGCCTGCCGGATGCGGATTTCCTCGACATGTTCCTGCTGGATCAGCGCGCTGACAAAGCCGTAGCCGTTCAGGAAATTGAGGAACACCAGCACCGCCGCCGACATCGCAAACAGCCCGTAATCATGCGGGTCGAGGATGCGCAGCACCGCGAGTGTCACCCCCCAGCTGATGATCTGCGCGACAATCTGCGTCCCCGAACGCCACAAAACCGCGCGTTTCACGCGGCTTCCGAAATCGGAGGGAAGTTGCTCTGCTGTCACCGATGCATCCTGCATGAAGTTACTCATAGTGCCAACAGGTTACCAAAGGGTGGTGGGCGGCGCGCCGGGCCGTACCGAATTTCAAACATCGCGAAAGTCACCCACAGAACAATATTTCGCCACCCTACAAAAAATAGGGTTTCTGCCACTGCTTTTGCTGCTCGGTCGACCGAACCCATAACGTCCAGCGCAAGGATGGAGCGTTCCTGCTGTGCAGGCGTCCAGCCATTGTTGCGCTTGCGGTCCAGTGGCACGGCGGGGAATGCAAGGAGCTCCTCATCGGCGAGGAGCGGGGTGGGCGAGGGCGGTGAGAGTGAGTCGGTCATGCTCGTATTGGAACATACAAGGTATATTGTAGGACAGGGGTTTTTTGAAGCGTTGCCGGGGACACGGTATTCCGTGTCCCCTTCGATGTGCGGGACAAGGGGGACACGCTATTGCGTGTCCCCGTGTAACGGTGCAGTGTTTGGGTGAGAACTGACAGGAGATGGGGATGGAGTTTAGGGGTAAAGTAAAGTGTCACCGTAATGGTTTTTGGGAAGCTTCGGCAACGGCCTGCCGAAAGCTGCCAAAGTAGACACTAGGGCGACGGCAGTTACCCGAACAGGAAAAGCAGGCAAATCGTTATGCATGTCAAAAGCATCCAGACCGAACTACCAACGGTCAAGATTGACACGGCCATTTCTGTGGCAGGGCTTCCTTTGAATCCTTGGCCGGCGATTGGAAGTGCCCGACTTGCCCCGGTCAATGCAGCAAGGACGAGACCGGTGACCAAAAGATAAGTTGATGCAGCCAGTGAAAATGCAATGGGCATGGCTGCCCAATCTCCGATTTCAAAATTCGTCCCGAACAATGCAAATGCCAACAGCGCCAGACCGCCCTGGACTGCAGTGAGGTGGGCAGACAATCCCATCCTCGGGTTTTTAAGGCGGGGAATGGCGACGCCCAATGCAAGTCCTAAAGTAAACAAAACAAACCCGGCTTTACCGAGTAACAATGCGGCGTAAATCATCTGGCCTCACTCCTTTTCTAACTGTTGGCATAATCCTTCGCGCGGCGACTATCGGCTCGACAAGAAAAATGAGTTCCCTTCGGTGTCTTCGAAGTAAACATGAGGGAACGGCTCCAGTTTGGGCGGGCCAAGAAATTTGACTCCTTTTGCTAAGAGGCGACCATATTCATACTCTACGTTGTCGCAGCCGAACGAACCGTTGAAGAATGTACCGATCCTGTCCTCATGACCTTCTGGCGTGAACAGCAACAAGCCTGTCTGCGCACCGGGGATAGCAAGCTCGATCCAGCGCTTTTCCCCTACCGGACGATCCGTCGTGATCAAAAAACCCATGATCTCCGTCCAAAATTTGAGCGCGCGATCCTGATCGCGCGTTGGTATACCTACATAATTGAGCTTTTTGATCATTTTACCTATCGTCCGTAATCGCAGGCTATGGCTTCACACGCGGCACTGATGTGGTAATTATTTTAGCTATGAGCGCCAAGCACTACACTCTTGATCCTTATGTTCTCGACACGTTGATGCGGGATTTGGTCGGGCATGATCGCCGCTCGTCGGCCTTTCTTGTGTATCTTTCGCTGGCGTCGTCGGCTGGCGACGGGGCATTGCCGCGGTTTAGCCACGTCCAGCTTGCGGAGCGCACCGGACTCTCCAAGCGCGGCGTGCAGGATGCGGTTGACCATCTTGTAGCGCGAAAGTTACTGCGCCGTTCCAAACCCGGTGCAACCGATGTCGCGGCTTATGAAGTTTTGGCCCCTTGGCGCCGACCGAACGACTGAAGCGTGGTGCGTGCGTGCTATTTAGGCTGCCAGAGCTCAATTAATGTGCCGTCCGGGTCTTGGATCCAAGTGAAACGGCCAAATGGATCCGAATCATCCCGCTTCAGGATTGCCACCCCGTTTTGCGCCAGCCGGGCAATGATCGCGTCCATGTTATCTACCGCAAAATTGACCATGAACTCACGCGCTGATGGTTGCATGTGATCGGTAGTGTCCGGAAACGCCATCCACGTAACCTTTGGCGGGTGGCCCGGATTGTCAAACGGCAAAGCGGCTCCACCCCAAGCAGCGACGTCCAGACCCAGAGTTTCCTTATACCAGCGCGTAAGTGCCCCAGGGTCCTTGCTCTTGACGAAAATGCCGCCGATTCCAGTAACATGTCCAGGCTGATCAGCCATAACGGGACACTGCCACGCGAGTATAATTGCAACTACCCCAATTTTGAGCTGCTGATAAAACATCGTTCATGGTTCCTCCCATCGATTCCACGCGCATTAAAATGCCGATATAATGGTGAAGAGGTTAGCGTCAGCCCGCATGTTCCGCGATATGGCAACAAATGCTATAGCAATCTGCTCTGACCCGTTGCCTAGAGTAATCAATCTGCAGATCGGAATTACGGTGGAATTACGGTGAC
>CAZSJE010000106.1:0-2323 GCA_964606835.1 uncultured Sphingorhabdus sp.
CCAGCGAGTCTGCCAGCCGCTCGCCCACGGGGCGGATACCGATGCCCAGATAGCCGCGTTCCGGACGTCCGCCCTTGCGCAGCGTTTCGATAACGGGCAGAGCTTCCTCTGCCGGAATTGCAAAGCCGACGCCAATATTCGCTTGAATGGGCGAGATCAGGCGGTTGTTGATCCCAATCACCTTGCCTTGCAGGTTGAACAGCGGCCCGCCGCTGTTGCCGGGGTTGATTGCGGTGTCGGTCTGGATGAAGCGGTCATAGGCCCCGCCCGCGCCAATATTGCGCTGCAATGCAGAAATGATCCCGGCGGTGACTGAGCTGTTCAGGCCCAGCGGATTGCCAATGGCAATCACCCAGTCCCCCACCCGGCTCTTGGTTGATTCTTCCATCTCGACAAAGGGCAGACCAGTCGCATCGATTTTGATTACCGCGACATCCGATACAGGGTCCCGACCGACGATTTTTGCCGTATACTCCTTGCCGTTGAACAAGGTGACTGTCACCCGGTCGACAGCGTCATTATTATTCTGGCCGCTGGCAACCACATGGTTATTGGTGACGATATATCCGTCGGCCGAAATCAGAAAGCCCGAGCCGCCGCTCTGCTGCTCCTGCGTCACGGGAGCGCGCTCACCGGTAAAGGGATTGAAGCTGGTCGCCACCTGCACCTTTTGCTTGGTCGCGATGTTGACCACGGCCGGCTGTAGTTGCTCAACCAGATCGGCAAAGCTGTCAGGCGCACCGCGCGGGGCTATGCCCGACTGTGCCAGTGCAACCGAGCCCGGCACCGGAACCGGACCACCCGGCTGGCCAGTGGCAAGCGCAAAGGCGCTTCCCGAAACAAGCAGCAATGCTGTCACTCCATAAGCGATACGCACGATATTCGGTCCTCTTCGTCTGGGCGCAAAGCTGCGCCGATCTTTGGTTTTCCGACTGACGCCCAAAAAGCTGAACGCCAATTGAATGATGCGTCTACACCTGTCACCGTCGGACGAACGAGCAATGTGTTTCGACAAACGTCACCCGTCTCGTCACTTCCACCGTCCTATTGGCCCTCGCGGAATTTGCGCAGATATTCGTTGTTGGGCGAGAGCACGACATTGGTTTTTCCATTCTCGCCATCGTCACGGAAGGTGCGGCGATAGGATTCCATGGCTCGGTAGAAATCGTAGAAGGCCGGGTCCTTGTTGAAGCTTTCAGCATAAATGCGCGCAGCCTCTGCTTCGGCATTGGCGCGGATGATCTGCGCCTCTTTCTGGCCCTCGGCATCTATCGCCACGGCCTCTTGGCGCCGCGCGCTTTCCATGCGCTGGAATGCGGCGGTCAGCGGCGCGCCATCTGGCAGGTCCGCGCGCTTGATGCGCACGTCTATGACTTCGGCACCGTAACGGTTGGCCTCGCGGTTAAGCGCGGTCTGGATATTCTCCATCACTTCGCTGCGTTCAGGGCTGAGCAAGGTGGCGAATGACCGCTTGCCAAGTTCGTTACGCAGCCGCGAACCGAGGATTGTCTTCAACTGGTCGCGCAGCCGGTCCTCGCTGCGGATCGTCCGATACATCTTGATCGGCTGGGTTACGCGAAAGCGGGCAAAGGCATCGACCTGCAACCGCAGTTGGTCGGTCGAAAGCACTTCCTGCCGCTCCATCTCGACACTCAGCACGCGTTTGTCGACCCAGGTCACCTGCTCGATGAAGGGGATGCGAAAGGCGAGCCCAGCGTTGGTGTTGCCGAAAGTTTCCTTGGCGCGATATGCGTTGACCACGCGCAAAGGCTGGCCATAGCTGCTGATGATCGCCTGCTTGGTTTCGGGCACGACCGAAATCGACTGCGCCAGCAGCACCACAAAGGCGAGCGCGATCAGGCTCAATGCAATGGGATTGCGGAGAACAGAGCGGTCCATCATTTCTTCCCCGTGACGTTGACGGCTTCGGCAGGCGCTTCTTCGGCGCGGCGGCGGATTTCGGGGAGCGGCAGGTAAGGTGTCACATTGCCGCTATCAACGATCGTCTTGTCGACCTTGCCCAACACCTCTTCCATCGTCTGATAGTAAAGCCGCCGCTTGGTGACTTCAGGTGCCGTCTTATACTGTTCGTAAATCTTGTCGAATTCGGCGGTTTCACCAAGCGCGAGTTCGGTCACCCGGCTTGCATAGCCGCGCGCTTCGTTCAGATAGCTTTCGCGCCGCTGCTGAGCTGCGTTAACCTCACGGAAGGCGTCGTTGACCTCGGCCGGCGGATCGGATTGCAGGATCGTCACTCGCTGGATGCTGATCCCCGAACGATATTCGTTCAGGATCGCCTGCATCCGCTGCCGCACCTGTGCCT
>CAZSJE010000106.1:2423-8084 GCA_964606835.1 uncultured Sphingorhabdus sp.
ATCCCCGAACGATATTCGTTCAGGATCGCCTGCATCCGCTGCCGCACCTGTGCCTCGATTTCACCACGGCCGCTGCCGAACGCCTGATTCAGGTCAAAATTGGCAACTGCCGCGCGCATGGCGCTTTCGGCCACTTCCTGAACCGTGGTTTCGGGCTTGTCGAGCTGAAACAGGAAGCGTTCGGGGTCGCGGATCGACCAGCCGATCTCATAACTCATGTCGATCAGGCTCTCATCCTTGGTCAGCACCAGATTGTCGTTGCTCGCCTTGGGCGAACCAATGGTGGTCCGCCTGATGCCCTGCGTATCAATCTTGGTCATTTGCTCGATTGGCGCCGGGAAAGTGAAGGCGATACCCGAACCAACCGTGCGCGAATATTTGCCGAACAGGGTCACTACGCCCTGCTCTTGCGAATCCAGCCGGTGCACGCTGGTCCAGCCAATCCACAGGATGGCCAGACCGCCCAGGATGATCGGCCACCAGCTCTTGCCATCGGCGCGCTGCGGCAAGCCGCCAAAACCACCGCCGCCTTTGCCGCCCTTTCCGCCACGGAACAGCTCTTCAAGTGATGGGCCGCGCGGCTTCTGCCCAACCGGCTTTTGCGGCTCCCACGGGTTTGCGGGGCGGTTCTGATCGTCGTCCCGGTCGGCAGACGCATTGCTGCCATCGGCCTTGCCACGCCCCTTTTTCGGCGGTTCGCTACCGCCGCCTGAACCGGGGAAATCCCATGGGCCTTTGCTGTCGTTGTTCAGGGGCTTGGGTGCCCCTCCATCCTCTATATCGCTCATGGACCGACATATAGGAGGCGTTTCGCATAAAAACAGTGTCATTCCCGCAATTCTGAATCTATTCGCTTTCGCATGATCGAAACAGGCAGGATTGAGGCGGCCATCGGCCCGGTGGCGGGAGGCCGCGCCAGCGGCTTGCGTGTGAAGGACGATGGCGTTTCGCTGCTGCTCGATGTGACCGGGCTTGACGATGCGGGTCGCTCCGCGCTCGAAAATGCCGTGCGAACGGCAATCGGCCAGGCGGCACCGGGTGCGCCCATCCGGCTGATGCAGACCGCCGAACGGGTCAGCCAGCGGCTGATCGCAGTGGCAAGCGGCAAGGGTGGCGTGGGTAAATCCACTTTGTCCGCCAATCTGGCAGTTGCCATGAAGCGGCAGGGGCGGGCAGTGGGTCTGGTCGATGCGGACATTTACGGTCCGTCGCAGCCGCGGCTGATGGGGCTGGAGGATGCGAAGCCCGAGGCAGAAGACAAGAAGCTACACCCACTGGCAGGCGCGGGCGATGTGCCGTTCCTTTCGATGGGGCAATTGGTCAGGCCCGGGCAGGCCGTCGCCTGGCGCGGGCCGATGGCGGGGCAGGCGTTGGCACAGCTGGTCGACGCGCATTGGGGCAATGTCCGCGACCTGATCGTCGACATGCCGCCTGGGACCGGCGATATCCAGCTGTCGATGATCCAGAAACACCGGCCGGTCGGAGCAGTGATCGTCTCGACACCACAGGACTTGGCCCTAATGGACGCGACGCGTGCAATAGGCTTTTTCGAAACCGCAAAAGTGCCGATCATCGGCATGGTGGAGAATATGGCCGGATATATTTGCCCGCATTGCAGCGAAATGAGTGATCCTTTCGGCAGCGGCGGGGCGGAGGCGGCAGCCGTCGAACTCGGCTTAGCTTTCCTTGGCCGCATCCCGCTCGACATCGCGATCAGGACGGCAAGCGACGACGGCGTTCCGCCAGCGCTGGGCGACGGGCCGATTGCGCGCGCCTATGCGGAGATCGCTGCGCAGGTCAGCGAGTGGATCGACGCGCGATGAGCGTTAGAGATCGGGAGCGTAATGACCGCGACTGGGGCCTGACCCGGCGCAAATTGCTGATCGGTGGCGGCGTTGGCCTTGGCCTGCTGCTCGCGTGGGAGTTCTGGCCACGCCAGTATCGCGCCAACATGCCATTGGACAAAGGCGAACATGGCTTTGGCAGCTGGCTGAAGATCGGCGAGAATGGCACAGTCACGATTGCCGTCCCGCAAAGTGAAATGGGGCAGGGCAGCTACACCGCGCTGGCGCAGATTATTGCGGGTGAGCTGGGCGCCGACTGGCGGACGGTGGCGGTGCAACCGGCGCTCGCCAGCCCCGAATTTGCCAATCAGCTGTTCGTCCGGGAATGGCGAACGGCGATGCTGCCCACCAGCTTCGGCGGCAGCGTGGGCGGCCAGATGGCCGACGACATTACCGACGACTGGGCAGAGCGCAACGCCTTCATGATCACGGCGGGATCGACGTCGGTGCGGCAGTTCGAAACGCCCTGCCGCCTGGCGGGCGCCGCCGCGCGAGTGCTGCTCTGCCAGGCAGGGGCCAAGCGCTGGGACACCAATTGGGAAAACTGCGACACCGGCGCTGGCTTCGTCTATTTCGGCAAACGGAAAATCGCCTTTGCCGACCTGGTGGCAGAGGCAGCAGAGTTCGAGGTTCCCGATCCCGTCCCCTTGCGCGCCTCACCCTCCAATGCGCTGTCGGGCAGGGATATGCCCCGGCTTGACGCGGCGGCAAAGGTCGATGGCAGCGCAAATTTTGCAGGCGATATCCGCTTGCCCGACATGCTCTACGCCTCGGTCCGCGCTGGGCCGATTGGCGATACGCGGCTGAAATCGGTGAAGGCCAGCGGGGCCGCAAAGATCAAGGGATTCGTCAAGCTGATCAAGACCGACCGCTGGGTGGCGGCCCTTGCCAGCAACTGGTGGGCCGCGAACAAGGCGCTTGATGCGGTCGCGCCTGTCTTTGAAACCACCGGGCGGATGCCCGACAGCGGTTCGATCAATGATACGCTCGACCGCATGCTGGCCAAGGGCAAGGGTTACCGCATCTTCAACGAAGGCACCTTCGAAGCAACGCTCGACAAGGCAGCAGGAACGCGCGTTTTCAAAAGCCAATATGCCGTTGCCCCCGCGCTGCACGCCCCTGTGGAGACGCGCAGTGCAACAGCGCAATTCGCCAATGGGAGGCTGACATTGTGGCTGGCCAGCCAGGCTCCGGAAGCAGCGCGACAGGCGGCGGCGCGCGCAATAGGGATTTCGGTCGACGACGTGACGCTGATCGCGATGCAGGCAGGCGGCAGCTTCGGTCGAAATCTCGACTCGTTGATTGCCGAACAGGTTGCTGTACTCGCCAAGCAGGCTGAACGGCCGGTGCAGCTGATTTGGTCCCGGCCCGAGGATTTCATGCGCGATGCGGTCAGGCCGCCTGCGCTTGCGCGGATGACGGCAACGCTCGATGTGGCGGGCAGGGTGCAAGGACTGTCGGTCAAAATTGCGGTACCCGCCACGACGCGCCAGCAAATGAAGCGGCTTTCGGGTGATAGCCCAGCGGAGGCAATCGCGGCGGTGCGCGGCGAGGTCGATCCGCTGGCGCTCGATGGCGCAAGGCCACCCTATGCAATCCCGAACCTGACCGTGGCGCATTTCCCGGTGAACCTGTCGCTGCCGACCGGGCTATGGCGCGGCAATGCGCATAGCTACACCACCTTTTTCGTCGAGGCCTTCATCGACGAGCTGGCCCGTGCAGCAGGTGTCGAGCCGCTGTCCTATCGCATGCAGATGCTGGTCGGGCAGACGCGGCTGGCCCGGTGCCTGACCGGGGTTGCGGCGCTGTCGGGCTGGGATGGTGGTGCAGGCGGCAGCGGCAAAGGGATCGCCTGCCACAGCATGGTAGGCAGCCATATCGCACTGGTCGCCTCGGCACGGACCGACGAGGGCGGAGTGCGCGTCGACCGTATCTCAGCAATGGTCGATTGCGGGCGACTGATCAATCCGGAGATGGCACGGCAGCAGATCGAGGGCGGGATCATCTTTGGCTTGGCGCAAGCTTTGGGCTCGACAACGGCCTATGAACGCGGCCTGCCGCTTGCCCGCCGCTTCCGCGACATCGACTTACCCCTGCTCGGTGATATCCCGGAAATAGAGGTTGAGTTCGTCCGCAGCGACGAAGCTCCGGGCGGGGTCAGCGAACTGGGCGTTGCACCCGTGGCTCCGGCCATCGCCAACGCTTTATTCTCCGCTGCCGGCATTCGCTTGCGCGAGCTGCCCCTATTGTCGAGCGGACTGTGATGGAACTACCCGCCGATCATCCGCCGGTTGCCCCCGACAAGGTCGGGGTGCTGCTCGTCAACCTCGGCACCCCCGATGCGCCGACGACCGAGGCAGTGAAGCGCTACCTGAAACAATTCCTGTCCGACCGCCGTGTTGTCGAAATCCCGCCGCTGCTGTGGCAACCGGTGCTGCGCGGGATCATCCTCAATACGCGTCCGCAGAAATCGGCAGCCAACTATGCCAAGGTCTGGATGGATGGTGGCTCTCCCTTGGCGGTTTACACCCAGACGCAGACAAAGGCGCTGGCCGCTGCCATGCCGGAGGTGCAGGTACGATATGCCATGCGCTATGGCCAGCCTGCCATTGGCGCGGTGCTGGAGGAGATGAAGGCAGCAGGTTGTAACCGCATCCTGATCGCGCCGCTCTATCCGCAATATTCGGCAGCGACGACCGCAACGGTGCTCGATGAAGCCTTTGCGACTCTCGCCAACATGCGATGGCAACCAGCTATCCGGACATTGCCGCCCTATCATGACGACCCGGCCTATATCGATGCGCTGGCTGCGTCGGTGGGCGCGGGCCTCGCGGCGCTGGATTTCGCACCCGATGCGATTGTCGCGAGCTTCCACGGCATGCCGCAGCGGACCTTGTTCGAAGGCGACCCCTATCATTGCCAATGCCAGAAGAGTGGACGGCTGCTGTCCGAGGCGCTGGGCCGGGAACTGACCGTTACCTTCCAGTCGCGCTTTGGCAATGCCCGCTGGCTCGAACCGGCAACCGACGACACGCTTGAGGCGCTGGCGCGCGAAGGCAAGAAGAAGGTCGCGATATTCGCACCTGGCTTCTCATCGGATTGTCTGGAAACGCTCGAGGAACTGGCGATCAGCGGAAAGGAGCTGTTCGTAGAGGCAGGCGGCACCGACTTCGCCTATATCCCTTGCCTCAACGCCAGCGATGCGGGGATGGCGATGCTGGAGACGCTGGTTCGCCGGGAACTGGCTGGGTGGCTGGAATAGCATTGCGCTAACGTCCGCGTCAACTTGTTGACCTTTGCAACTGGCGCTATCGGTAAGCAAAACAACCCAAAACAGGAGAGCGAAGATGCGCATTGCGGTAGTCACCGGCGGGACACGGGGCATTGGTGAGGCGATCAGTGTAAAGCTGAAGGAAAAGGGCCGTTTGGTTATTGCAAACTATGGCGGCAATGATGCGGCTGCGAAGGAATTCTCCGACCGCACCGGGATTGCCGTCAGGAAATGGGATGTGGGCGACCATCAAGCCTGCCTTGACAGCTGCGCTGCGATCGAGGCCGAGTTCGGTCCCATCGACATCATGGTCAACAATGCCGGGATCACTCGCGATGCTACGATGGTGAAAATGACCTTCGAGCAATGGGACGAAGTGATCCGCGTCGACCTGACCGGCTGTTTCAACATGGCAAAAGCAGTGTTTACTGGGATGCGCGAACGCAAATGGGGGCGCATCGTCAATGTCGGTTCGGTCAACGGGCAGGGCGGGCAGATCGGCCAGGTCAACTATGCCGCCGCCAAGTCAGGCATCCATGGTTTCAC
>CAZSJE010000107.1:0-8052 GCA_964606835.1 uncultured Sphingorhabdus sp.
TTCGAACCAGCGACCTACTGATTAAAAGTCAGTTGCTCTACCGACTGAGCTAAGGGCCCCTGAGCCGCGCAGTGGCGCGCATCATTGGATTGCCGCTCCCCTAGGCATGCTTTGCCGGAGGGTCAAGCGGCTTGCGGCGTTGTTGGTTATGAAAAAGCTGGCGGATGGTCAAACCGCTCACCGGATCGCGCCATTCGGCGGCGATGGCTGCTGCCGGTCCAAGCACGAAGCCGCGTTTACGCATTGCCATATGCGGAATAGCCAACGGTTCGTCAGACACCCAGATGCCGCCCGACCACAATATGATGTCCAGATCGAGCGTGCGCGATTGCCAGCGTTGGCCGCGCCGTGTGCGCCCGAAATGGGCTTCGATCTGATGCAACCGGTCGAGCAGGGTGGACGGATCGAGCGCAGTCGCAAGCAGCGCGGCGGCATTGGCATAGCGCCGCCGCCCCGGTCCGATTGCAAGGCTCCCGATGATCGGAGAAACGGCGAAGACGTCGATTTCACCGGTTTCGAGCGCGGCGATGGCCTGCTCGACAATTTGCGGTGGTCCGCCAATATGCGCCAGACGCTGGTTGGAACCAAGCGCGATCAGGTAGAGATGATCGCTCAGATATCCTCCACCAGCCGACCATAAAGCTGCGGTCTGCGGTCACGAAAAAAGCCCATCGAGGCGCGGTGCGCGCGCGCCTGGTCAAGGTCGAAGCTTGCGACCAACAGGCCGGTTTCGCTGTCGTCCAGCTCGGCAACGATGTCGCCCCATTCGTTGGCGATGAAACTAGTACCATAGAATTTCTGAGCCTCACCACCATGTTCGGCCTCTGCGCCGACCCGGTTGGCGGCGATGACGGGCAGGCAATTCGAAACTGCATGCCCGACCATCGCCCGACGCCACATATGGCGTGTGTCAAGCGTCGCATCCTGCGGTTCGGCACCGATGGCGGTGGGGTAGAAGAGCAGTTCCGCACCTATCAGCGCCATGGCGCGCGCACATTCAGGGTACCATTGGTCCCAGCAAATGCCGACGCCGATTTTCGTGCCGAATATATCCCAAACCTTGAACCCCGTATTGCCGGGGCGGAAATAATATTTCTCCTGATAGCCGGGGCCATCGGGAATGTGGCTTTTGCGATAGGTGCCAAGGATTTCGCCGTCCGCATCAATCATCGCCAGCGTGTTGTAAAAATGTGACCCGTCGCGTTCGAAAAAACTGGTCGGAATCGCTACACCGAGCTGTTTGGCCAGTTTTGCCATGGCAAGCACTGAGGGATGCTCCAGTGTTGGCCGGGCGAGAGCGAAATGAGCCTCTTCCTGTGTCTTGCAGAAATAGGGGCCGCAAAAGAGCTCTGGCGGCAAGATGATCTCTGCACCATCGGCAGCAGCGCGCGTCACCAGATCGGATACGGCATCGATATTCTCTGCTTCGCTGCCCAAAAGCGGCAGTTGCAGCGCGGCAACGGTGATTGTTCTGCTCATGGCAGCGCTATAGCCGCACGCCGAAACGGGCCGCAATCCCGATTGTCAGCAGGTAAAGCACAAGGGTAAGGCCAATACCCGCCGCAAGCGCCATCCAGAATCCATACCCTGATCGCAGCATCCATGGGATTAGCAGGAACATTGGGATCGAGGGCAGGAAATACCAGAAGGCCGAATAGACATAGTCAGCAACCAGACTGGCATCGCCAGTATCACGCCAAAGCCAGATCATGCCAAGTGTGGAGACAAGGGGAATCGATGCGATCAATCCCCCAAGGCCCGGACTTTTGCGCGATATGAGGGCGATCGCTGCAACGATCAGCCCCGAAATAAGCGCGCGGATGGCAAATTCGAGGCTCAAAGCTTCTTCTTGAAGATCATCGTCATCCGGTCGGATTCGCCGATGGCTTCATATTTGGCCCGGTCGACATCCTTTAGAGCCAGCCGCGGGGGTAGAGTCCAGACGCCGTCGGGCCAGTTGGCGCTGTCCTTTGGATTGGCGTTGATTTCGCTCTTTTCGACCAGCTCGAACCCGGCAAGTTCCATCATCTTGATGACATCGGCCTCGCGCAGATAGCCCTTGGTGCCATTGGCATAGCTGTTGGGCGCGTCCGCCTTCGCGCGGTGTTGTTCGATGCCGATCAGGCCGTCATCCTTCAACAGCTCGCGCATCCGTTTCAATTCGGTATCGGCGATGTTCCAATTGTGCATATTGTGCAGCATCCGCATCAATATGATGCGGTCAAACGTGCCCTTTTCGCCTTCGGGGATCGCGCTCAGCGAATAGCCCATATAGTCGGTTGCGGGGCGACCGGTGACCTTTGCGACATCGGCGGGGAATTCGGCTGCGCCCTTTTTGATCCGTTCATGCGTGGCAGCATCGCCCCAGCCGGCATCGGTGCTGAAATAGAGGCCGGTGAACTTGCCCTTTTCATCCATGAAACGGCCCAGCGTCCGCGAGACCCACTCGCCACCGGGTGCATATTCGCCAACCTTGTGGTCGGGATGAATGCGAAAGAAAGTGAAGGTTTCCAGCGGATGGCGATATTTGTCGCGCTTGGCGTCCTCTGCGCGCGAGGGATCGGCCAGGATTTTGGCCCAGCGGTCCATGTGCGCCTTGTGCATGGCATCATGGTCTGCAGCCTTTTTGCCCGTGCCATGATGGTCGGCTGCGACGGGAGCTGCAAGCATGGTAGCCGCGAGCGCCAGCATCAGGGTCTTTTTCATTCGGGGAGTTCCTCTCTTTTCCTTGGGTGGCCGCTATATGCGTTGCATGGTAGGAAATTCCAATACCATCAAAGTGGCAATTGCTGGCTCGAACAGTGAAAACTGCCCCCGCCTGTCAGAACCGCATCGGCAGGCAGACCAATGACTTTGCGAGTGGGGAACAGGTCGGCCAGTGCGGCCAGCGCGTCATCGTCATGACGGCTGCCATAGATCGGAACGACAACAACGCTGTTGCCGATGTAGAAGTTCATATAGCTGGCGGGTACCGCTTCGCCAGCTTGTTCAAAACGTCCGACTGAGGGCAGGGGCGTGACCTGGCAGCCAAAGGCTTCAGCGCGGGCCCGGGCATCGGCATAAATCGCTGCATTGGGATCGTCCGCACTGCGCGCCTCAGGGATCACCAGATGATTAGGCGCCACGAAACGGGCCAGATTGTCAACATGGCCGTCGGTATGGTCGTTGGCCAGACCTTTGCCCAGCCACAGCGTCCGTTCGATTCCCAAATCGCACAACAGCCGCGCTTCAATCTGCGCCTTGTCCAATTCAGCATTGCGATTGCGGTTAAGCAGGCAGTCGGTTGTCGTCGCGCACAGCCCCTCGCCATCGACGTCGATCGAGCCGCCCTCCAGCACCCAGTCGCAATTGATAATGTTTAGCCCGGCAGCTTCGGCCAATTCGCGCCCGATGCTTTGGTCGCCTGGATAATGATATTTGTCGCCCCAGCCGTTAAAGCCAAAATTGCGGGCTACGCGTTGCTCGCCATCGGCGACGATGATGCAGCCGGTGTCGCGCAGCCAGATATCGCCAATATGGCGCACCTCGACGATCACGCCTGCCTCGGCCAGATTGCGCGCGAGTACGAAAGCCTCTGCCGAACCGCAAACCAGATGCACCCGCTCACCTTTGCCGCCATCATGCACTGCGTTGGCAAAGGCGGCAATCTGCCGCTGCGCCCCCGCCAACGGCTCACCCCAAGCCTCAAAGCTGGATGGAAAGCCGATCCACACCGCCTCATGCGGAGCCCATTCGGCGGGCATTCGAAAGATCATGGGAGTTTAGCCCCCACCCCGGCTCTTGTCGCGGATGGCGCGGAATTCGTCGCCTTCCACCCAGTTCGGCCAACCATTGCTCATCGCCAGCATGCGTCCGACGCGGTAGTAAAGCTTCAGGTCGGCCATCACGCCCGACCAGTCCCATGCCTCGTCATATTCGTCGGCTGGGCTGTGATAGCGGTTTTTGGTATAATCGTCGGCGGCCTTTGCACCTGCCTCGCGGCCGCCGTTGACCAGATCCTCCCCGCCTTCGAAATAGACCATCGGCACGCCCAGCTTGGCAAAGCTGAAATGGTCGGAGCGGTAGTAAAAGCCTTTTTCCGGCGTCGGTTCGCGCTCTGGCGTGCGACCCTCGGCCTTAGCTGCGGCGTTCAGATAGAGGTCCAGTTCGGATTTGCCCATGCCGACCACAGTCAGGTTCTTGGCAGGCCCTGCCATCGAAAAGGCGTCCATATTCACCCCGCCCACGGTCTTGGCGAGAGGATAAATTGGGTTTTCGGCATAATATTTGGAACCGAGCAAGCCGGACTCCTCCGCCGTAACAGCAAGGAACACAACCGAGCGATCGGGCGCGCCGCCTGCGTTGAACCCTTCTGCCAGGGCGACCAACGCCGCCGTGCCAGTGGCATTATCGACGGCGCCGTTGCAGATATCGTCGCCATCGGGTGCGGGCGTGCAGCGGCCCAGATGGTCCCAATGCGCGGTGTAGAGCACCACTTCATCCGGGCGTTTGGCGCCTTTCAATATGCCGATCACATTCTTGCTGTTCTTCTTTGAGATTGCCGTATCGAAACTGACAGAGGCTTTCAGCCCGAGGTCGATCGCTTTGAAGCCCTTTTGCTTTGCTGCTGCCATGGCTTTGTCGAGATCCTGTCCGGCGGCAGCGAACATCGCCTTTGCGACATCCTTTTGCACCCAGCCATTGCCCTGCGTCTGGTCCGCGCCACCGTCCTTCGACTGTGCTTGAAATTGCGGGCCGGTCCAGCTGGAATTCACCACATCCCAGCCATAGGCGGCGGGAGCCTCATCATGGATGATCAAGGCTGCAGCTGCACCCTGCCGGGCGGCTTCTTCATATTTGTACGTCCAGCGACCATAATAGGTCATGGCCTTGCCGCCGAATGGGCCATCCAGCCCCTCGCTGCCGAAATCGGGGTCGTTGACCAGGATCAGCACGGTCTTGCCCTTGACATCCAAGCCAGCATAGTCGTTCCAGCCCTTTTCAGGGGCGTTGATACCATAGCCAACGAAGACGACATCGCTGTTTGCGATCTGTGTTTTTGGGACCTCGCGGTAGCTGTTGATGACAAAGTCCTCGCCATGGGTGAATGTCAGCCCGGGTCCATCTGCCATGATCGTCAGCGGCGAATAATTGCTTGCCGTCATTTCGACTAGCGGCACGTCCTGCGTCCAGCTTTCGCCATTGCCGGGTTGCAATCCCGCCGCCTTGAACTTCTCGATCAAATAGGCGACGGCTTTTTCCTCGCCGGGACTGCCTGGTGAACGACCCTCATAGGCATCGGACGAGAGCTCCTTCGTCACATCCTTCATCGTCGCTTCGGACAGAGCGGGTACGCTGACTTCAGGCAATGTAGGGGCGTCAGGACCATCCACCTTTTTGCAAGCGGCAAGCGCAAGGCAGGATATCAGGGCAAACGTCAGGACGCGCATGGGATACTCCATAAAAGGTCGTTGTTGCTTGGCCTTCTGCCAGAGCGCCCGGAGCTACTCAATTGAAATTCACGATATCACCGCTTGCACGCGCTGATCGCCATGTTAGAAATGACTTACAAAAAGGGGAAGTAAAGCCATGTATCGCAAAGCAGTTTTTCTTGGCTTATTGTTATCATCGAGCGCTGTCGTCGGGCAGGGCAAAGATTCCGCCAAAGCTTTCGGCCACCGTGAAGGCATAGAAGATATTTCGCTTTCGCCGGATGGAGCGAAGCTGTCCTACATCGAACCGATAGCAGGGCAGGGAAACCAGCTAACCACCATCGATCTTTCGGGCGACGGGGTGCCGAAGGGAGTGATGTCGGCGAGCGGCGATCCGGAAAGGCTGAGCAATTGCGACTGGGTTTCGAACAGCCGGTTGGTCTGCAAGATTTACGCAGTTTCCGAAATGGCGGGGCAGCGGTTTAGCGTTACGCGCGTGGTGGCGGTGAACAGCGATGGCTCCAACCTGAAAGTCTTGAGCAAGCGGCAAGGCAATAATGCCGAACGTTTTGCCTTTGGCGGCGGCGATGTGATCGATCTGCTTCCCGGGGACGATGGGGCGGTGCTTATGGGCCGCGAATATGTTCCCGAAAGCGCCACAGGCACTTTAATGGCGAAAGATGAAGACGGTTACGGCGTCGACAGGATCGACACCGCCAAGGTCACGTCAAAACGTGTGTTAAAGCCGATGCGGCTCGCCGACGATTATATCAGCGATGGCCTGGGCAATATTCGGATCATGTCGCTGGTGATCCAGGACGGCGCTTACGACAGCGGACGTCGCAAATATCTGTATCGAGGCCCGGATGGCGGCGCATGGGAAACGCTGGGCGAGTATGACTTTGGAAACGATGTCGGCTTTTTGCCGGTAGCGGTCGATCCAGCTACAAATGAGGTTTATGGCTTTGAAAAGCTGGACGGGCGCTTTGCCCTCTACAAAGTGAAGCTGGCGCCCGGTCTTGGCAAAACATTGGTGTACAAACGCGATGACGTGGATGTCACGGGGGTGGCAATGCTCGGACGACAAAAGAAGATCGTCGGGGTAAGCTACATTACCGACAAGCAGCATGTGGTGTATTTCGATCCTGCACTAAGCAAACTTTCCAAATCGCTGGGCAACGCGCTTCCCGATGCTACGTTGCTCAGTTTCAACGGAATGAGCGCCGACGGAAGCAAGCTGGTTGTGCGCGCGTCGAGCGATACCAATCCCGGCCAGTTTTATCTGTACGACCAGACCGCCGGAAGCGTCAGCCCTTTGCTTGCCTCGCGGCCGCAGCTGGAGGGGTTCAAGCTGGCGGTGGTCAAGCCGGTGGTCGCGAAGGCCGCCGACGGTACGGACGTGCCGGCCTATTTGACGTTGCCTCCAGGTTCGTCCGGCAAGGGCTTGCCTGCTATCGTCATGCCCCATGGCGGGCCAAGCTCCAGAGATGTCTGGGGCTTTGACTGGTTACCGCAATTTTTTGCCAACCGTGGCTATGCGGTGCTGCAACCGCAATATCGCGGCTCGTTCGGCTATGGCGATGATTGGTACCAATTAAATGGTTTCCAAAGCTGGAAAACGGCAATTGGCGATGTGAATGACAGCGGACGCTGGCTGGTATCCGAAGGGATTGCCGATCCCACGAAGCTGGCCATTATTGGTTGGTCTTACGGCGGCTATGCGGCTTTGCAATCGGCGGTTCTGGACCCCGATCTGTTCAAGGCGATTATCGCGATTGCCCCGGTCACCGACCTAGGCAAGCTGAAGGAAGAAAATCTGCGCTACACCAGTTACCGTGTAGTGAAGGATTTCATCGGCAGCGGGCCGCATATTGCCGAAGGCTCACCCGCGCGCCATGCCGACCGGTTCAAGGCTCCAGTCGCGCTGTTTCATGGCGATCTCGACCTGAATGTCGCAGTGTTCCAGTCGAAAAATATGGCAAGCGAGTTGAAATCTGCGGGGAAGACCGTCGAAATGACGCTTTATCCCAAACTCGACCACCAGCTGGAAGATAGCGCCGCGCGCAGCGACATGCTGGCCAAGAGCGATGCCTTTTTGCGCAAGGCGCTGGGGTTTTCGGAACCCAAATGAAAAGGGCGGCCTTTGCGGGCCGCCCTAATTTCGACGCGTCGGAAAATACCAATCAGCGCGAATAGAATTCGACGACCAGGTTGGGTTCCATCTTCACCGGATAGGGCACTTCGTCGAGCGTTGGGACGCGAACGAAGGTAGCCTTGTCGTTGCCATTGGGGCTGACATAGTCGGGAATGTCGCGCTCGGCCAGGCTCTGCGCCTCAATGACCAGCGCCATTTCCTTGGCCTTGTTGCCCAGACTGATTTCCATACCGACATCGACCTGGCGGCTGGCAATATTGCACTTCACGCCATTGACGCGGACATGGCCGTGGCTGACGAGCTGGCGCGCCGCGAAAATGGTCGGCGCGAATTTGGCGCGATAGACCAGCATGTCCAAGCGGCGCTCGAGCAGGCCAATCAGGTTCTGCGACGTATCGCCCTTCATGCGGTCCGCCTCCTGATAGGCGCGTTTGAACTGCTTTTCGGTGATGTCGCCATAATAGCCCTTCAGCTTTTGCTTGGCGC
>CAZSJE010000108.1:0-7984 GCA_964606835.1 uncultured Sphingorhabdus sp.
GGGCCTCATCAAGCACCCCTTGGTCGGACGGTTGCAGTGAAAATCTATAGCCGTATCGACGTTAGCAGTTCCTGAATATCATTAGGCAAACTGCTTTCGAAACCCAGCTTTTCACCGGTAATCGGGTGGATAAACCCCAATGACGCGGCGTGCAAGGCTTGGCGAGGGAAATACGACTGATTTGGTCCAAATAAAAACGCCTTTTGTCGATTATTATAAGTGGCATCGCCGATCAGAGGATGGCCGATATGCGCCATATGCACCCTGACCTGGTGCGTCCGGCCTGTTTCCAGCCGACATTCCACCAGCGACGCGGATTTGAGTGCCTCCAGCATCCTGAAATGGGTAACCGCATGCTTGCCCCTCTGTTCCGGCAGAACCGCCATTTTCTTGCGGTTCGTGGGGTGGCGGCCAATTTGCGTGCGGATTGTGCCTGCGGGCGGCGCGGGCTGACCCGCAACAACCGCGAGATAGCGCCGCTCGATATCATGCGCGGCAAACAGCTTAGCCAGCCCCTCATGCGCCTGATCGGTCTTAGCAACGACCAAAAGCCCCGATGTGTCGCGGTCGATGCGGTGGACGATCCCCGGCCGCTGGACGCCACCGATTCCTGAAAGCTTGCCCCTACAATGATGGAGTAGGGCGTTGACCAAAGTGCCGTCTGGATGACCGGCAGCGGGGTGGACGACCAGCCCGGCAGGCTTGTCGACCACAATCAGATGTTCATCCTCGAACACAATGTTCAGCACGATGTCCTGCGCCTGGGCCTTGTCGGGGCGGGCAGGGGGGACAGCCAGGACGAAGGACTGCCCGGAAAATTTGGCGGACGATCCGTCGGCAACGCCTTTGCCGTTTATGGTCAGGGCGTTTTCGGCAATCAGCGCCTGGATGCGCGCGCGGGAAAGCGAGGGCAGCGCCTCGGCCAGCGCCCGGTCGAGCCGACCGGCACCCACTATGCCTTTATGGATGATATGGTCCCCCGCCATCCCACGCATGTGGGGGTTCGCCGCAGGCTGTTCAAGATCGGCGCAAGGAGGGTTGAATCGCGCTTAAACTGCGTTCATGGCCTCGCCATGTACAATTCTTCCCGGAAGCTATCTAAAAATGGCCGATAAAGACGTTGATTTGGCTGCCTTGCTTTGTTCGCGGCTGTGCCATGATTTGTTGAGCCCTGTCGGGGCGATGAATAATGGGCTGGAATTGCTTGCCGACGAACATGATCCGGAAATGCGCAAGCGCTGCATGGATTTGCTGGCCGAAAGCGCAAAATCGGCGGCCGATAAGCTGAAATTTTTCCGGCTGGCATTTGGCGCCGCAGGCGGCTTTGGGACCGAAGTCGATCCGGCGGAGGCGCGTGCGGTAATAGAGCCGCTGGTGACGGCAGGCAACAAGACCGAGCTGATCTGGTCGGTGCCATCGACTTTGATGCCCAAGCGGGCAGTCAAAATCCTTCTCAACCTTGTGCTGATTGCCAATGATGCACTGGTTCGGGGCGGAAAACTCCATGTCGGGGCCGAGATGCGTGTCAACGATTCTGGGGGCGAACAGGAAATTGTTATTCATGCCAATGGCATGCGGGTAATTTTCGACCAAGCGGTTCGCGATACGCTGGAGGGTAAGCTCCCTGCCGAGCAAATTGATTCGCGGACCGCTGCGGCATGGATGGTTTATAGCCTGTGCGCACAGAATAATGGTATTGTGCAGATTGCCCAACCTGCAGAGGGGGAGCTGGTGATTGGAGCAGTTGTTCGATCGTAACGCCGGTCGGAAAATGTTAACCATCTTCGTCCAAAGCTGCTGGCCAGAATTTAGGGCCACCATCGATGGACGATTTACGCGAAGAATTCATATCCGAAACCCGCGAGACGTTGGCTATATTGGCCGAGCAGTTGGTACTTTGGGAAAAAACACCCGACGACCATGGGCTGGTCGACAGCGTTTTCCGATTTGTTCATACCGTGAAGGGAAGCTGCGGCTTTCTCGATCTGCCCCGCCTTTCGAAACTGAGCCACGCCGCTGAAGAGGTGCTGAGTGCAGCGCGCGATGGCGAACTTTCGCCCTCCGCAGAGCTGGTAACTGCGGTGCTGGCGGTAATCGACCGTATCTCCGAACTGACCGACGCGCTCGAATCGGGGGCTGCCGTTCAAGACAATGACGGCAAGCTTATCGATGCGATGCTGTTGTTCCTTGGACAGCGCGCGGGGCAGGCGGAAGCCGACGAGACTGCAACCCCGGACGCGATAGAAGTGGTCGAAGCAACCGACACTTTCCTTAAAAGCCGCTCCGGAACGGTGCGCGTTTCCTTATCGCTGCTCGACAAGCTGATGAATGGGATTTCCGATCTGGTCCTTGCGCGCAACGAAGTGTCGCGGCAACTCCGCAAAACCGGGTCGGCCGAAGTCGAGCATAGCTTCGACCGGCTTTCGGCCAGCGTTGCCGAGATGCGTGAAGCCATCGGGCTGATGCGGATGCAGGGTATCGACCGGCTTTTCTCGACGCTGCCGCGCTTGATGCGCGACATTTGCCTTGAGCTAGACAAGCAGATCGAACTGGTAATCGAGGGCAATGATGTCGAGATCGACCGCGAAATGGTCGATGCGTTACGCGACCCGCTGACCCACATATTACGCAACGCCGCCGATCACGGCATTGAGCCAGCTGGCGAGCGGATCGCAAACGGAAAGCCCATTGCTGGCAAAATACACATAATGGCGCGCCAATCGGGAAACCAGGTCCTTGTCGAAATTACCGATGACGGTAGGGGGGTCGATGTCGAACGGCTCGGCGCAAAGGCAATTGCAAGAAAGCTTTGCACTGCTGCCGAATGGCAGAAGCTGTCCGAAAGGGCGAAGCTGGAAACCATGTTCGCACCGGGCCTTTCGACCGCCGACACAGTCAGCGCGATTTCAGGTCGCGGCGTTGGAATGGACGTGGTCCGCACCAATATTCAGGCAATTGGCGGCAGCATAGATCTGGAAAGCCAGCCCGGTCGCGGCATGAAATTGACGCTAAGGCTGCCCTTGACACTATCGATCATTGCCGGATTGTCGGTGCGCGCCAATGGCCAAACCTATGGCATTTCACGCGGCTCGATCGTCGAGATCGTGTCGATGAGGAACCGCAACGTCCAGATTGAGGCGCTTGGCGACACCCCCATAGTCAAGGTACGTGGTCAGCGTATTGCCTATGCGCGACTTGAAGACCTGCTGGGTGTCGAAGTCGCCGCTGGCGATGCAGATGCAAACCGGAGCCTGATTATCATGCGTCCGGCGATTGGCGCGCTTTTTGGCCTCGACGTGGCCGCAGTCATCGATACCGAAGAACTGGTGGTCAAGCCTGGTGCGCCGCTGGTGATGGCGGGCGGGCTGTATGCCGGAACAACCTTGCCCGACAACGGGCAGCCAATGTTGCTGCTCGACGCAAGCGGCCTTGCTGCCGTCATTGGCGCTCAGAAGGGGCTGTTTGGCGAAACGGTTGTCGCCGATACGGCACGTGTGGCGGAAACGGCCGAGCAGGGCGACGCCGCGCTGCTTTTCGATACGATCGAGGGCAGTCGGCGGGCGATGCGGTTGTCGATGGTTGAACGGATGGAGGATATCGCCAGCAGCGACATTCATCAGGTCGGCGGCCGGCTCTGCGTTTCGAACGACGGCGCCCTGGTCGACCTGCACGGGATCGACGCCATCCCCGACGACGCCTTCGTCAAGATGCTGCGAATTTCCGATGGTAAGGAAAGCCGCTATCTGGCGGTTGCCGATGTCGTTGACATCTTCACGCTTCCCGCCCGGATTGAGCCATCGGCGCAACCGGCAAGCTGCGAAGGCATTGTGCATTTCGACGGCAAGCCGGTTGAGCTGATCAATCCGTTCCAATATTTCGAGATGGCGGCCATGGTCGCCCGCGCGGACGGCGAACGACCGCTTTGCTTCATAGAGGTCGGCACCGAACGCGGATGGGAAACGCAAATCCTGCAGCCGCTGCTGCGCGCTTCGGGGTACGCGGTCAGCTTCGACTCTGCTGATCGTGATGCGGCGCAAGTGGTATTGGCAAGTGGTGGCGCAGATTCCGGCGATGCACGTGCGCTGCGACTTCGCAGCACAGTCCATTCGCTCGCCGACCAACCGGCCAGCATCTATCGATACGATCGCTTTGCCCTGATCGCGGCAATCGAATCCAAACTGTCGGGAGCGTGCTGATGGACGAGCTTTTCCTTCTAGCCGAAATCGCCGGTACCGAGGTTGCGATCAGTTCGAACTGGGTCGAGTCGGTCGTGTCGATCAGCGATGTTGTAGCAGTGCCGCGCTGCGATCCGTTGGTCGCAGGGCTTTTCGCTTTGCGCAGTCGCGTGCTTACCTTGATCGACTGCCAATATGCGATTTCCGGTCGTAACAAAGCCGCACAAAAAGGCCAGCTTGCCGTGATCGTCACGGTGTCGGGGCAGCCCTATGGACTGTTGGTCGATGCGGTGCGCGATGTGGTTTCAGTCGCGGCAGGCGCGGTGAAGCCGGTGACGAAGCTCGATCCGAAATGGCTGGCCGTGGCGTCGGGCGCGATTGAAATCGACCAGCGTATCGTCTTGCAGCTGTCGCCTCATATGCTCCTTGATTCGCCGCTCTCGCTTGCAGCCTGAGCGCGTACAAAATTCTTCTGCCAGGCGCGGAAATTAACCGCTCGATAAGCGCCGCTGCCTTAGGTGGTTAGCTTGGGCAATTTTCGAAAGTGGATGGGGCAATGAAATCCTGTTTGGTCGTGGACGACAGCAAGGTAATTCGTAAGGTAGCGCGTCACATACTGGAGACGCTGCAATTTCAGGTCGAAGAAGCCGCCGATGGCGACGAGGCGCTCGATCGCTGCCAGCAATCGTCGCCTGACGTGATCCTGCTCGATTGGAACATGCCGGTAATGAGCGGAATGGATTTCCTGCGCGCCTATCGCGCTTCGGCGCAAACGGGGGCGAAGGTCATCTTCTGCACCACTGAAAATGGCATTGGCCATATCCAGGCGGCCATTGATGCCGGTGCCGACGAATATGTCATGAAGCCGTTCGACCGCGAAACGCTGGAGAACAAGCTGCAGATTGTTGGCTGCCTTTAGCGCCGCCCCGCGATGACGCTGCACGGCACTCTCCTCAAGCCTCGTCCAAAAGGCCATGCACATCCTATAAGGGTGATGCTGGTGGACGACAGCAAGGTGGCGCGCTCGATCTTCGCGAGGGTGCTTGGTGACAGCCCGGACATTTCCATTGTTGCCGAAGCCGTGGACTCAGATCAGGCGCTGCGGATGCTGCTTGTCGAGCGCGTGGATGTCATTCTGCTTGACATAGAGATGCCGCAGCGCAGCGGCCTCGACGCATTGCCCGAAATCCTCGCCGCCTCGCGCGGAGCGAGAGTCATCGTTGTCTCATCCTTTGTCGAGGAAAACGGCCCTGCCGCGCTTGAAGCCCTGTCGCTGGGCGCTTGCGACACTTTGGCAAAGCCGGGGCGGGCGGGCTTTGGTGGGCGCTTTTCCGAACTGCTTGTCGAAAAGGTTGTCAGGCTGGGCAGCGAAATACGCAAGCCAGCATTTCCCGAAATGCGGGTGGCAAGATCGCTCGAACTGCGCCAGCCTTCATGTCTCGCCATTGGTGCGTCGACCGGCGGAATCCCGGTGATCTACAAAATCATCAGCGAACTCGACCCGGCGCTCGACTGTCCGATTTTCATCGTTCAGCATCTCCCCGACGCTTTCATGGACTTTTTCGCGCGGCAACTGTCGTCTTACACCGATCGCCACGTATCAGTCGCCGCGCAGGGCATAGAAGTGCTGCCAGGCCGGATTTATGTGGCCCCCGGCGACGCGCACCTGATGTGCCGGAAAGCATGCGGCAAAGTGATCATCGAGCATGTCTCGACCTATGGCGACAGCCGCTACTGCCCGTCGGTCGACGCATTGTTCGCTTCGGTCGCCAGCGTCTATGGCAGCGATGCTATGGCCATTGTGCTGAGCGGCATGGGCAATGACGGGGCCGCAGGTGCGCGCGATTTGGCGGCATGCGGTGCGACGATCCTGGTGCAGGATGCCGACAGTGCAGTCGTGTGGGGCATGCCCGGCGCAGTTGCGCGCGAAGAGCTGGCCAGCGCGGTGATGACCCCTGACCGAATTTCTGCCGCTCTAAAGCAGGTCGCTTTGTCATGACCGCACATGATAGCAGACTGCACCGGCAACTGGCCGAACTGTTAAAGCGGCATAGCGGCCAGCAGCTGCTGGCGAACCGGCATTGGCGCGTGGAGATGGCGCTGAAGCCCATTTTGCGGCGGCACTCCATCCCCGATATGGACATGCTGGCGGGGTTGCTATCGGGCGAGGGAGACGCCGCGTTGGAGCGCGAATGTGTGGAGGCGATGATCAACAACGAAACCTGCTTCTACCGCGATCAGGCGAATTTCGCGTTGCTCACCGGCCCGGTGCTCGATTCGCTGCGCGATCAACGAAAGGGAACGCGGCAGCTGCGCATCTGGTCTGCGGCCTGCTCGACCGGGCAGGAACCCTATTCGCTGGCAATGTATTTCGCCGACAATCCGGAAAAATGGGCAGGCTGGTCGATTCAGATCCACGCAACCGACGTTTCGGGCAGTGCCCTGGTGCAGGCACGTAAGGGCCGCTACTCCCAATTCGAAATCCAGCGCGGCCTGCCTGTCATGCTGATGCTCAAATATTTCGAGCAGGAGGGGATCGACTGGCAATTGAAGGACCCGGTGCGGAAGGCCGTGAACTTCGCCTCGCACAATTTGCTCGATGCGGCCCCGGCCTATGGAGTATTCGACTTGGTCCTGTGCCGGAACATGCTGTTGTATCTGTGCGATGCCAACCGGGGACGGGTGTTGGGCCATTTGGCCGACCGGATGCGACCGGACGGCATATTGATGCTGGGTGCTGCAGAAACGGTGATAGGCCAGACCGAACGGTTTAAGGCCAGCCGGGAATTTCGCGGCTTTTACGAGCCTGCGTTTGCAACGAAATCATAGAATTGCATCCTGGTTGCGCATGCCTATGATGCGGGCATGATCTGGACGCCATCGCCCAATTTCGCTGAGCGCACGCTGCCCGTCACCATGCTCGTGCTCCACTATACCGGCATGAAGAGCGGGGCGGAGGCGATTGGTTGGCTCGCCAATCCCGCTTCGAAAGTCTCAGCGCATTATACGGTCGATGAGGATGGGACCGTCGTCCATATGGTCCGCGAGGAAATGCGCGCGCAGCATGCTGGATTATCTTACTGGCGCGGGATCACCGATTGCAACAGCGCAAGCATCGGTATCGAAATCGTCAATCCAGGCCATGAATGGGGCTACCGCCCCTTTCCCGAAGCGCAGATGGATGTGCTGGTGCCGCTGGTGGCCGAAATCGTCAGAACCTATGGTATCGAACCGCGCAATGTCGTCGGCCACAGCGATGTTGCCCCTGCGCGCAAGATGGATCCGGGTGAATTGTTCGACTGGGAGCGGCTGGCAAAGGTCGGTCTGGCGGTGCCGCGTCCCAAGGCCAAGGTCGATCCAGGCTGGAGCGATCCGGCCTTCCTGCTAGCGCTTGAACGCTATGGTTACGGCATCTCCGATGGACCCAAAGCCGTGATCGCTTTCCAGCGCCGCTTCCGCCCCGAAAATGTCGACGGCGTGATCGATGGCGAATGCCGCGCGATCCTTTGGGCGCTGCTCTTGGAATATGAAGGCGGGCCGTCTATAGCGTGAAAGGCCAGAGGGCCGGGCGGCCGCTGCTGTTGCTTTTTGGCGGCAGGAGAGGAAAGTCCGGGCTCCAGCGAGGAACGGTGCCGGGTAACGCCCGGCTGGGGCAACCCAAGGGAAAGTGCCACAGAAAGCATACCGCCACGGCTTTGGCCGGGTAAGGGGGAAAGGGTGCGGCAAGAGCGCACCGCGGCGGTGGCAACATCGCTGGCATGGCAAACCCCACCGGGAGCAAAATCGAATAGGGACGGCGTATGGCATCC
>CAZSJE010000109.1:0-7901 GCA_964606835.1 uncultured Sphingorhabdus sp.
CGTTGCCGGTGATCATCTTCTTCGCCGCGCTGATTTCGATCCTCTATTATCTGGGCATCATGCAATATGTGATCCGCTGGATCGGTGGCGGGCTGCAGAAAATCACCGGGATTTCCAAGGTCGAAAGCCTTTGCGCGGCCGCCAACATCTTCGTCGGCCAGTCGGAATCGCCGCTGGTGATCCGGCCCTATCTGGCGAGCCTTACCCCGGCCCAGCTCTTTTGCGTGATGACTGTCGGCATGGCAGGCGTTGCGGGCACAATTCTTGCGGCCTATGCCTCCATGGGCATCCGCATCGATTACCTGCTGGCGGCGGCTTTCATGTCGGCACCAGGCGGCATATTGATGGCAAAGCTGATGATGCCCGACGATCCGAACGCACCCGCCAGCGATGATCCGGCGGTCGCCGCCGACATGCATGATGACGAAGAAAAGCCGGCCAATGTCATCATGGCGGCAGCGCAAGGCGCACAGACCGGCGTGAAGCTGGCGGTCGCGGTCGGTGCTATGGTGCTGGCTTTCGTCGCGCTGGTGGCTCTGGCCAATGGCATTTTGGGCGGCATTGGCGGGCTGTTCGGTTTCCCGAACCTAAGCTTCCAAGGGATATTGGGGCAGGTGTTTGCGCCCATCATGTACCTGCTCGGCGTGCCATGGAACGAGGCGGTGACCGCAGGCGGGCTGTTCGGGACGAAGGTAGTGCTCAATGAATTTGTCGCCTTTATCGACTTGGGCAAGATGCAGGAGATGTCAGCGAGCAGCGTGGCAATCGTCACCTTTGCCCTTTGTGGCTTCGCCAATTTCAGCTCGATCGCGATCCAGATGGCCGTGACCGGTGGCCTTGCCCCCAACCAGCGGCCGATGATTGCCAAACTGGGGATCAAGGCATTGGCGGCGGGGTCTTTGTCCAATTTGATGAGTGCTGCGCTGGCGGGGCTGTTTCTGTCGCTGGGCTGAGTTCCTCCACGGGGGCGAGGAGGATCAATTGTCGGCCAAACCCTTTAGCTCATAAAGCAAATCGAGTGCCTGCCTCGGGCTAAGCGCGTCGAGATCGGTGCTTTCCAACCGTTCCCGCAGCGCGTCGACCTTTGCTTCGGCTGCGTCCAGAGCAGCACCGAATAGCGGCATTTCTCCAAGCCCCGCTGCCAGCCCGCCGGTTTCGGCACGGCCTTTTTCTAGCCGCTCCAACACCTGCGCGGCGCGCGCCAGCACCGGCGGGGGCAGGCCGGCGAGTTTGGCCACTGCAATGCCATAGCTTCGGTCGGCGGGGCCGTCGGCGACTTCGTGGAGGAGAACGAGGTCGCCCTTATACTCCTTCGCGCGGACATGGTGGAGCGACATCGCGTCGAGGCTTTCCGAAAGGCGGGTGAGTTCGTGATAGTGGGTAGCGAACAGGCAGCGGCAGCGGTTTGCCTCGTGGATGCCCTCGACCACGGCCCAGGCAATGGCGAGACCGTCATAGGTGGAGGTGCCGCGTCCGACCTCGTCGAGGATCACGAAGCTGCGCTCGGTTGCCTGCGCGAGGATGGCGGCGGTTTCGACCATTTCGACCATGAACGTGGATCGGCCCCGCGCCAGATTGTCCGAAGCTCCGACGCGGCTGAACAGGCGGTCGACAAGGCCCAGCTTTGCGCTTGTGGCGGGAACATAACTGCCCGCCTGCGCGAGGATCGCGATCAGGGCATTTTGCCGCAGGAAGGTCGATTTACCGCCCATATTGGGGCCGCTGACCAGCCAGAGCCTTCGTTCGGGGGAAAGCCTGCAATCGTTGGCGATAAAGCGTTCGCCCGACTTCGCCAGCGCGCTTTCGACGACCGGATGCCGCCCGCCCTCGATCTCAAGACAAGGACGGGCGGCAAAATGCGGCAGGCACCATCGCCCTTCAGCCGCACGTTCGGCGTTGGCCGCAGAAACATCGATCCGCGCCAAGGCATCCGCACTCGCAGCAATGGCGTCGCGCCGCTCCATCACGATGCCGATCAATTCCTCCAGATGCGCCGCCTCTGCTGCCAGCGCGTGGCCCGACGCTTGCGTGATCCGCAGTGCCTCTTCATGCAGTTCGGGCGAGTTGAAGCGCACTGCGCCTGCCATCGTCTGCCGGTGGGTAAAGCCGCTGCCTGCTGCCATCAGCGCGTCGGCGTTTTTGGCAGGCACCTCGACAAAATAGCCGAGTACGCCATTGTGGCGGATCTTCAGTGAGGCAATGGCGGTCGACGCCCGATAGCGCGCCTCCATCTGCGCAATCGCCGCGCGCCCGTCACGTCCCGCGACGCGCAAAGCATCGAGTGCAGCATCAAAGCCCTCAGCGATATAGCCGCCCTGGCTCGCCTCTGTGGGCGGTGTCTGCACCAGCGCGCGGCTGAACAGATCGACCATCGCGCCATGCCCGTCGAGCATCGGCAGCATAGCCTCCAGCAGCGCAGGCCGTTCCGCCATTGCCCCCAGCCGCTCCCGCAGCATTCGCGCGCCATCGAGCCCGTCGCGGATTTGGCCGAGGTCGCGTGGGCTTCCCCGCCCTGCGACCACGCGGCCAAGCGCGCGGGCAATATCGGGCAACTGGCGAAGCGCCGCGCGGATGCTTTCGCGCAGCAGCGGTGCGTCATGGAACCATTGCACCAGCGCGAGCCGCGCCTCGATCTTCGCGCGATCCATCAGCGGCGCGCCCAGATCGGCGGCCAACAGTCGTGCTCCGGCCCCGGTGATCGTGCGGTCAACCTCGGCCAGCAGCGATCCGGCGCGCCCGCCGCTGTTGGTCGAGCGGGTAATCTCCAGACTGTCGCGCGTCGCCTGATCGATGAGCAGATGCTCGGCCACCTGCCGCCGTTCGGGCATTTTCAAGAAAGGCATGCTTCCTTGCCCGGCGTGGCGCAGATAGGCGAGCAGCCCGCCCGCTGCAGCCAGTTCAGCCCGACCGAGTCCGCCAAAGCTATCGCTCGCAAAATGCGCGGTGAGCGCCGCCGCGCCACCCATGCTGTCGAAGTCTTCCCTAGGCCGGACAATCGCGCCAAAGGGAACTTGAGAAAAACTTTCCGCGACAACGATTTCGCTCGCCGCCAACCGAGCCAGTTCCGCCTCCAGTGAACCCGGTGCTACGGTTACCAGCTCGAAATAGCCGGTCGAAATATCCGCTGCCGCAATCCCGATCTCGCCGCCAGCCTCAGCCAGCGCCACCAGCATGTTTGATGCCCAACTATCGAGCAGGCTATCCTCGGTCAGCGTACCGGCCGTCACGAAACGGATAATGTCCCGCGCAACCAATGCCTTGGAGCCACCGCGGGCCTTTGCCTGTTCCGGGCTCTCGGTCTGCTCGGCAATGGCCACCCGCAGCCCTGCCTTGATCAGCCGGGCCAAATAGCCTTCTGCCGCATGCACCGGCACCCCGCACATTGGGATCGGTGACCCGCCATGCTCGCCGCGCGAGGTGAGCGCGATGTCCAGCACTTGCGAAGCAACCTTCGCATCGTCGAAGAACAGCTCGAAAAAGTCGCCCATGCGGTAGAAAAGCAGGCAATCTGCCGCTTTGGCCTTCAGCGCCAGATATTGCACCATCATCGGCGTGGGCGTTTCCAGCCCGGGGAGCACGGCATTTTTAGGCAAGCGCGATTCCATCCCCAAAACGCTTATACGCTTGGGCCATCAAGGCAATGAGCCACTGGTTTCTAGCTGTGGAAATCAGCAGCGGCGCCTTGCGCACTTGCGCCTATGCGAACATTGCCGCTAGGGCGGACTTATATCGAGCGTAACCAGAGCGAGCCTGCGAAAATGAACGAGAGCGATGTCCAATTCACCGCAGTCGAAGCTTTGCAGTTCCACGCTGAAGGACGTCCGGGCAAGATCGAGATTGTTGCCACCAAGCCGATGGCGACACAGCGTGACTTGAGCCTTGCCTATTCCCCGGGGGTTGCCGTCCCGGTGCAGGCGATCGCGGACGATCCGGCGACAGCCTATGACTACACGGCCAAAGGCAATTTGGTTGCAGTTATTTCCAATGGCACCGCGATCCTTGGTCTCGGCAATCTGGGCGCGCTAGCGTCGAAGCCGGTGATGGAGGGGAAAGCGGTTCTCTTCAAACGCTTCGCTGATGTCGATTCGATCGATATCGAGGTGAAGACCGAGGATGTCGACCGTTTCATCGACGCGGTGGAACTGCTCGAACCCACCTTTGGCGGGATCAATTTGGAGGATATCGCTGCTCCCGATTGCTTTGTAATCGAGCAGACCTTGCGCGAGCGGATGAACATTCCGGTGTTCCACGACGACCAGCATGGCACTGCGATCATTTCGGCGGCAGGGCTGATCAACGCTTGCCTGCTCACTGGCCGTGACCTCAAGGATGTCAGGGTCGTTTGTAATGGCGCGGGGGCTGCTGCTATTGCCTGTACGGAACTGATCAAGGCGATGGGCGTGCCGCACGGCAATGTCATCATGTGCGACCGCAAAGGCGTTATCTACCAAGGCCGCACCGAAGGTATGGACCAGTGGAAATCCGCCCATGCCGTACCCACCGAAAAGCGGACTTTGGCTGAAGCGATTGTTGGTGCTGACGTGTTCCTTGGGCTATCGGCTGCCAATATGATGACCAAGGACATGGTCAAATCGATGGCCGACCAGCCAATCATTTTCGCCATGGCCAATCCCGATCCGGAAATCACGCCGCCGGATGCGCTTGAAGCGCGGCCCGACGCGATCGTCGCCACCGGGCGGTCGGATTATCCCAACCAGGTCAACAATGTGCTGGGCTTCCCTTTCATCTTCCGCGGTGCGCTCGATGTCCGTGCGACCACGATCAACGAAGAAATGAAAATCGCCGCAGCCAACGCGATTGCGGAGCTGGCGCGCGAGACCGTGCATGAGGATGTGGCGGCGGCCTATGGCGGCAATGCGCAAAGCTTTGGTCGCGATTATATCATTCCTGCCCCCTTCGACCCTCGGCTGATCGAGGTGGTTTCAGCAGCGGTTGCCAAGGCGGCGATGGAAACCGGTGTTGCGCAAAAGCCGATCGCCGACATGGCCGCCTATCGCGCTTCCTTGCGTGCACGGCAGAACCCGACGACTTCGGTGATGGCGCAGGTCTATGCCAGCGCACGCAGCGAGCCCAAGCGCGTGATCTTTGCCGAAGCCGAAGAGGACGTGGTGCTGCGCGCTGCAGTCCAATTCCGGCAGGATGGCTTTGGCACTCCGGTGCTCGTCGGGCGCGATGCCAATGTTCTCGCCAAATTGCAGGGCATGGGTGTTGACGATCCCGACAGCTATGAAATCCACAACAGCGTTTCGAGTCCGCTGGTCCCGGCGATGGTCGATCGGCTCTACGCGCGATTGCAAAGGCGGGGATATCTCCGCCGCGATGTGGCGCGCATGGTCAACCGCGACCGCAACATCTTTGGCGCACTGATGCTGCAACTGGGGCAGGGCGATGCCATGATCACGGGCGTGACCCGCACCTTCGCACAAACGATGCGCGAGCTGCGCCGTGTTCTCGATCCGAAAAAAGACGAGCTGCCCTTTGGTATCCATGTCCTTGTGGGCAAAAGCCACACCGTCTTCATGGCCGACACCACCGTCAACGAACGCCCAAATGCCGAAGAGCTGGCGCATATCGCCGAAAAGACCGCAGCGGTCGCCCGCCGCATGGGGCATATGCCGCGCGTTGCCTTTCTGTCCTACTCCACCTTCGGCAATCCGGCTGGTATCTGGCTGGGCAGCATCCGCGAGGCGGTGACCATCTTGGACCAGCGCAAGCCGGGTTTCGAATATGAAGGCGAAATGGCCCCGGACGTCGCGCTCAATCCGGCGTTGATGGCGAACTATCCCTTTTGCCGCCTGTCGGGTCCAGCCAATGTGCTGATCATGCCGGGGCTGCAATCGGCAAACCTCTCGGCCAAGCTGTTGCGCGAACTGGGCGGCGACCAGATCATCGGGCCAATGCTGGTCGGCACCGAAAAGCCCGTGCAAATCGCCACCATGGCGTCGAGCGCGTCGGAGCTGGTGGCACTTGCCGTGCTCGCGTCAACGGGCGTTTCGGACTGAACGGCGCCTAGGCGGCCAATGCGGGCTTTGGATCAGACAAGCCGGATGGCCCCGTTTTGGATGAAGGTGGCTCTAGTGCTGCGACCAGCGCCTCACCTGCAGAAACCAGCGCATGGTCGTCAATCTGCCATGGGTGAAAGCTTGGCTTCAGAAATTTTGCCCATGGTCGCAGCACCGCGCGACCGACGCCGCCATTACCAAAGCCATAACGCAATATGCCGGGCAGCGCCTTCGCCCAATGCTCGCCATCCTGCCGCATCAGCTCAACCTGACCGCGCGTGCGATTGACGACGAAGCTGGTGGTTACACCGATCATCATCGCGCTGCGCGTCGCCCAGCGTCGCAAAGCGCTCCAGTCGCGGGTTGCGTGCATCCACACATCATAGGCGACTGCCTTATGCTCGACTTCTTCGATCGCATGCCAAAGGAACAGCCTTTTCATCTCCGGTTCGGCACCATCCATATGATGCGGGCGTGCAAGCAGCTCTGCAGCGACGATCGCGGTCAGATGCTCGATACACATTGTCGCGCCCAATTTGGTGATCTCGCTGGTCCCCGAAAAAAAGGTCACGAAGCCGCGGATCACCTTGTCCAGCGGTGCAATGTCGTAACCGGCACGGATAAGCGCGCGGTTCATCACGCCATGCTCGCGGCTGTGCGCAGCTTCCTGTTCGATAAAGGTGCGGACTTCGCTTGCCAACGGTTCGGGCAGGCGTGCCTGCCACGGTCGCAGGCTCTCGATCATGAAGGCCTCCCCCACCGGGAACACCGCGGACAATGCGTTGAAGAAGGCGGTTGGATAGGCTTGGCCCCGCACCCAATGCCGTTGCTGCACCTCAAGCCCGCGCGTACGCATCTTCCGCGCCCTCATCGGCTGGCGGCTGGAAGCATTTTCATTTAATTGTTCAACGCTATGTCCCACACCCCCGGATTAGGGGGTGGGGAAATAATTTGGGCTTAACGCCAAGGGTTAACGCGCGGAAAGTTTTGTAACATAATCTGTTGTAAAATGAGTGTGTTAAGTGATAAACTGGCGGTAGCGCAATGGTTGCTGCCACAGTAAATCGTCTGAGCAGTTGCGTAATGTGATTGTATCGATCAAGACAAAAGCATGACGGTTGTGAAATTCCCCGGTCTCGCAGATTCCCCCCATGATTTTGGTGCACGGCGCAGGCTGTCACCGGAGGCCAGTCGGCTCGCAGCGCTGGAGGCAGCGCGCGAATTGCTGATCGAGGCGGGGCCGCAGGCCGTGACGCTAAAGGCCGTAGCGGCGCGGATCGGGCGGACGCATGCCAATCTGCTCCATCATTTCGGGTCAGCATCGGGCTTGCAACGCGAATTGGCGGCGCACCATGCCGAATCGATTTGTGCCGAGATCGCCGAACAAATCTATCGCTTCCGCGGCGGCGACATAGGCCCACGCGATCTTGTCGACATGATCTTCGACCATTTCGACAAGGCGGGAGCGGGTGCTTTGGCGGCGTGGATGCTGCTCAGCGGCAATGAGGATGCTTTGAACCCTGTGGTCGAGGCAATCCACAAGCTGGTCGATGAAGTCGGCGAGGGCGGGCATGAGGACGACAATCTGCATACGCTGACGATGGAGCTGGTGCTGCTGGCGCTGGGCGACTCGTTATTGGGCGGGCCGCTTTCATCCTCGCTAGGGCTGGATCGCGGCGCAGGGCGGGAGATTGCGGCAGGGCGGCTGGCCCAATCCTTTGCCGCATGGCAGGCGCGGATATCGGCACAATAGCGCTTGGCAATTGGCTCGGCGGAATATTATAGCCGCGCCGCTGGTCATGGGGCCGTAGCTCAGTTGGTAGAGCGCGTCGTTCGCAATGACGAGGTCAGGGGTTCGATTCCCCTCGGCTCCACCAG
>CAZSJE010000110.1:0-7666 GCA_964606835.1 uncultured Sphingorhabdus sp.
GCTTTGTTGGGGAGTCCGGAACGTCGGATTTTGGCGTGTCGATCACAATAGGCAGCCGTCCGTTCATCCGCGTTGGCGGCGGCCTTGCTCTTCGGGTTTAATCATAGCCTTTTCAAAAGTTGATATCTTGTGAATGGGGCAAGCGAGCGTTCGGCACCTGAACGTATCCGTTAAGGCGCTGCTAGCAGGCTGCCCCATCGAATAGAACCGATCGTACTTTGCGCATCAGCGCCATGGCCACGGGCGGATCGCGATTAGCCATGATGACAATTGTTGTCTGATCTTCAGGGAAGGTCATCATCTCAACATTGACACCCAACGTGCCGCCATTATGCCCTGTCCACCTGCGTCCGTTGTGGCTGCCAACACCGAAGCCAAGCCCATGGGAGATCGCTGCCATACCAGCCTTGGCGGGGGCCACTTCGATTTGTGGAGAAATGAGCATATCGCGCATCGTGGTGCTCGTCAGTTTTCCCGCCAGCAAAGCGGCAAAGAAGCGCCTCATATCTTGGCCATTGCTGTACGTGCTTCCGGCCGAGTTTCCGATGAGCACTGCTTCCGCTGCGGGGCGAAGCGGGCCGGGCGGCGGCATCTGCATCCCGTTCGGACCGCCAGGTGCACCTGAGGGAGGCCCCTCGGGGTGGCCGCCGGGGCCGGGCGCCCCACCCGGGGGTGGAGGCGTGAGCTGCATTTCGGGCATGGTCGTCATCCCTGTGGCGCGCTTCGACGGCGCGGCGGGCGCAATACTGGACGCCGTCATCCCGGACGGCGCAAAGATGCGCTTCTGCAGATAGTTTGCATAGGTTCCACCCCAAATGCGCTCGATCATGAGGCCTAGCAACAGAAACCCTGAGTTAGAATATTGAAACCGCGAGCCCGGTTGGAACATCGGTTTTTCTTGGGTGATCAGGGGTTTGAGATCAGACAGGCTTTTCGCTTTTTGAAGGCTGGGCAGATTCTCAGGGGAGAAAAAGTTGCCGAGCCCCCCACTATGGGTCAGCAGCTGCCGAATGGTGACCGCCCCGGCCTCTGGTGTCAGGCCGTCGACGTAGGTCTTGATCGGATCGTCGAGCTTGACCTTCTTCGCATCAACCAGTTGGGCGACCGCAACAGCCGTGAACATCTTTCCCGCAGACCCGAGGTTGAACTGGGCCGATGGCGTAATGGGCGCGCTGCCCGGCACCGCCATATCGCCTTTAACGTATGACATTGTGCCGCCGGGTCGCGAAATAGTGACAACGCCGGAAAAATCACTTTTTGCAGCCTCGCTTGCGATACATGCCCGCAGGGCCGCGTTTGCCGGAGCTTGAGCCCGAGCGGAGCTGGCCGCGGGGCCAGACATCAAAGCCGTTATGAGCACCGCAGAAATAGATCGAATCATCAACACGCTTGTTTCTCCCAAACCGCGATGACGGCATTGACGAGCCCCAAGTTAAAACGCCATAGTTCGAGTTGAAGTTATGACGACAATCCATCATTGAAGAGGTAGAAATTTGCTGGACCAGATGATCATCAAAGAACCTCTCGCTGCTAAGGTTTTCGCGTCGGTTCGCCAGAGGAAGATCGTTCAGATTCTAATGGCCGGCGAAAAGTCAATGAGCGAGCTCGCGCTGGCAACCGAAATGCAGCTGAGCCTGCTTCACTATCATGTGTCGCATTGCGAGCAGCTGGGCTTGATCGAAATCGTCCGCGAACAACGTCGGGCGGGGCGCGCCATCAAATATTACCGCGCGTCGGCGAAATCATTCTTCATCCCAGCAGATTTGATTGTGGAACTGCCTGGCACCGCTCTAACGCTTAAACTGCGCGAACTGCTAGACCAGAGTCTTGCCAGATCGCTGCAGGGCGTCAATTTCAGACACGATGGTCAGCGCCCGCGCGCGGACTTGGTAACTGACCCTGACCTGCAGACGGGCGCTGTGGAGTTGTGGCTCGATGTCGGACTGACGAGCGCTCACGCTGCCGAGCTCGCAAAGGAACTGCAGGCGCTGGTCGATCGCTTCCGCGCCCGCGCTGACGAGACGGCTCCCCGCCATCTCGTGCACTTGGCTGCAGTAAAGATATGAACTCCCCACGACCTTCCCGCCGCTACCCTCACCCATTAACGAACGTCAGCTATCGGCCATTGCTGATGTACATCTGATAGACCGAAATGTTGTCGCAAACAGCCTTCGGGATTGCGCCTATTCCGATTCGCATTCGCCTTGACGTTACAAAAACGTTCATGTAATGTTCCTTCGTTCTTTGAAAGCCCCGTGCGGCTTTGAATATCACTCGCCCGATTGGGGGCGGATGCCAGCGTTGATGTGCGCAGAATTGGCTGGCGCGCGGCAGAAGTTTTGGAAAGCGTTTGGGTGTGACCTTAGTGTGACCTTTGGCTTCCGGATGCCCCGGCATTTGGGTCGACCCCGCGAACTTTGGCGAACTTTGCCGGTGAAGGCCTAAGCACAAAATCACTCACACAAAGCCGCTGCCCGCACCACACCATCAATTCTCCGGCACCACCACCCCATCCTGTATCAACCCCTGTTCCACTTCGCCGCCATAGCGGGGCAGGGCCTCCACCGGCGGCACATCCTCCAACTCGCGCTTGCCGGTTTCGATATTCAGTTCGGCAAATTTACGCCCCGTGCTCATCACATTGCGTTCGAAACTGCCGACGAATTTGTTGTAATTGTTGACGGCCGAAGACAGCCCCGAGCCGACCGATTTCAGATGCCCTGCGGCCACCGCGATCCGGTCGTACATTTCCTTGCCCAGCGCGCCGATCTGCTTTGCCTCGCGGGCCAACCCCTCCTGCCGCCAGACGCTGGCCACCGTGCGCGCAATCGCCACCAAATTGGTCGGCGTCGCCAGCAGCACGCGCTTTTCAAAGGCCAGGTCCCACAGCTGCGGCTCATGCTCCAATGCTGCGGCAAGGAAATGTTCGCCGGGGACGAACATGATCACATAATCGGGCGCGTCGTCGAACTGGTCCCAATAGGCCTTGCGCGACAGCCCCTCTACATGCGCGCGCATCGAGGCGCAGTGGCGGGCCATGGCGATATCGCGCAATTCATCGTCATCGGCGTTGAACGCGTCCTGATAGTCGTTGAGCGACACCTTGGCATCGATCACCAGGCTGCGCCCGCCCGGCACCTTGATGATCGCATCGGGGCGCAGGCGGCCATCCTCAACCGTCACGCTCGCCTCGGTGACATAATCGACATGCTCGGCAAGGCCGCAGCTTTCGAGGACATTCTTTAACTGCTGTTCGCCCCAGCGGCCGCGCGCCTTGGGGGCATTGCGCAGCGAATTGACCAGCCGCGCGGCTTCCGATTGCACCCGTTCTTGCCCCGCACGCATCTGCTCGATCAGGCCGGTCAGCGCGCCATAGGCCTCGGTCCGATCGCGCTCGATCTTGCCGACCTGCTCTTCATAAGCTTTCAACCGCTCGCCCACCGGCGCGATCAATTGCTTCAGCCGCTCCTCATTCTTTTCGCCTGCCTGGTGGAATCGCTCATCGGCGCGCTGCAAGAACGCGGCCTGCGCTTCACCCAGCAGCTTCTGCCCGATCTCGCCAAATTGTGCGGAGAGCAGTTCCTTCGCCTCCGAAAGCCCGCGCAATTGCTCATCAAAACCCCGCTCGCGTTCCTCCAGCGAGGTTTCCAGCCGCGCCAGCCGATCCTTTGCCGCATCGCGCTCGCCGACAACCTCATCAAGCATCGCGCGCAGCTGCGTCGTCGTCTCCGCACCCGCGCGCCCCACACGCCCGCCCAGCACCCAGCCAAGCCCCAGCCCGCCCAGAAGGGCGGCAACGACAATGATGATAACGATCAACGGCTCCACGGCGCAGCTTCCAACTTTTCAAGAACGAAGGCGGAACATAGCTCACTCAAACGCGCGGTCAAGCCACCGTCGCAGCCGAAGCCCGCCGCGCGCGTCTTACCCGTGCATAGCTTAGTATGCTGAGCGGGATCAGCCCGGCATAGACCACAGAGGCAGTGATCAAAGCGACCCAGGGTGCAGCAATCAGCGCGGCTGCATAAAGGCAGAAAGCTGCCAGTGCCATGAAGCGGAGCGATCGGCGGATACGAAGCATCGAAGCCCAGCTATAGGTCGCCACATTCGAGATCATCAAGATGGCGATCAGCAAGACCCATGGTCCGACCAGCCGGTAATCGCGCGCCCATTCGGCACCGGTTTCAAGCCATATGGTCAGCGGCAATAGCATCAGCCCGGCCCCGGCAGGCGATGGGACGCCAGTGTTGAACCCTGCCGACTTATGCGGCTGATCATCGGCATCGATCCGCGCATTGAACCGCGCGAGCCGCAGCGCGGCACAGAGCACGAAAAACAGGCAGATGGTCCAACCGAAACGTGGCATGTCCTGCAGCGCCCACATATAGATCATAAGCGCAGGCGTTGCGCCAAAGGCGATCACATCGGACAGCGAGTCTAACTCGGCACCAAAGCGACTCTCACCTTTCAGCAGCCGGGCGATCTGCCCATCCATCGCGTCGAGGACTCCGGCAACGACGATAGACAGCAAGGCAAATCCCCACTGTCCTTGCATGGCAAACCATACGCCCGAAAGCCCAGTGCACAGCGCCATGGCGGTAACGGCATTGGGGGCAAGCGCGCGCAGCGATATTCCGGGGCGTCCGCCAAATTGAGGGCTGCCGAATTTTGGATCATCGCTCAATGGCTGAGCGCCCGCAATTCCTGATCCACGCCGAGTTCGGCGATAATCGTCTCGCCCGCGACACAGCGCTGGCCTTTGATGATCCGGGGCGCAGTGCCCTGCGGCAGGAACACATCGACCCGGCTGCCAAAGCGGATCAGCCCGACCCGGTCGCCGGCCATGACTTCGTCGCCCTCCTGCTTGAAGGTCACGATCCGTCGCGCCACCAACCCGGCAATCTGGGTGAAGCCGATGCGCACGCCATCGGACCGCTCGACCAGGAAATGCTGCCGCTCATTCTCTTCGCTCGCCTTGTCCAGATCGGCGTTCAGGAATTTGCCCGCAATATAGGCAATACGCTTGATCGTCCCGCGGATCGGCGAGCGGTTGATGTGGACATCGAACACGCTCATGAAAATCGAGACGCGGATCATGGGTTGGTCGCCAAGGCCCAGCGGCCCAGCGAGTTCCGGCGGCGGCGGCACCTGTTCGATCAGGGTAACGAGGCCATCGGCAGGCGAGACCACGAACCGATCGTCCTGCGGCGTCGTGCGGGCCGGATCGCGGAAGAAAGCCAGTGTCCAGAGCGTCACGCCCGCCATGGGCCAGGCCAGCGTTTCCCACGCCATGAAGGCAAAGAACACGCAAATCGCGCCCGCAATCAGGCCGAATTTGCGACCCTCTGGATGAACCGGCATCGGGAACTGGTATTTTGCGACCCCTGCGCCCCGGTTGGTCAATTCTTGTTTGGTCATGTGGCCGTTATCTAGGCCGGGTTGTCCCATGTTACAACCATTAGCTGGCGCAAAACTGCGGTTCCGATCCTTGCCTCAACGCCGTTTGGGCTTGAGCGCCAATAACGGTCTTTCAATCAAGAAATGATAAGCAATTCCTGCGGCTATTCCCAGCAAGGCGATAAGTGGAAAAAGCGCAGACCAGCCAAGTCCGTTCGTGACTTTCAGCACAAGCAGCAGCGCGGGCCCGTGGGCCAGATAGATCGAATAGCTGGCATCCCCAAAAAATCGCAGAATCTGCGGTATGGCGACTTTACCCTGGTGCTCGGCATGTACCAGCCAGGGCAGAAGTGCCGCAAACAGAGCGGCTGCCGCGATCAGGTCCGCACGCTCGATAGCCAGGGAAGAGCCTGCCGCACCAATGGCGATCGCCGTCAACAGCAGGCCGGCACTTATCCCTAGCATTGCGCGTCTGCCGCTGCGCCAGCCTGCCCACGCAGCCATACCCATCATGAACTCGCCGTCGACCGGTTGCAGACCGATCGGTGCTACTATGCCTGTTGCGATAAAGAAAACGATCCCGCCAATCCACAAGGCGAGCCCTAGCCGCCACAAGCCCGACCACAGGCCAGCCGCGACAAGGGCTTAGAAAATCAATTCATGCTGAAGCGTCCAGGCAACGTTCAACGCAGGTTGTCCAACCGGGAGCAGTGTCAAACTGATCAACCACCCCCGCACGTCTCCCCATGCGTCGAGCCCCAATATCATCGCCGCCATCGCAATTCCTACGGGCCAGTATGGCAGGAAGATGCGGCGGAAACGAGCCAGCGCATAGTCTGCCCATGACCGTCCGCGCCCAACGGTAACGTGCAGGATGATGAAGCCTGACAAGACGAAAAACATATCGACCCCAAATTCGCCAAGACCCGTCAGGCCGACAAAAGGCATAGACCCGCCATGTTTGTCGGCGGCATGACCGGCGTGGAACAGCACCACCATGAACGCTGCAATCGCCCAGATCGCCTGTAGCGTTTCGATTCGTTCCGATGCTGTCTGCGTAATGTGCAAATGCGCGCCGTTGTGTTCGCGTCTCGTCAAGGAACCCGCGCTAGTCCATTGTCATTGGCTCTCGCCGCAAACGGGCCATCTGCCAAGACATAGTGCAGGAACATCTGATATTGCCAAGGTGCGGTCAGCGGCTCGCGCCAATGCTCGATCTCGCTGCCCAGATAGAGCAGCCCTGCGCCTGGGGAAAGCGCAATGCGGTGCTCTCGCCCGTTTAAATCGGTCACGCCGATCGGCCAAACATGGCCCTCCGGATCGCTGTCGATTGCGATGGTGACACTGACTTCGCAGGCTTTTCGATCCTTGTGCCGATTGAGCACAGCGCCCTTTTCATAGATGCGCCAGAAGGCATAGCTGGGCAACAATTCGCGTCCGACCAACGCCGACAATTTCGGTGTCAGCGATCCCAGAAGCATCTGGCCGACAAGCGGGGCATATTCATTGTTCGGGCCGCGATAGGCAGCATTGTCTGCCAACCGCATCTTCCCCGATCGTTGCGACAGTTCCATCGACTGGCGTACCAATGTTCGTTGATCGGAGGGCAGAAGCCCGTCAATGATGCGATAGCCGTCATCCCAGAAACTGCCTGCGGCATGCTCGCCGGTCATTGCCTCCACTCCGCCAAACCCCAACATCCTGCTCGGGCGCCAAGTTTAGCCGCAAGTTTTTGGGCCGTCACCCGCAAAAAACGGGCATGGCCCTTGTCCGATTGAACATCGCGCAAATCTTGCTATGGCGCACGGCGAACATCCCGTAACAGCACGCAGAAAGCAGCTTTTCACATGGCCAAGATCAAGGTGAAGAACCCCGTCGTCGAACTCGATGGCGACGAAATGACCCGCATCATCTGGGAGTGGATTCGCGAGCGATTGATCCTGCCTTACCTCGATATCGACCTGAAATATTATGATTTGGGCGTCGAGCACCGCGATGCGACCGATGACCGCGTTACCGTCGAAAGTGCCAATGCAATCCGTGAATATGGCGTTGGCGTGAAGTGCGCGACGATCACCCCCGATGAAGCGCGGGTGGAGGAATTCAAGCTAAAGAAAATGTGGAAATCGCCTAATGGCACGATCCGCAACATTTTGGGCGGCGTGGTTTTCCGGGAGCCGATCGTCATCCAGAACGTCCCCCGGCTGATCCCCGGCTGGACCGACCCGATTGTCGTCGGCCGTCATGCCTTTGGCGACCAGTATCGCGC
>CAZSJE010000111.1:0-5643 GCA_964606835.1 uncultured Sphingorhabdus sp.
ATGTCGGCGAATGGGGCATGGAACAATATGTCCGCGATGCCCGCATCACCATGATTTACGAAGGCGCCAATGGCGTTCAAGCAATGGACCTTGTGGGGCGGAAGCTCGCGCAAAATGGCGGACGCGCCGTGCAGCTGTTCTTCAAGCTGGTCGATGATGAGTGCGCGGCGGCCAAAGACGGCAAAATGGCGGACTTCGCCAACCGCCTCGAAAAAGCAACGGGCGAGCTGAAGGCCGCAACCATGTGGTTTATGCAGAATGGCATGGCGAACCCCGACAATGTCGGCGCGGGCGCGCATCATTATATGCACATCATGGGCATTGTCGCGCTGGGCTTGCAATGGCTGCGGATGGGCAATGCGGCGCAGGCAGCGCTGGATGCGGGAACGGGCGACACGGGCTTTTACGAGACCAAGCTTGTCACCGCGCGCTATTTTGCTGAACGCTTCCTTCCCGATTGCGGCGCGTTGCGGCGCAAGATCGAGGCGGGCAGCGAAGCGATCATGGCGCTTGAACCGGAGATGTTTGCGACGGCCTGATGCCATCGGACGGTGGGTGGAATGCGACGGGCCGTTAGCCCCGCCCAGCCCACGCGCCACCGCAAGCATCTGGATTTGCACGGCTCCAGCCCGGATGCTGGTCGTCGACAGGGGGATTGCTGCTTAGGAGCATCCAATGTCAAAGACCAAATACCGGGTCGCCACCGCTTTGGCCCTTACTTTCATCTTGCCGTTCGCTGCGGGCATTGTCCGCGCCGAACAATCCACCACCACGGCCAAGCCTGCCACTGACAAAATGGCTACGCCTGCCGATGAAAAACCCGTTCCGGCGCCAACAATCGATACCAATAATGATGGCAAAGCCGATGCATGGGACCGCGATGCCAATGGCCTGCCCGATGCATGGGACGTCAATAATGACGCGAAACCCGACCTTTTCGACGATAATGGCGATGGCAAGCCGGACGATAAGAAGGCCCCCCCACCGCCTGAAGATTCGGGCGAACCGCAATAGCGGATTGTCCGATGGGGCCGGGGGCATAGCAGCCGCCGGGGCGTTTCTGGTCCGCCCCGGCGGTTAGCTGGTTTTGATCCAGTAACTGTTGCCGCTGTTGATGACCATTTCGTCGGTGATGTTGTTCTGCGTTCGGTAAAGATCGATTGCAAAGCGGCAGCCGGGCAAGTGCCAGTCGTCAACGATGATGATCCCTCCATGCGACAGGCGCGGGTAGAGAAGTTCGAGCGAGGTGAGTACCGAATCGTAACTGTCCGAATCGAGCCGGATCAGCGCGAAGTTGCGGTCAGCCAAGCTCGGTAACGTCTCCGCGAAATAACCTTCAACAATTTCGATCCGCTCGTCGAGCAGCCCGAAGCTTGCGATATTGGCTTTGACCTCATCGATCCCTGCCTTCCACCGGTCTTCCCACAGATCGACGGGATCATGTTTGAATCGGCTGTTTTTCGGAATGCCGGTGAACGAGTCCGCCGCGACCACTTGGCGGTCTGTTATCGAATGGACGTCGAGCAATGCGCGCATCAATATCACTGCGCCGCCGCGCCAAACGCCGGCCTCGATCAAATCACCGGGTACCGCGCGCGCGACAATGTCGCTGACCGCCCATTCGATCAGGTCGAGTTGGCCCTTGCTTAGCAGCGACATCGGCACGCGATCGCGTTCGACCCGCCACCGACTATTCTTGCGGTCGTAATAGGAGAGCGCGTTGAAGTTTTCGAACGGCATGTCGCCGCCCAAATGCATATGCCCGCTAACCGCGCGCTTCAGATTCTCGAGGTCAAGCAGGCAAGAAGTCCGGGACGGACAAATAGCGCTCGCCAGTATCGTAGTTGAACCCTAGCACGCGGCTTCCCGCCGGCAGTTCCTTCAGCTTTTCCGCAATCGCCGCGAGCGTCGCACCCGATGAAATCCCCACCAGCATGCCTTCCTCGCGCGCGGCGCGGCGGGCCATTTCCTTGGCGGCTTCGGGATCGACCTGGATCACGCCGTCGATTGCCTGTGTGTGCAGGTTGGAGGGGATAAAACCTGCGCCAATCCCCTGGATCGGGTGCGGACCCGGCTGGCCGCCGCTGATCACTGGCGAAAGCGTGGGCTCGACAGCATAGACTTTCAGGTTGGGCCAGCTCTTTTTCAGTTCCTCGGCACAGCCGGTGATGTGGCCGCCGGTGCCGACACCCGTGATCAGCGCGTCAATGGGGCTGTCGGCAAAATCGGCGAGGATTTCCGGTGCGGTCGTGCGCACATGGACATCGATATTGGCGGGGTTCTCGAACTGCTGCGGCATCCAGGCGCCAGGGGTGCTTTCGACCAACTCAAGTGCACGTTCTATGGCACCCTTCATGCCTTTTTCGCGCGGGGTCAGGTCGAAGGTCGCGCCATAGGCCAGCATCAGGCGGCGGCGCTCGATCGACATGCTTTCGGGCATAACAAGGACCAGCTTGTAGCCCTTCACCGCCGCGACCATGGCGAGGCCGACGCCTGTGTTCCCGGACGTCGGCTCAATTATCGTACCGCCGGGCTGCAAACCGCCATCGCGTTCGGCCGCTTCGATCATGGCAAGGCCAATCCGGTCCTTGATCGAGCCACCGGGGTTGGATCGTTCGGACTTGATCCAAACTTCGGCGTCACCGAACAGCCGCTGCATGCGGATATGCGCGGTGTTGCCGATGGTCTCCAGGATCGAATTGGCCTTCATGGGTGCAGTTCCTCGCTTAAGTTACCAAATCCGCCCTTTCCCTCCGCAGGCGCAGTGCCTTGATCTTGGCGACCAGCGCGGGGTTGCTGAACGGGCTGATCGCGGTCTTTAGGGTGTCGAGCAGATATAGTCCATAAGGCCAGGAGCCAATGCCCGAATCCGCGTTGAGATGGCCGAACAGCCCGGCATTCACGAACCGCGCACGCCAGCGTCGCGCCAGCTTGCGCGAATGGTCGAGCGAGGCATAAGGATCGTTCTCGCTGGCAACCAATATGCCGTGGAAGGGTAGGAATTGTCTGGGCGATGGCTTGAACGAAGCCAAAGGCGAGCCGTCGCTTATGGTATCGACATCGGGTGGTGCAACAAGCAGGGCACCCGTCACCTCGCTATTGGCGGCGTCAGGATCCTCCACTGCCCAATTGGCAACTGCGTGGCAGCCAAGACTATGTGCCACTAATATTTTCGGACCGGTTATGCGGCGGATTGCTGTGCCGAGATTGGTCACCCAGGAGCCGCGGCGTGGGTTGTTCCAGCTGCCGAGATCGACACGCTTTGCATTGGGCAGGAATTTTTCCCATTCACTTTGCCAATGCGTCGGGCCGCTATTGTTGATACCGGGAACGAGAAGGATGGTGGGAGATTGGGACATGGATCGGGCTCCTTTGAATAGTCGAAACTAAGGTTGGGCCGTCGGTCACGGGTGTCCTGCACATAACTCTACTATAATAGTTGACAATATAAATTCGACGAGTGGATTTTGGCGAGCGCCAATCCGTTAGCCGAGTGGCGGCGCATTCGATTGTGAGCGAAACTGCGGCTCGAAGGTCTTGGCATTTTTCAATTCGGGGAACAGCCAAGTCCAGATGCCGGTTACCATTATGGCCCCCGCGCCGCCAAATACAACCGCGCCAACGGGACCAAGCAGCGCTGCAGCAAAGCCCGATTGCAGCTCGCCCAGTTCGTTGGAGGCGGAGATGGCGAGGCCGGATACCGAACTGACCCGCCCGCGCATCGCGTCCGGCGTGTTGAGCTGCACCAGCGAGCTGCGGACGTAAACCGAGAGCATATCGGACGCACCGAGGATGATAAGCATTATCAGTGCAATCGCCATTGAGGAGTTTACCTCCACGACACCAAATCGAGGAACATGAACAAGCCAATCGACATTGTTGAAAAGTGCTTGTCCCAAAAGGTGGCAAACCCCGAAACCAACAGTCGCAAAACCGAAAATCACTACTGCCCAGAGCATTTTCGCACCCACATTATGTTTCAAAGGCCAGATCGCCAGATAGATCGCCACAACTGCCGCGCCCAACGCCGGGGCAGCGCGCATCAGTCCCAGCCCATCGGCCCCCACGTGCAAGATATCGCGCGCGTAGACCGGCATCAGCGCGGTTGCGCCGGCCAGCAGCACAGCAAACAGGTCTAATGTGATCGCGCCGAGCAAAAACCGCTCGCGCCAGGTATAGCTCAGGCCATCGGCCATTTGTTTCAGCGGATGCTTGTTCGCATCCATTGGTGGCGGATAGACAGGCCGGATGAAACTGGCCGCAACGGTGGCGAGGAACATCAGCCCAGCGGCAAACCAGTAAGTCAGCGCGGGGTCGCTGTTATACAAAAGTCCGCCCGCTGCAGGCCCCAGCACTGAAGCAGACTGCCAGGCAATCGAGCTTAGCGCGATGGCCTTGGGCAATGATTCGGGCGGGACGATATTGGGCACGATCGCGGTCAGCGACGGCCCGACGAACACCCGCGCCACGCCGTGCAGCGCCGCCATCAGGAACAGCAGCGGCAGTGTCAGCGCATCGGTCATGGTCAGCCAGCCGAGGATCAGCGCAATCCCCATGTCGATGCTGTTGGCGAAGCGATAGACGGTGCGCCGTTCCCAACGATCCGCCGCCCACCCCGCAACCGGCGTCAATACCAACAATGGTACGAATTGCGCGAGGCCGAGCAGGCCGAGCTGGAATGAAGCTTCCTTGATCGACATGCCATAGTCGGAACGGGCAAGGTCGTAGGTCTGATATCCGATGATCACGATCATCGCCATCGTCGCCATCACCGCCATGAAGCGGGCAAGCCAGTATAGCCGGAAATCCGGGATGCTTAAGGGATGGGGTGCGGACGACATAGCTCGCTGATGCGCCTAAACGGGGAAATGGGGCGGCGCAATGCAGTTATCCTCCCCGGAACGGGGAGGGGAACCATGCGAAGCATGGTGGAGGGGGCCATCCCCATAACGAGACGCTTGGTTGAGAGTCCCCTCCTTCAGCCATGCGGGCTGCCACCTCCCCGCAAGCGGGGAGGAGTTTCCTAATTCACAGGCTCATCAACCAGCGGCGAGTTCCCGCGCCACCAGCGGCGCAGCCCAGCGCCCAGCGGGCTTTTGACAAACAGCACCACCGCCAGCACAGGCAGCAACCAGGGCAGGATCACGCCAAAAAGCATCAGCAGCAGCGACAGCATCGTCGTCATGCTGTTGCTTGATGCCGACCAAGCCTCGCCAAAGGCGCCCGATCCGCCAATGCCCATATTGCCGCTATAGCTGAACGCGACCGGCGTTGTCGCAAGGCGCCGTTCGCCCGCCCGCCGCTGTTCCTTCTCGCCGCCCAGCATAGAACGCAATTCCTCCGCCCGTCGGCGCAATTCGGCGCGCTCGTCATTGGCCAGGCCCTTGCCCGCAAGCCGCGCCTCGATCCGCTTGACCTCGGCCTCGATCCCGGCGCTGCGCACTTGCGAGGTCGCGATTTCGTCGCCGACATTTTCGCCAGAGACATTGCTGGTCGCCAGCACGCCTTCGGCTTTCTCGACGCTGGCAATAGCGTCACGCCCGAATTTGCGCGCGATCGCCGGATCGAGCAGGAATTCCATCCGTCCTTGCGGATAGCCATTTTCGCTCTGGGTGAAATTCAGTCCGATAATCTGGCAGCGCG
>CAZSJE010000111.1:5743-7591 GCA_964606835.1 uncultured Sphingorhabdus sp.
TGCGGATAGCCATTTTCGCTCTGGGTGAAATTCAGTCCGATAATCTGGCAGCGCGACAGGCCCAGCGTCTCGCACGCGGCGGCATGTTCGTCCTGCACCGTCTCGATCCGGTCGCCGGGGACGCGGAAGTCATATTGGTAGGCAAAGGCCACCCCCGGCGCGACGCTGGGTGAGACGGCGGCTGGCTTGGTGAACACCGCACCGCCCTTCGCCGTGATGGACTCATTGGCGGCATCGGCAGCGGGCGCAGCGGCCTCGGTGGCAACAGCTTCGGCCTCGGGTGCGGCTTCCTCCGCCTTCTGGCTGCAAGCCGCGATGGTAGCAAGCAAGGGCAGGGCAATGATCAGGGACAATTTACGCATGTACGCTCTCCTCGAAAGCGACCCCCTGTTTAGGGCCGCGACTCCATGAGATGTCATAACATTGGTCGCCCGCAACGGTGTTTTGACGCTACGGCAGGGGCGTTTCCCGTTATGTAAAGGGATTATGCTAATCATGCAGTGCAGCAATTGGGGGTTGTGCAACGGTTTGCGCCAATGTGCGGCGCTCCGAATATTTTACATCTGCCAGCATCATCGCTGCACCGCAGCGTTAACATAACTGAATCAGTTGAGAAAACGACTCGGCCCTTTTTCGTTGCGGCGTCGGTGCGTCGGGTGACATAATGTGAGTTCACCCGACGAACCGACGATATGCCCACCGACGCAGACCTGATGGAAGCCAGCCTGATCGCCGTTGCCGACAGCGGCGTCGAGCTGCGCCACCCGCTGTTCGCGCGCTGGTTCGCGGCGTGGCCGGATCGGCGCGAAACCTTCATCAACGCCGACGCCTCCAGCCGCCGGATGACCGACGAGACGCTGGAAATGATGCTGGGGCTGGCCAAGGGCGAGGAATTGTGGGTCAGGCCGCTGGTTGACGAACTCGCCTTCACCCACCGCAGCTATGGCCGGCTGCCCTGGGCGGAATATGAAAGCTGGATCGATTTGACGGTGGTGGTGCTGGGTGAGTTGGCGGGCGAGGCGTGGAGCGCGGATGCCGACGCGGCATGGATGCGGCAGGCGGAGCGGCTAAAGCTCTTGATCCAGGCCGCACGAGAGGGGTGGGATCGAGCAATGCCGGGGCATGTTTCGGCTCAGCTCTGATCCTGATGCAGCGGCGCAGCGCTTGCAGCAATATGAGCCATTTGCGTCAACGCCTCGGGCAGATCATATTCGATGGCGACGATATGCTCGCTCGTCATAGCGCGTGACAGTTGGATATCCTCTCGGGCAGCCGGTTCCTGCTCATCCAGCGAATAGAAGGTACGCACCTTGGCCTGCGTAAAATCATCGGGATCCTCGCCGATCACAACCGCCAACCTGTTGCTTTGCAGCCTGACGACGCTGCCAGCCGGAATTATCCCCAGGCTCTCTATAAAGGACCGCAGCAGCAGCTGGTCAAAATGTCCATGCCAGGTCAACATTTTTGCCAGCGCCTCGGCCCCTCCAAAGGGCCGGTTATAGGATCGCTGCGAGGTGATGGCATCATACACATCGCAAATGGCGGACATGCGGACGGCAATGCTCAGCGTGTCTGCCGGAACGCGGCGCGGATAGCCGCTGCCATCCATTTTCTCATGGTGCAGCAGGCAAACGTCGAGTGCAGTCTGGCTCACATCCTTTGACGCGGCCAATATTGCATGTCCCTTTTCCGGATGGCTTTTGACAATCCCGAACTCGGCATCATCCAGCTTGCCGGGCTTGTTCAATATGGCGTCGGGGATCGCCATCTTGCCAACATCATGCAGCATGCCGGCCATGCCGAGCTCACGCACCGTTTCTTCATCCATGCCCAGATGGCGGGCGAAGT
>CAZSJE010000112.1:0-1447 GCA_964606835.1 uncultured Sphingorhabdus sp.
CGGCCAATATCGCCGGAATGCCCACGGACAGCTCCACCCATTCGGGCAGCCAGGTGAAGCCCACGCCGACCAGCGACGCGGCGGCGGCGGCGGGGAGGATGCTCCAGCGCCAGATTTTGATCGGCTGCTCCAGCAGGCGCGCCAGCAGCATCGCCTTGGCAAAGGATGCCGCCCCCAGCGCCAGCATCAGCGCGCAGGCGACGGCGGCGGCCTGCGCCAGATCGTGATAGCGCGGCGCGATCGGCAACATCTCGGCAACGCGCACCAGGATGACGCTGAGCACCGCCTGCAACGCGAGCATGGCGAGACTGAGCATCAGATTGCGGTGCCGCGCCATATAAACGAGCGCGCTTTCGCTGACCACGGCGGTGGCGGCGACGACTTCGGCGGCCAGCAAGAACGCCAGCGCCGCCGTGCCGCCGACAAACTCCGGCCCGACCAGCCCCATCACGCCCTCTCCGGGTATGCCCAGCGCCAGCGCGATCCCGGCTTGGGCTGCAATAATCCAGAAGCCGACCTGGCCGACTTGCTTCGCAATCTCCGCATAGTTTTTCGCCTGCAAATTGCGGGTGATGACGGGGCCGAGGATGGGATCGAAGCTGGTTTTCAGTTTTTGCGGCAGGCTCGCCACCTGTTGCGCGACATAGTAAATCCCGACGGCGGCGGGCGAGGCGAACAGGCCGAGGATGGCGAGGTCCAGCCGCCGCGAGCCCCATTCGGCGGCATCGGCAACCGCCAGCGGCAGGTTGCGCCGGGCAAGTGCATAGAGCTCCACCGGGCGCGGCTTCCACCCCCAGGGCAGCCCATAGCTGCGCCACAATGGCCACAACGCCGCCAGCATCCCCGCCACCACCGAGGCGACATAAGAGAGGATCAGCCCGTCGCGCGTCGAATAAAAGGCCAGCGCCCCCGCCGCGATGCTGATCGTCCAGGGCTCGACAATCGCCCGCGCCCTGACGGTCGAGGCAACATCGAAGCGATAGGCGAGCGCGGCCAGCGCGATATCGGTCGCGACAATGGTGAAGATGGTCAGCGGCAGGAAACGGTCGAGGCCGTTGATCTGGCTGTTGGGAAACATCAGCTGCGGCAGCGCGATGAGGAACAGCGCGCCGACTGCAGAGGCAATCATCGCCACCAGCAGCGCGTCGGCGACGACATGGGTATCGGGCCGTTCCTGCCGCGACAGCGCCTCTGCCAGCCCGCGCCGCATGCCAAGCGTCGCCAGTTGCGCGGCGAACTCGACGATCAGGATCGCATAGGCAAAGCGCCCCAGTGCCTCTGGCCCGTACATCCGTCCGGCAATGAACAGGAAAGGCAGCCGCGCGGCGAGCCGCAGCAGGAAGCCGAAGACATTGGTCCGGCCACCCTTGGCGAGCGCCTTGATATCGGCGTCTTGTGCTATCGCGTCAGTTGCCGTCAAACCCCCCTCCGTTTGCAGGCGATGGGG
>CAZSJE010000112.1:1547-3509 GCA_964606835.1 uncultured Sphingorhabdus sp.
CCCGCGGCCCAGCGAGAAGTTGCGGCTATTCTCCGAATTGCAGGTCAGCACCAGGTCGCCCAGCCCCGAAAGCCCGGCCAGCGTCTCCGCCCGCGCGCCGCGCGCCAGGCCATAGCGCTGCATCTCGGCAAAGCCCCTTGCAATCAGCGCCGCCCGGGCATTGAGCCCCAGCCCCGCGCCGTCGACCACGCCGCAACCGATAGCGAGTACATTTTTCACCGCCCCGCCAATCTCCGCGCCGGTCACATCGTCGCTCAGATAGGGCCGGAAACTGCGCGTCGCGATCAGCCGCGACAGCTCTTGCCCCAATGCCCGATCCTCGCAGGCAAGCGTCACAGCAGTCGGCAGGCCATCGGCCACCTCATGCGCAAAGGTGGGGCCGGAAAGCACAGCAAAGGGCGTTTCGGGGCGAAGATAATGCAGCACCTCGGACATCAGCATCGCCGAGTCCGCCTCGATCCCCTTGGAGCAGAGAATGAATGGCGCAGCCGTCTTTGGCAATTGGAGCAGCGTGACGCGCAAATGCTGTGCGGGTGTCACCAGCAACAGGAAATCGCATCCCGCCATTTCGGCAAGGTCGGAAGTCGCCACGATCTGCTCCGGCAGCAGGAAGTCGGGGAGGTAAGCGCTGTTGCGGTGGTTCGTATTGATCGCCTCGGTCACGTCGCGCTCGAACGACCAGAGCAGCACCTTTTCATACCGCTGCGCCATCACAGCGGCCAGCGCCGTGCCCCATGCGCCGGCGCCGATAACTCCGACGGGGGCCTTCATGCTCTTACCCCTGCGCCGCGCACTGCCTCGGCCTGTGGGTCGAGCGGCCAACGCGGGCGGGCAGCAACATCAAGCGGGTCGGTGAGGCCTGCGGCAAAGCGCTCCGCCCCGGCCCAGGCGATCATCGCGCCATTGTCGGTGCACAGCCAGTGCGGCGGCGCGACGAAGCGCATGCCGTGCCGGTCGGCGAGAGCCTGCAGCATCGCGCGTACAGCCTCATTGGCGGCAACCCCGCCGGCGACGACCAGCGCATCGGTCGGTTGGGTGCGCGCGAGGCTGTATTGCAGCCGGTCTTCGAGGCAATCGACCACGGCCTGCTGGAACGAGGCAGCGATATCCTCGGGCTTGTGTTGTCCGCTTTCATGCGCGCGGAGCACCGCGCTTTTGAGGCCCGCAAAGCTGAAATGCGGCTCGTCCGCGCCTTTCAACGGACGCGGCAATGGAACGGCCTTGGTATTGCCTGATTTGGCCGCTTGTTCGACCGCAGGCCCGCCGGGAAAACCCAGCCCCAATATCTTTGCGCTCTTGTCGAAAGCTTCGCCCACCGCATCGTCGATGGTCGTCGCCAGCCGGTCATAATCGCCGACACCGTTGACGCGCAGCAGCTGGCAATGCCCGCCAGAGACCAGCAGCAGCAGATAGGGGAAGTCGAGGTCGGGGTCGACGAGGCGTGGGCTTAGCGCGTGCCCCTCCAGATGGTTGACGGCGATCAGCGGCTTCCCCGCCGCCATCGCCAGCGCTTTCGCCGTGACCAGCCCAACCATCACCCCGCCGATCAGCCCGGGTCCGGCGGTCGCGGCAATCGCATCGACATCGTCAAGCGACATTCCGGCATCGGCCAGCGCAACCTCAACCAAAGGCGTCATCATCTCGGCATGTGCACGCGCGGCGATTTCGGGGACGACGCCGCCAAAGGCGCGGTGGTGATCCTCCTGTCCGGCAAGCGCATGTGCCAAAATTGTCCGGTCGGATCGCACCAGCGCCGCTGCGGTTTCGTCGCAACTCGATTCAAGACCCAGGATTACGCCCATGCGCTTCCCCTTAAGGAAATGGCTCGCTATGAACAAGCCGGATGACCCCAAGCGCAGACCAGCCCTTCCGTATTGGCACCCGCTCCTCCCCCCTCGCGATGGCTCAGGCGGAGATGACCAAGGCCGCCTTGATTGCCGTGCATGGCTGGGCCGAGGAGGC
>CAZSJE010000112.1:3609-7519 GCA_964606835.1 uncultured Sphingorhabdus sp.
TGCTGATCATCCGCCCGCAACCCGGCGCGGATGCGAGTGCTGCGCGGGCGCGTGCCGCCGACTTTGAGCCGATTGTCTTGCCCTTTTTCGAAGTGCGCGCACGCGCTTGGGATGTGCCAGACCCCGCCCATTATGACGCGATGCTGCTGACCAGCGCCAACGCCGTGCGCCATGGCGGGGCAGGATTGGCTGCGCTGCATGGCCTCCCAGTGCATGCTGTGGGCGAGCGGACGGCTGCAGCGGCGGAAGAGGCCGGGTTAAACATCGCATCCACCGGCGCCTCCGACGCGCAGGCCGCGCTGGATGCCGCTGGACAGGCCGGCCATTACCGCCTGCTGTGGCTGGCGGGGGAAGAACATCGGCCGCTTTCCCCTCCCGCTACTATCGAGATCGACACCCGGATCGTCTATGCTTCGGAAGCAGTAGAATTGGGGAACGACGCCGCAACCGTCATTTCCGATGCCGACGCGGTCGCGCTTCATTCGCCCCGCGCCGCTGCTGTCTTTGCCGAAACAGCCGACCAGATGGGTATCGCCCGTTCAAAGCTGATCGTTGCGGCCTTCTCTCCGACCATCGGCGCCGCAGCGGGCACGGGCTGGCGCGCCATAGCAGTAGCAAATGCCCCCACCGACAGCGCCTTGTTGTCGGCGCTCGACCGAATTGATAAGGCTGTACGCGAGAATAACGACCGGAAGGATAGTTGATGAACTGGCGCTGGGCGTTTGGCCTTATGCTACTCGGTCTCTTGGGCGGTGCCGCTGGCTTTGCCTGGCTGTCGTCCGAAGGAAGCCTGCCATTGGGCGAGACAAAAACTGCCCTTGCGACAGCCGAGCCAGCCAAAGAAATACTCGCACCTGCCCCGGCCTTTGCCACCCCGACAATTATCCAGCCAAGTGCCAGCCAGGCCGAGGCCATGCTGCTCGTCGCCAAGGTACGCGACACCGTTCAGGATGGAAAGCCGCTCGGCGATCTCGGTTCCCGCTTGCAGGCAACCTTCGGGCAAACGCAGCCGCAGGCGTTGGCGGCGATTGCGAACGGCGCGCGGCAGCCCGTGTCCAATGCCGCCCTGCTGGCAGGTTTCGATGCAATCGCGCCCAAGCTCACGCCGCCCAATGGCACGGCCTGGGACCGGATCCAGTATGAAATGCGCACGCTGTTCATCTTGCGCTCCGGCGAGGCAGGCCCGACTGCAGGTGCAGCCCGTATCGAGCGGATCCGCGCCATGATCGTGGCAGGCGATATAGAGGAAGCGGCAAAGGCCGTTCGCGCAATGCCCGGTGCAGCGCTTGCCACCGACTGGCTGGCAAGCGCAAACCGCGCCATCGCCTTGCAACGGGCGCTCGATGCGCTGGATCAGGCGGCAGCGATACCTCCTGCCCCGGTGCTGTTACCGTCGCCTGCAACCGAACCGGTTGAGCCGCTGGTTCCTGCTATCGAATGAAGCCCGTCACCAAAATGCAGCGATAGCATCATAAATCTTTCATAAATGTGGGACTGCGATAAGATGGCCGGATGTTCGCGATTCCCGCCACCGCCGACCCCCGCATTCTCGACAAGCAGGCTCCGCGCCTGCCATTGCTGCTGCGCGAGGTTGCGTCCTTTGCGGTGACGCGGGCCAAAGCCAGCTTTGCGCCCGCCGTTGCTGCACCGCAAAGCGGCGACGGCAGCGATATTGTGGTGCTGCCCGGCTTCATGGCATCCGACGTAACCACCGCGCGGCTGCGGCGCTCTTTGGCTGCTGCAGGGTATCGCGCGCATGGCTGGGGGCTCGGCCGCAATTTTGGCGTGAAGACCGACATTTTCGAGCGGCTCGACGAACGGCTCGATAGTTTGGGGCTCGACCGGCCGGTGACGCTGATCGGCTGGAGCCTCGGCGGTATCATTGCTCGTGAATATGCCAAATACGCCCCGCATCGGGTGAAGCAGGTTGTTACACTGGGCAGTCCTTTTTCCGGCGATCCGCGCGCCAACAATGCCTGGCGGCTCTACGAATTCGTCGCAGGGCACAAGGTCGATGCGCCGCCGATCGATGTGATGCTTGAAGAAAAACCGCCGGTTCCAACCATCGCGCTTTGGTCGCGCCGCGATGGCGTGGTTGCTCCGCGTTCGGCACGCGGCAAGACGGGCCAGTCGGACCGGCATATCGAGCTCGATTGCACCCATATGGCCTTTGTCGCCGATCCGGGCGCGATCCGGACAATCTGCAGGGCGATCTCGGCCTAGGCTGCAACCCGTTCTGCGCAGGCTTCGGCGAGTGCCGCTTCAAACTGATCTGTGCACCGCTCCCATGAAAAGGACTTGCCATAGGTAGCTGCGGCAGGTCTGCCGCATTCAAGTGCGCGAGCCATTGCGCCTGAAAGGTCGTTTTCAAGTGCTCCGACGGGTTCGGTGAGTGCGCCATCCGCCCCCCTACCCTTTGGCCCAACGATGTCGATTGGCCCGGCAACGGGATAGCCAGCCACTGGCGTCCCGGTCGCAAGCGCCTCGATCATCACCAGCCCGAATGTGTCGGTCCGACTGGGGAAAACAAAAACGTCCGCTGCTGAATAAGCGGAAGCAAGTTCTTGGCCATGGAGCGCGCCGGTGAAGTGCACATCCGGGTAGCGCTGGCGCAACTCCTCCAGCATCGGCCCGTCACCGACCACGACTTTGCTTCCCCTGACATGGCTGTCGAGAAACGCATCGAGATTCTTCTCCTTCGCCACGCGCCCAACCGATAGGAACACAGGCTTTGGCAGCGTAGCGAGTGCTGGATGCGGCGTCTGGCCAGGGTGGAATAGCTCAAGATCGACACCGCGCGACCAGAGCCGCGCCGGGCCGATGCCTCGCGCTTCCAGTTCGGCAATCAACCCCGGCGTTGCGGCCATCACCCCGCTTGAAGGCCCATGGAAGCGCCGCATGATCGGCCAGAAGCGTTCGGCAGATATCCCGGTGCGCACCGAGGCATAATCGGGAAAGCGCGTGTGGAAGGCAGTGGTAAAAGTACGGCCATGTTTCAGGCACCAGGCACGAGCGCTCCAGCCGATCGGGCCTTCGGTCGCGATATGAACGATGTCGGGCCCAAATTCGGCAAGTGCACGCCGCGCGCCGAAGCGCGGCGCAACCGCCAGCCGGATCTCGCGATAACCGGGCATAGGCACCGTGAAAAATTGCTGCGGCGTAATCAGCTCGACATCGTGACCGCGTGCGATCAGATGCTGGACGGTAGTCGTCAGCGTGCGCACCACGCCGTTGACTTGCGGCGTCCAGGCATCGGTGGCGATCGCGATCCTCATGCTGCCACCTTCCGCGCGGCTTCTTCACGCTTTACCTTGGCCCAGTCGACAATCCGCATCGCGCCTTCGCGATCTTCAACCAATGCCGTGCAGCTTTCGACCCAGTCGCCATCATTATAGTAAGTGATATCGCCGATCTGGCGGATTTCGGCTGTGTGGATATGGCCGCACACCACGCCGTCCAGCCCGCGCTCGGTCGCTGCGCGCGCCACGGCTTCCTCGAAACGACCGACAAATTCGACGGCATTTTTTACTCGCCGCTTGAGATAGGCGGACAGCGACCAGTAAGGCAGGTCGAACCGCTTGCGCACGGCCGCCAGCAAGACGTTCAGGCGCAGCAAGAGCGAATAGGCCTGGTCACCGAGCACCGCGAGCCAGCGCGCGTAGAGCACGACAGTATCGAATGCGTCGCCGTGGGTGATGAACAGCCGTCGTCCGTCCTTGCAGTCATGCACAGCCTCATTGACGATTTCGACGCCGCCAAAGCCAAAGCCGATATAGTCGCGCAGCGCCTCGTCATGATTGCCCACAACATAGACCACACGCGTCCCGCGATGCGCCATTTTCAGGATGCGGCGGACGACCTCATTATGCGCCTCGGGCCAATGCCAGCTTTTGCGCAGTTGCCAGCCGTC
>CAZSJE010000113.1:0-7492 GCA_964606835.1 uncultured Sphingorhabdus sp.
GAACCAAATAGGTTATTTGGCGAATCATGAAACAGAATCACTCTCCCAAATCAGCCCTGTGCGAAAACGCCCATGACGGCCAAAGCCCTGACGCGGCAGCGGCAGACAATTCCGCTTCGGTCCCCGCCCTTGCGGACAGCGACGCTGCCTCTCCATCCAACCCGGCCATTCCCGAGGACTATGATCCTGCCGACTATCGCTGGGTACCCGTCCGCCGTCGTCCCCGTTATGACGGCTGGACCGATGAGAAGCAGCGGCGCTTTATCGAGGTGCTGGCCGATACCGGCATTGTCACCGTTGCCGCCAAGGCGGTCGGCATGTCCCGCGAAAGCGCAAACCGGCTGCGCCGCTCCCCGCATGGAGCCGCCTTTGCGCGCGCATGGGATGCAGCGCGCGAGCATTCCGGATCGGCGCTGGAGGATATTGCCTTTGAACGGGCGATCGAAGGCGTGGAGCACAATGTGTTCGACGAATATGGCAATGTTATCTGCACCAAGCGGGTCTATAATGACCGGCTGCTGCAATTCCTGCTCCGCAACCTGAAACCCGAACGCTATGGGCGGGATGCGCAACGGGCGGCGCCGCCCGAAGCTCCGGCAACACTCGACGGGTCACTGCTGGCGATGGAACCGCAACTGCCGGCTCCGGTGGATGAATTGCTCGATCCCGATACGCTGGCAGGCGAGCTGGAAATTGCCGACATCATGGATGGGACGTTGCCCGATTTCCTGTCAGAACAAAGGCCGCAGAAGTCGGCAGAGCGGATCGAGGCGGAGGAATGGGCGGCAACGCTTAAGCGCGGCCAAGCGGCGAATGAAAAAATGAACCGCAATGAAGAAAAGCTGACCGATCAGGAGTTTAAGGACATGTGCCTCTATCTCGATCCAAGCCAGCGAAACGAGCGCGGCAAAAAGCGTTTTAGGTGAGACTTTAGTGTGACCTTCCGCGCTATTCCGCCGCCTGCAGCTCCTCCCGCCGCACATACATACTGTTGATCGGTGCTGCCATCACGCGGTGGACCATCGGTTCGAAGAAGCTCAACGGCGCGGTGTCATAGCCGGGGTCGAACGCGGCCTGGTCGTATTTCTCGCAAAATTCCGCGCAGGCCTCGAAATGCTCATGGCCGCGGAAATGTTCGCGCATCTCCCGGTCTAGCCCAAGATGGTGGAAATAATAATAGCCCTGGAAAATGCCGTGCTGTTCGCAAATCCAGCGGTTCTGTTCGCTGACGAACGGCTTGATGATCGCCGCTGCCACATCGGGATGGTTGAACGTCCCCAGCGTGTCGCCAATGTCGTGGAGCAGCGCCATGACGACATATTGCTCGTCGCGGCCATCGCGGTGCGCGCGGGTGGCGGTTTGCAAACAATGCGTCAACCGGTCGACCGGAAAGCCGCCAAAATCGCCGTCGAGCAGGCGCAGGTGATCGAGCACGCGGTCGGCGACCTTGCCGGCAAAGCCCATATATTGGCCGCTGATGATCGCCCAATCGGCCTGCGTGCCGTTGGTCATGGCGGTGAATTGCGCGCGGGGTTCCTGTGCATCGGACATAGTCGGGTTCCTCTCGCGGCCATGCTATAGCGCGCTCGCTCGCGAAACAAGGGCTTCATGCGGCGCGCAAATGCGGCTAGACATGGCCGATGGCCGTTCTCGACCTTGGCGAACAACCGTTTTTTGCGAACAAGAGCCGCGCGTTCTGGAACCTGCACGCTGCGGGCTGGGCTGGGGTAACAGCGCTCTATTCGGTGACGGTCATCGCCAATAATCAGCCATTGAGCCGCCTGCTCGAAGTGCTGATCTCGACGCTCACCGGTTTTTCGATCACGCTCTTGATGTCAGTGATCTTTCGCTATGTGATCAACCAGCGCCCGCTGGTGACATGGAGCACGACCATGGCTGTGGTGGTCAGTGCGACCTTGCTCTACGCCTATGTCGACACCTGGGTGCTGCAGACGATCCGCGAAGGCGCGGACGAATCGCCCTTTGCGCAGTTGATGGTCGCAGCACTGTTTCGTGATGGTTTGCTGCTCGGCGGCTGGTCCGCGCTTTATTTCGCAATCAACTATTTCGTCCGCGCAGAGGAACAGTCCGACCAGCTGATCCGGCTGGAGGCAGCCGCAACCAGCGCGCAGCTGACGATGCTGCGCTACCAGCTGAACCCGCATTTCCTGTTCAACACGCTCAACAGCATTTCGACCTTGGTGATGCTGAAACAGACCGATCAGGCCAATGCGATGCTATCGCGGCTTTCGTCTTTCCTGCGCTTCACTTTGATCAACGAAGCCGAGGCAAAGGTCACGCTGGCGCAGGAAGTGGAGACACTGAAACTCTATCTCGATATAGAGAAAATGCGGTTCGAGGAGAGGCTGCGCATGCAGTTCACCGTCGACCAGGATGTCGATGACGCGCTGGTTCCGTCGCTGCTGCTGCAACCTTTGGTCGAAAACGCCATTAAATATGCCGTGACCCCTCAGGAGGAAGGTGCCGACATTGCCATTATCGCCCAGCGCGCGGGTGAAAGGGTGCGGATTATCGTCTCCGATAGCGGTCCGGGGTTGCAAGCAACCACTCCAGACCCCAAATTATCGACAGGGGTAGGCATGGCAAACACGCGCGAGCGGCTTTTCCAGGCTTATGGTGAGGATCAGCGCTTCGACCATTATGCGCGCAGCGGCGGCGGATTTGAGGTGGTGATTGAATTTCCGTACCAGACAAAACGAAGCGGGGGCGAAACGCAGGCGATCGGCGCACCGGATAACCGGAGCGCCGTTCCCTCACAAGGAGTAGTGAACGCATGAGCATCCGCACCATATTGGTCGACGACGAAAAACTGGCCACGCAAGGCCTTGAAATGCGGTTGGCACCTTTTGAAGATGTCGAAATCGTCGCTACCTGCTCGAACGGGCGCGAGGCGATCCGCAAGATCAAGACGCTGAAACCCGATCTGGTGTTTCTTGATATCCAGATGCCTGGCTTCGATGGGTTTTCGGTGGTGCAGGGGGTGATGGATATCGATCCGCCGCTGTTCGTTTTCGTCACGGCCTACAGCGAGCATGCGATCAAGGCTTTCGAGGCGCAGGCGGTCGATTATCTGATGAAGCCCGTCGAACCCGACCGGCTCGCCGACACGATGGACCGGGTGCGCGGGCGGCTGGCCGACAAGCGTACGGCGGAAGAGGTCGAGCGACTGCGTAATGTAATCAACGAAGTCGCGCCCGATGCCGCCGGATCCATGTCCAGCGGCGACGAGGAAATGGCCACTAGCCGTTTTGAGAAATTGATTAACGTCAAGGATCGCGGCCAGATCTTCCGCGTCGATGTCGAAAGCATCGAGCGGATCGATGCGGCGGGCGACTATATGTGCATTTATACTGCCGACAATTCGCTGATCCTGCGCGAAACGATGAAGGACCTGGAAAAGCGCCTCGACCCGCGCACTTTCCAGCGCGTGCACCGCTCGACCATCGTCAATCTCGACCAGGTCCGGCAGGTGAAGCCGCACACCAATGGCGAATGCTTCCTTGTTCTGGAATCAGGCGCGCAGGTGAAGGTGTCGCGGTCTTATCGGGATGTGGTTGCGCGGTTTGTGCATTGAGGGCCCGCGTTGACGCGCTGGGCAGCACTGTTTCGCGGCATCAACGTCGGCGGCAACAACAAGCTGCCGATGGCGGATTTGCGGGCTCTCGCAGCTGAACTGGGTCTCGACAATCCGCGCACTTACATCGCGAGTGGCAATCTTGTATTCGGTTCGGATCAGGATGCCGTGGCGCTGGACGCCATGCTCACGTCGGCGGTCGAGCGTCGCTTTGGTTTCAAACCGTCGATCTTGCTGCGGACCGCGGAGGAGATCCAAATGGCGATGGGCCACAATCCCTTCGCCGCGCGTGTGACCGAAGGCAAGCAGCTACACCTGTTTTTTCTCGACGAGCCAGCGGACAAATATAATGCCACCAAACTGCGTGAACTGGCGGTTGAGAGCGAAGATTTTGCCTTGATCGATGGTGTCTTTTACCTGTTCGCACCGGAAGGCATCGGGCGTTCCCGGTTAGCCGAGAAGATGGGGCCTTACTTCCCAAAACGGATGACAGCGCGAAATCTCAACAGCGTAAAGGCAATCGCGGATATGCTGGAAGAATAGCGTCGCTAGCGTTTCGACGCGAAAAACCGGCGCAGCAGTTCTGCCGACTCGTCTCCACCGATCCCGCCATAAACGTCTGGCCTATGGTGCACTGTTGGCTGTTCGAACAGCCTCGGCCCATGTTCCACCGCGCCACCTTTCGGGTCGCTCGCGCCATAATAAAGCCTTGCGATCCGCGCATGGGCTATGGCTCCGGCGCACATCGCACAAGGCTCCAGCGTCACCCACAGGTCGCAGCCGGTCAGCCGGTCGGTGCCGAGCGTTGCGGCGGCTTCGCGCATCGCGACGATTTCGGCATGGGCGGTGGGGTCGTGCGTACCGATCGGTCGGTTTGCACCGCGTCCGATGACTACACCGTCTTTCACTACCAGCGCTCCGACAGGGACTTCACCCGCCTCAGCGGCTTGGCGAGCAAGCGCCAGCGCCTCTTCCATCATGGCGCGGGCCTGATCGAGCGGCACTATTTGCCGACGAAGGAGGTCGGCGCGGGCTCGATCGTTGCGAACTTGCCCGCTTGCACCTCGATCACCTCCAGCATCCGTTCGGACTGGCCGTTGGCAAAGAAGCGGAAGGCGCCATCGATGCCGATAAAGCCCTCCGGGTCGGTCAGTCGCGCCACCGGGAATGCCGTGCCGACTTTCCAGTTCTGCGCGACGCGCGCGATCAGCAGGACCGAATCATAGCCAAGGCTCGACACCCGCATCGGTGCCTTGCCAAAGCGCGTGGTGTATTTGGTGGCATATTGGCGATAGGTTGCGTCGGGCACGGCGGCGAACCATGCACCGCGCATCGGGGCGTTGCTGGTCAGCGCGCTGTCGACATCCCAGCGGTCGGTGCCAAGGATCTTTGCCGTTTTTACGCCATTTTTGCGTAGCGCCGGGACGGTCGCGACTGCCGCGCGCCCACTGTCGGCGATCAGCACCGCGTCCATCGCACCTGCAGAGGCAAGCCGCTTGGTCGCTGCCTCGATGGAAGCCGCAGAGCCATCGATTTCCTGGATGGACACCAAAGTGCCGCCCGCTGCCCGAACCGAGTTGGTGATGTTGGATAGCGCGCGCTGGCCATAGACATCCTTTGAAACGATGCCGCCAAAGCGCGTCTGACCCTTTGCTTTAGCATATTTGACCACGCGGTCGATCGACTGGCTGGGCAAATGTCCCATCAGGAATACATTGCGTCCGGCAGCGCCAACATCGTTGGAGAAGCTGATAACCGGCACCCTGGCCGGGGTCGCGACGTTGGCGACGGCGACGACATCGTCGCTGCGCAAGGGCCCCAGGATCAGCCGGTTGCCGTCGGCCACCGCGCGCCGCACCGCTGCCTCCACGCCGAGCGCAGTGTCATAGCTGGTCATACGGATATTACTGTTGCGCGTATCAAGCAGCGCCAGTGTGGTCGCATTGGCAATTCCCTGCCCAACCTCTGCATCGGGGCCAGTCAGCGGAAGCAGCAGCGCAACGCGGTGCCGGTCGTTATCGCCTGCGACGATATTGGCGGGATCGACGGCAATGGGTGCCGGGCCGGCAGGTGCCTGCCCACCCTTGGGGATCACCGACTGGCAGGCGGCGAGAAACAATAGCGCACACACCGCCAGGATTTGCCGGACACGCGCAGGTCCGGAACGGTGTTGCGGCAACGCCGCGCTTGCTGCAAAAGCCATGGTCATGGTGTCCATCCCATCAGACAGGCGTGCAGTTGACCCGCATTCGCCTGAAACCCCGAAATCGGTAAGTGCATTCGATTCGGGGCTTTACATCGTTGCCACCCCCATCGGCAACCTCGGTGATTTGACCGACCGGGCCAAGGCCCTGCTGGGTGCGGCCGATTTGGTGGCAGTGGAGGACAGCCGGGTCACGGGCAAGCTGCTGCACCATCTGGGCCTGAAAAAGCGGATGCGGCCCTATCATGATCATAGCAGCGAGGCGGATCGCGATGCCCTGCTGGCGGCGGCGCGTGAGGGCGTGGTGGTGCTGGTTTCAGATGCCGGGACCCCGCTGATTTCCGACCCTGGATATAAGCTGGTGCGTGCTGCACGCGAGGGTGGGGTGGCGGTTAATACGGCCCCTGGGCCGAGTGCTGCGATTGCCGCGCTATCGATTTCGGGACTGCCAACCGACCGGTTTTTGTTCGCAGGGTTTTTGCCTTCCAAAGCCAAGGCGCGGGGCGATGCGTTGGCCGAATTGGCAAATGTAAAAGCTACGCTCATATTCTACGAAGGCGGGCCACGACTGGGCGCTTCGCTCGCCGCGATGGCGGAGCAACTGGGTGACAGGGAAGCAGCGGTCGCGCGCGAGCTGACCAAGAAGTTCGAGGAAGTGGTGACGGGTAGCCTGGCCGCGCTGGCTGCGCGTTATGCGGATGAGGAGCCCAAAGGTGAGATCGTCGTGCTTGTCGGCCCGCCTGCGGAGGCCGCAGCGGAAACCGGCGATGTCGATGCTGCGCTCCGCGAAGCCCTCGAAAGCCTGCCCACGGCCAAGGCGGCAGGGCAAATAGCCAAACGCTTCGGGCTCGACCGTTCGAACGTCTACGCGCGCGCAATGGCGATCAAGTCCACGGCATGAAGCGGCAGGACGCCGAAAAGCGCGGGCGGCGCGGCGAGAATATCGCTGCCTGGTGGTTGCGGCTGCGCGGCTGGCGGATCGTCGGTGAACGGGTGCGCACGCCGCGCGGCGAGGTGGACCTGATCGCCCGTCGCGGGAAGACGCTGGCCTTTATCGAGGTGAAAACACGCACAAAGGACAGCGACATAGCGCTGGCGATAGATGGCCCCCGCTTAAAGCGTGTCGCTGCGGCCGCCGACATCCTCTATCCGCGCTATGCCGAGGGCGCAGAAAATGTACGGATCGACGTGATTTTGGTTGCGCCGTGGCGGTTGCCGCACCATCTGGTCAACGTCTGGCACGGATAGGATAAAAGGATGGGCATGCGCGTTGCGTTCCAGATGGACCCGATGGACGGGGTCAATATCAATGGGGATTCGAGCTTTGCACTGATGCTCTCGGCGCAGGCGCGTGACTATGAGATCTGGCACTATGATGTCGGGACACTCAGCCTCGATGCCAACGACAGGCTGACCGCAATCGCGCATCCGGTGCATGATGTGCAGCGGGTGGCAGACGCGCATTACCGCTTTGGCGAGGCGAAACGCATCGACCTTGGCAGCGACGTCGATGTTGTGATGATGCGGCAGGACCCGCCCTTTCATGTCGGCTATATCACCGCAACGCATTTGCTCGAACGGATCGAGAGCGAGACTTTGGTGGTCAACAATCCGGTCAGCGTGCGCAATGCGCCCGAAAAGGTGATGGTGCTCGATTACCGGCAATATATGCCGCCGACCTTGATCACCCGCAG
>CAZSJE010000114.1:0-7449 GCA_964606835.1 uncultured Sphingorhabdus sp.
CGCCCGACGACACGCTCGACAAGATCGATCCCGAACAGCTCCGCCAGAATGTCGTCGCATGGACCATCGTTCTGGAGGAGGCCGGTAATTACGAAGCCGACCTGACGATGCCCGCCAAGCCATGACACGCGCTGCCCCTGCCCTCTTGGCGATCGCCTTACTTGTCGGCTGCGTTGAGGAGCCGACGGTCAAAGACGCCGAAAAGGCGATGGACATGATCGAAAAGGACGAGGTCAAGGAGACCAAAAAGACCATCGAAGAAGCGGCCGATGAGGCCGCGAAGCTGGTAGAGGCCGATGCCAAGGCCGAAATCGATGCGCTGGAACCTTCGCCGAATGAGTAGCTAATCTCCCATTCGTCATCCTGAACTTGTTTCAGGATCATGCGCGGCCTTGCTTGTTTTTCGGTAGCCCAATGGGTGCGGCACACAAACAATTTCGGGATGGCGATGGCTTTGAAAAGAAAATGGTCGGGGAGACAGGATTCGAACCTGCGACCCTCTGCTCCCAAAGCAGATGCGCTACCAGGCTGCGCTACTCCCCGACACGGAGCAATTTGGTGGGCCCGGAGGGACTCGAACCCCCGACCTAGCCGTTATGAGCGGCCAGCTCTAACCAACTGAGCTACAGGCCCTCTTGGGAAACGCGCCGATAGCGGAACCTTTGGCGCAAAGGCAAGCGGTAACTACGCCGTCAACCCGGTTGCAACACGTATTTCCTCTACATGCGTCGGCTTTACTCCACGCGCCGCCAAATGCGCGAACATTTTCGTCCACCAATCGTAAAAGCTTTCTAGATCGGCTTCGCTGCGCACATAGGGTGTATGTCCCACCGCAAGCGATGGCGAGTGGAAGGAGAAATTCAGAATCGGGATCCGCTGCGCAAGCGCAATATCGACTGCCTTGACTGCCTTGTCGATAGGAATGCCTTCAGGCGTGAGTGCAATCCGTTCAAGCATTCCGGTACGCGCCAGCAACCCGCGTGAACTCGCCGCCGCAAAAGCACGGCTGAACAGGCCTTTGCCACCGACGCGCAGCATTCCGCCAAATACGGAGGTCAACGGCAGTTCCAGCAGCTTGTCCTCTTTGATCCAGTAAGGATCGAGCGGGCATTCCGAGTAATTGGGGCCACCCTGCGCCGAATAGTCGAACAGCGCACGCACCGAGCTGTCCAGCGAAATGCCCAGATCCATAAGAATCCTGCGCGTCTCAAAGCCTGCACCATAGCGGCCAGCGCGGTAAATTTGCGGGCTTATGCCAAAACCCGACACGATTAATTTGTAAAGCGCTGCCAGCTTGGCGCGCTCAAGCTCAGGCGGCAGGTTGCAGGCATAACTGTTGTGGACGCTGGGCTCTTCCTCGAACGGCGGGTTGACCCAGGGGTGGAGCTGCACGCCAATATCCGCCCTGCCCGCCTTTGCATAGCCGCCGAGCAGCGCCAATGCACCATCGTCGCTCGCCACCGGATAATCGACCAGATAGGCGGGCCGCACGCCATGGGCGTCGCAAAGCTGCTGAAACCGATCGATCGCAGCAATATGCGTCAAGCCATGACGGTCACGCGTAAAGGGCGCGGCCCAGTCGAATTCCTCTTCGGTATCGACGGTAACGATGAAGCGGGGAGTATCGAAGGCGAAATCGACAAAGCGCACCGGCTCCGGATGGGCAGGCTTCAGGTCAATTGCTGTGCCTGCCCTGCTGCCCATTCATTCGCCCCATTTGTCCCGGTATCGGTGGTTGCCGTCTTGCACCGCGGGAATGGTAACTAACAAGCTTTCGTTTTGAAATTGTAAACTGCCGCCCACATTGCGCGCAAGGTTGCGGACAAGGCGAAGCGAGAAGCCAAGTCCCAGCAAGGGCGGGCCGCCCACCACCGGGTTGGCAGCGGGGCCCGAGCCGAGCAGTTCTTCCTCACTTTTCCCTGCAAGTTTGGTCGGCAGCGTCAGGATGAAGCGGTTTTGCGTGACCGGGCCGATTTCGGTGCTGAACCGCCCGCTGAGCGTATCACCCGACTCACAGCCCATGACCACCGAGGCCAGCAGCCGGGAAAACAGCCGTTCGGCCAAATCCTGGTCGACCGCAAAGGGCCGCACGGGGTCGGCAATAGTCAGGTTGACATCGACATTCAGGCTGTCGCTGACGGTCTGCAATCGGGTCGCGAGCCTCTCGGTCAGCCAGCTGCACTCGGTGATACCGCTTTCCGCCTTGAAATCGCCGCGGTCCAACTGGGCAATAATCGACAGGTCGTCAAAGCCCGACAGCAGCTGGTTGGCGTCGGTCAGTATGTCATGCGCCAGCCCGCGATAGGCCGTGTCGACGGGGCCGAACATCTGCTGTTCGATAATCTCTGCAAAACCGACAATCGCGCCCAATGGTGTGCGCAGTTCATGCAAAATCTGCTGCATCTGTTCAGCCTGCCGCTGCGGATCGGGCGCGATGTCTGCGGTTTCAGTGACGGTCGGCCGCCGCATGATGCCGCGAAAGCCACGGAAACGACCGCTTTCAGCGTCAAAAAAGGGCGATGCAGTCATCCGCCAGTCGCCTTCGACCACCGATGCGCCGCGCAGCCGCATCCTGGCATTTTCCATCGGCATTCGCTGGCGGAAGGCAGCCGCTCCATACGCATCGGGCCCGGGGCCGCCGTCAAAGGCTGGACGGGCAATGTCGATGCCAACGATCGCGCCGCGCGGCGCGCCTTCCACCCAGATCACTGTGCCGACATCGTCGGTTTCGAAACGTATCTCGGTCGCGGGCTCGCGCACCGCGGCCAGTTCGGGTTCGAAGGGCAGTTGCGGGGCATCGGCGCGTTCGCGCGTTTCGGCATGGTCCCGCCGCCAGCGCTCCAGTCGCTCGACGACTTCGCCGATCGGAACGGCTTTCTTGTCCCAATCGGGACGCGCTTCGGCAACGCCCGGTTCGCGCGCCGGCAAAACAAAATCGCCCCCGGCATGCAGCGCCAAAGCGCGCAAGGTCAACGGCCCCAAATCGCCCCGCAGCCTTAAGAAACCGCGTGCGCGAACCGGCAATTGCGGCACCAGATCGGCCCATGCCCCGTCGTCCAGCCTCGCGCCCGCAACCGCAGCTGCCACGACCGGCGCCTCGTCGCCTGCAAGCAGCTGTACCAAAGGCGCAGAGAGCAACCTGCCATGCAGCGATTCGACGGCAGCGACCCGCTCCTCGACCGGAATGGCATCGCGCATCTGGCGGGCGCGGACCAGCCCCATGGCAACCTGGCCAGGTTCAAAACGCAAGGGATTCTGCGCCAATATGTCGATTAGCTGCCGCCATTGGCCGCTGCCGCCCATAGCGCCGGCACGCTCGCTGTTGCGCAGCGCAGTATCAAGTCGGTCGTCGATGCGCACGCTTGGTCCCTAATTCCCGTCCCGTTGTAGGCACCAGCGATAGCGCTGTGAAGGCGAGCAAAAAAGCGGCTAAATGAGCGCGTCACACTATGGGACAATTGCATATTGCTATAATAATATTATAGCGATGCAACAGATTGGGACAGGGAAATTTCACACGCCATGGCAGCGACACCTTTTGACGCGATCGACCTGAAACTGCTTGCCGAATTGCAGGAAAATGGCCGGATCACGAATGTCGAACTGGCGACCAAGGTCGGCCTGACCGCCCCGCCGTGCCTGCGCCGCATGCGCACTTTGGAGCAATCGGGCGCGATTCGCGGCTATCATGCGGAAGTCGATCCTGCCTCGCTAGGCTATTCGATCATGGTGTTCGCGATGGTTTCGTTGAAAAGCCAGGCCGAAGAAGATTTGCGCGCGTTCGAAACGCATATGCGCGCTCTGCCCGAAGTGCGCGAATGCCATATGCTGAACGGCGAAATCGACTTCATTCTGAAGATCGTCGCGCATGACCTTCAATCGTTTCAGGAATTTCTCACGTCGCGGCTAACGTCGGCGCCCAATGTATCGAGCGTGAAGACCTCGCTGACGATCCGCACCGCAAAGGACGAACCCGGCGTGCCGATCGGCTAGGCCGGGTTCGTTCGATCAATCAGCTGGCCGCTGGTGCTGCTGCGGTCATGGTGCCTTTTTCCAATTGTTCGGCATAAAGCGTCCAATAATCGGCCACTGCCTTGCGCCCGCCGCCGGTCACTTTGGCAAATTCAGCTTTCGCACCCGCCATGTCGCCCAGCTTCAGCTTGGCAATGCCAAGCCGCATTGCAGTGCGCTCGCTTAGATTCTTGCCTTCCTTGTCGGTGATCGAACCGGTCGCAAGCGCCTTTTCATAGGCGCCCTTGGCGCGGGCATATTCGCCCACGGACAGTGCAATATCGCCTGAAAAAGCCGCTGCCGCGCCGGTCTTGGCGGCGGCGATATCCGCATCAAGCACCTTCACCGAGAAAGGCTCAATCCGCAGCTTTTCCTCAACTTCCTTGTAACGCCCGCCAAAGGTCGAATTATTCTTGGAAATCGTGCCCTTTGCAAAGCCTTCGTCAAGCACGGTCTTCATTTCGGTCGGGAAAAAGGCGATCAGCGCATCGGTCGCATAGGCCGAATAATTCTGCTCATATTTCATCCCGCCAACCGAACGCAGCAGCCGCATCAGGTCGAGCACCTCCTGCGTGTCGAGATCGGCATATCTATAAGTCTGCATCAGCGCATCGTGCCAGTAGTCGGGCGTCGGCTTTGCCCGTACCAGTTCGGTCATCCACCGGCTGATGGTGGCCGCGTCGCCGGTTTTCAGCGCGACATTGGCTGCACGAGCGTAGAAATTGTCGGGTAAGGGAAGCGCGCCGGGGGCCTTGCTGGCGTCGAGGGACTTCTGCATCCATTCGAGCGACGCCGGATATTTTTTCTGCATGTTGAGGGCATCGGCCATCAACATCTCCACCCCTCCGGGAATCGTGGTCGATTTATAACCAGCCTGATAGGCCTTTTGCAGCCAGATTTCAGCGTTGGGCCAATCCTTGCCGTCATAGGCGGTTGCAGCCTTTTGAAACGTGTAGAGCGTTCGCTGATCGGCAGGTGTACTGGTCGACGCCAACACAAATTCGATCGATTCGGACTGCATTGCGCTGTTCTTGGCTTCGCGGCCGATCTGCATGCCGAAGACGCCTGCCTGATAGCGATCATCCTCATTCTTGATGGCGGTCTTGATCGCTTCCCACGAGCCTGCTGCCGTGGCAGCATCCTTGCTTTTGACATAAGCGTTGACCACAGGGTTATAGACTGCGCTGAATTCCTTGGACAGCGACAGCTTCACCGCAGCTGGCGCCTCTTCCTTCTTGCCCTTCTTTTCCTTCTTGGGCTTTTCCTCCGCTGCAAAAGCGCCTGCAGAGGCAGTCAGCGAGAACGTCGAAAGCGCCAGGGCCAATGCAAATTTCGAAACCGATTTCATTTTCCAAACTCTCCACACGAAACAGGGCGGACCACAGGTCTCCCGGGACTATGATTATGTCCCTTCAGCTTTACGGCGCTCCGCCACGATAGGCAATCGGCTAGTGTTTCGCGGCTGAATTGCGGTTGAACAGCAATGTAAAATGGCTTGTCGCGGATGATCGTCGAATCTGTGGAAAAGCTGTAGAAAAATCCGCCTTTTGCAGGCGTGCAGGTGGCTATTGCCAGCCCCCTCCGCTAGGGTCTTCGCTCGAATGAAAAACATAGGATTTTTGCGGACGTGAGCGAAGTATTACCCCCTGAGGCACCCAAGGATATTTCGCCGGTCGATATCGTCGACGAAATGAAGTCGAGCTATCTCGACTATGCCATGTCGGTTATCGTCGCGCGTGCGCTGCCCGATGTGCGCGACGGGTTGAAACCGGTGCATCGCCGCATCCTGTTCGCGTCGCAAGAAGGTGGCTTCGTTGCAGGGCGCCCCTATCGCAAATCGGCCAAGATCGTTGGCGATGTGATGGGCAATTACCATCCGCATGGTGACAGCGCTATTTATGACTCGCTGGTGCGTATGGCGCAGGATTGGTCGCTGCGCGTGCCTTTGGTCGACGGACAGGGAAATTTCGGGTCGATGGATCCCGATCCGCCGGCGTCGATGCGCTATACCGAGGCACGGCTGGCAAAGGTCGCCAATGCGCTTCTCGACGATCTCGACAAGGATACCGTCGATTTCCAGGACAATTACGATGGTTCGCGGCAGGAGCCACAGGTCCTCCCTGCCCGCTTCCCCAATTTGCTGGTCAATGGTGCCGGCGGGATTGCCGTCGGCATGGCGACCAACATCCCGCCGCACAATTTGGGCGAGGTCATCCGCGCCTGTATCGCCTTTATCGAGAACCCGGGAATTACGGTCGACGAGTTGATCGAGATCATCCCTGCCCCAGATTTTCCCACAGCGCCCCTGATCCTGGGCCAATCGGGCGCGAAAGCAGCTTACCGCGAAGGGCGCGGATCGATTGTAATGCGCGCGCGGCATGAAATTGAAGAAGGGCGCGGCGACCGCCGCTCGATCGTGCTGACCAGCATCCCCTATCAACAGGGCAAGAATAATCTGGTCGAGAAAATCGCCGAGGCGAGCAAGGACAAGCGGATCGAGGGCGTTGCCGATATTCGCGACGAATCGAACCGGCTGGGTGTGCGCATTGTTATCGACCTGAAAAAGGACGCGACCCCCGACGTCGTACTGAACCAGATCTGGCGGCACTCGCCTGCGCAGTCGAACTTCCCGGCCAATATGCTCGCCATTCGCGGCGGGCGGCCCGAAGTATTGAACCTGCGCGACATCATCGAGAGCTTCATCCAGTTCCGCGAGGAAGTGATCACGCGGCGCACCAAGTTCGAGCTAAACAAGGCCCGTGATCGCGCGCATGTCCTCCTTGGGCTGGTCGTTGCCGTCACCAATCTGGACGAAGTGGTAAAAATCATCCGCGCCTCCGCCGACCCGGCGGCAGCGCGCGCCGCCTTGATGGCGCGCGAATGGCCGATTGGCGAAATCCTCCCCTATATCAAGCTGGTCGAGGCCATCGAGACCGAAGTGGAAGGGGACAGCTATCAGCTTTCCGAGGTGCAGGCGCGCGCGATACTGGAGCTGCGCCTCAACCGCCTGACCGCGCTCGGCCGCGACGAGATTGGCGATGAGTTGAAGGCGCTGGCCACCGATATCGAAGGGTATCTCGCCATATTGGGCGATCGGGTGAAGCTCTATGCGGTGATGCGCGACGAACTGGAAGCCATCGAGCGCGACTTCGCCACGCCAAGGCTTTGCGAGATTGCCCCAAGCTGGGACGGCGTCGACGACGAAGACCTGATGGAGCGTGAAGAGATGGTCGTCACCGTCACCCATGGCGGCTACATCAAGCGCACCGCGCTCGCCACCTTCCGAGCGCAGAATCGCGGCGGCAAGGGCCGCGCGGGCATGGCGACCAAGGATGAGGATGCCGTTGTCGAACTGTTCGTCACCAGCACGCACACCCCGGTGCTGTTCTTCTCGAACATCGGCAAGGTGTACCGCCTGAAGGTCTGGCGCCTGCCCGA
>CAZSJE010000115.1:0-7435 GCA_964606835.1 uncultured Sphingorhabdus sp.
GCATCCTGGGCAGCTGCGCCCACAGCGAAGCTAGCCGTCAAAGCAGCCAGCAAAACCCTCCACCGAACGCGATTGCTCCGCGCGCTTTTCATGGGGGCTGCCAAGGGTTCATCGGTTGAATACATGGTGAATGAAGGCGGGGAATGACATGAAGCGACCAAATGTCTAGATAAAGCGCATGACTGACAACACTCAACCAAAATTTCTGGGGCAAGACGCCGCTTTACCTGCGTCGCCCGCCGAAGCCGAACTCGACTATGTCCCGAACCCGCGCAAGGGCGAACTCTACCTTGTCCGCTTTGCAGCACCCGAATTCACTTCGCTCTGCCCGGTCACCGGCCAGCCCGATTTTGCGCATCTGGTGATCGACTATGCACCTGCCGAAACCATCGTCGAGTCAAAGTCGCTCAAACTGTTTCTTGGCAGCTTCCGCAACCATGCCGGTTTCCATGAGGATTGCACCGTTGGCATCGGTCGGCGGCTGTTCGACGAGATGAAGCCCAATTGGCTGCGTCTTGGCGGCTACTGGTATCCGCGTGGCGGCATTCCGATCGATGTGTTCTGGCAATCGGGACCGCCTCCGGCCGGACTGTGGCTTCCCGACCAAGGCGTCGCGCCTTATCGTGGGCGTGGTTGATTTTGCATCGAATTTATAGCCGGATCATATCAGGTTCAGCTTTGTTATGGTTGTTTTGAACCAGACACGAAGGAGAAAGCTCATGAACCGCATTGCGAAAACGGGTGCTACCCTGATGATTCTCGCGCTGCCGCTGGCGGCGTGCACGACCAATCCTGAAACCGGCAACCGGACGATTTCGAAAACCGTGATCGGCGGTGTGGGCGGCGCATTGGGCGGTTATTTGCTCGGCGACCTGATTGGCGGCAAGCGCGACCGGACCGAAAAGATATTGGGTGCCGGGATTGGCGCGGTCGCAGGTGCGGGCGTTGGCTATTATATGGACCAGCAGGAAAAGAAGCTGCGTCAGCAGACCGCCGGGACCGGCGTTGGCGTAACGCGTGAAGGCGATGAGCTGGTGCTCGATATGCCCTCTGAAGTGACCTTTGCCGTCAACAGTTCGAACCTCGATCCGGCCTTCCGCTCGACGCTCGACAAGGTCGCCTCGACGCTCAGCGAATATGAAAAGACCTATGTAGACGTGCTGGGTCATACCGATTCGACCGGGTCGGACGCCTACAACCAGACACTGTCCGAACAGCGGGCAGCGACCGTTGCTTCATATCTCAGCGGGCGCGGTGTGCAGCAGGCGAGACTTGCGACCAGGGGCTATGGTGAGAGCCAGCCGCGCGCATCGAACACCACCGAGGAAGGCCGCGCACAGAACCGCCGTGTCGAAATCCGGCTGGTGCCAGTAACCGCCAGCTAGGCAAAGGCGGGGGCATTGCGTATGGCGGGTCGGTCAACAGTCCTGAAAGGCCCGGCATGCGCATCGACCTGATTCCGGCGGGGGATAACCCGCCGGATAGCCTGAACGTCCTGATCGAAGTCCCCATCGGCGGGGAGCCGGTGAAATATGAATTCGACAAGGCATCCGGCGCACTGTTCGTCGACCGGTTCCTGCACACGCCGATGCGCTATCCGGCCAACTATGGCTTTGTCCCGCATACGCTGGGCGAGGATGGCGATCCGCTGGATGCGCTAGTCGTGGCGCGCTCGCCCATTGTCGCGGGGGCCGTGGTCAAATGCCGTCCGGTCGGTGTGCTGCTGATGGAGGATGACAAGGGCGGCGATGAGAAACTGCTGTGCGTGCCCGTCAACGCGACCTTTCCCTATTATGCCGATGTCGTGACTTACAAAGATATGCCGCCCATCGTGCTTCAGCAGATCGAGCATTTCTTCACCCACTATAAGGATCTGGAGCCTGGTAAATGGGCAAAGCTCAATGGCTGGGGCGATGTCGAACAGGCGAAGGCAATCATCATGGAGTGCGTTGTGCGGGCAAAGGAGCATGGGTTTTGAGGGCGAGTTTTGCCGTTTTGCTGATGGCCGTGGCGCTTGGCGGCTGCGCGACCCCCGAGACTCGTATCCGCAACGCTCTGGTTGAGGCAGGCCTCGCCAAGCCCGTTGCTGCCTGCATGGCGGGACGCATGGTTGACCGGCTGTCGCTGGGCCAGCTCAACAAGCTGCGCGGCCTGGGCAAGCTGAAGGGGCGCGATATGAAGGGTGTAACGATCGAGGAATTTGTCAAACGAACCAAAGCGTTACAGGACCCCGAAATCCTTGGGGTGGTCACTTCCTCCGGCCTGATCTGTGCGGTTTCGCGCTAGCCGCCGCCAACCTGACTTTCTACACTTTCTGCACGGAATCGGCCTTTGAGGAAGGGGCCGTTCGGGCGCAATCCGATTCCCTTAACTATCGCACCACAGGAACATAAAATGAACAATTTGTCAAGGGTGGCTGCTCGTCTTGTCAATTTCCATGCTTGACAATATAATGTTATAGTATAACATACCTAATTGCGGTCATCGGCGGAGTTCGCTGATTCGCAAAACGCTCCGCCGATGATCGTGCCCATGCGAGAGAGAGGAGCTTGCACAATGAGTTATGTCGAACAAGGCCGCCGCCAGCCGATGAGCATGGCAGCGGCAATTGCTTTGAACGGCGCGATCATCGCGGCGGTCATGCTTTCGCCTTTGGTGGTCAAACCGGCCAAAAAGTCGCCGCCGATCATCGGTATGCCGGTTAAGCCGGAAACTCCGCCACCTGAAACCAAGATCGAACCGAAAACCGATCCAAAGCCATTTGATCCGATCTTCACCCCCGAACGGCCGTTCGACACGCCGATTCCAACTGACCCGATCCGGACCACCAACGATCCGCCAGCCGCACCGTCTGGCCCCGTGGCGGGCAATGGAAAAGGTGATGCCCCGGATTTCGGGATATCTGTGGAATCGCCCCTGCCGCCCGTCCTCCGGAAGGCGCAGCGGGATATGCGCTATGCCAATGATTTCCAGCCCAGCTATCCGTCTTCGCTGCTGGTTCGCGAGATTGAGGGTAGCGCGACCATCCGCGTATTGGTCGGCACCGACGGGCGGGTGCGCGAGGCGTTGGTGGTCAGCGCAACCCATCCCGATTTCGGCAAGGCTGCCGTGCGGCAGGCCATGAAAGCCTGGCGGTTCAAACCGGCAACGCGCGATGGCGAGCCTGTCGAGGACTGGATGACCATCCCCGTTACCTTCCAGATCAACTGATCGTCACGGCTCCGGCGCCTGTTGCGCCGGGGCCACTGGAAATCCGGTCGATATGCCCTTATTGAAGGGAAATGAGTTTCTTCCGCGATGTTACCTTCAAGGGCACAGGCTCCGACCTGATTGCCTATCTGCGCACGCCGCGTCAGCATCGCTGGCTGCTCGCACTGCTTGCCTGTACTCCCCCGGCGCTGATTATCCTGCTGTTCAACCTCGACCTGTTGCGGGTGTCCGAGCCCGGCCCGCAGGAAGTCACCTATATTGAAAGCTGGCCAGCTGACCGCAGCCTGAAAGAAGTGATCGAGGGCAATCTGGCACGGCAAAAGGTGAAGGACGAGCAGGAAGCGCGGATGCGCGAAGCCTATAAGGCGCTGGGTCGTGCGGCGGGAATGGACGTCGAAAAGATCGAACGCGAGGCCGAAGAGGCGCGAGCACAGCGTGCTGCCGCAGCTGCCGCAGGGGCGTCCAAATAGCTATCGGCCGCGACGACCGGCGCATGATGGCCGCCGCGCTGACGCTCGCCGAACGCGGGCGCGGGCGGACGGGGAACAACCCATCCGTGGGCTGCATCATCGTCCGCGAAGGCCGGGTTGTCGGGCGCGGCTGGACCCAGCCCGGTGGCCGCCCGCATGCCGAGGCGATGGCGTTGGCTGAGGCGGGCGAACTGGCCGAAGGCGCAACGGTCTATGTGACGCTGGAGCCCTGCGCGCATGAGAGCGAACGGGGACCGGCTTGTGCCGACATTTTGGTAGCGGCCGGACCGGCGAGGGTGGTTGCCACGCTTGCCGATCCTGATGCGCGCACTGCAGGGAACGGCTTTGCCCGGTTGGTTGCCGCCGGGATCACGGTCGAGCATGGCGCATTGGAGGCTGAAGCTAGGCGCAGCCTTTCAGGCTTCCTGACGCGGACCGAAAAGGCCCGTCCCTATGTCACGCTAAAACTGGCGACTTCGCTCGACGGTTGCATCGCCATGGCCGATGGCCAAAGCCGCTGGATCACCGGCGAAGCAGCACGCGCGCACACGCATCTCGAACGCGCACGGCATGATGCGATCCTGGTCGGCGCGAGGACGGTGCGGTCCGACAATCCGACGCTCGATGTGCGCCTTCCCGGCCTCGAACCGCGCAGCCCGCGTCGGGTAATGCTCGGCAGCGGCGATATGCCCGATGGCTGGGAGGTAATCCGCGCACCGCAAGACATCTCCACGCTCGATTGCAACAGTCTGATGGTCGAGGGTGGCGCGCGAACCGCATCGGCTTTCCTGAAAGCGGGGCTCGTCGACCGCCTGTTGCTTTATCGCGCGCCGATCCTGATCGGAGGCGGCAAGGCCAGCCTCGGCGACATAGCCCTGACTTCAATGGAGGCAGCCCATGGCAAGTGGCAACTGATAGATACCCGCATGCTTGGCAAGGATAGAATGGAAGTCTACGAGGCGGCATGTTCACCGGCATAATCACTGACATCGGCACCATCGCCAAAGCAGAGCAACGCGGCGACCTGCGCCTGACCATCGCCTGCAATTACGACATGGCGAGTGTCGATCTTGGCGCATCGATTGCCTGTTCGGGCTGCTGCCTGACGGTGGTTGACAAGGGAGAAGGCTGGTTCGCGGTCGATGCCTCTGCCGAAACCGTGGCCTGCACCGCGCAGGGGCAATGGAATGAAGGCACCAAACTCAACCTGGAACGTGCGCTAAAGGTCGGCGACGAGCTGGGTGGCCATATCGTCACTGGCCATGTCGATGGTGTCGGCGAAGTGACCGGCTGGACCGAAGAGGGCGGCTCGCACCGGCTGTCCGTTGCGATCCCCAAGGAGCTTGTGCCCTATGTCGCGGCCAAGGGTTCGATCACCATCGATGGCGTGTCGCTGACCGTCAACAGCGTCAGTGATGCCGGGGGACGCACCGAAATTGGCCTCAATATCATCCCGCACACCGCAAGCGTCACGACCTTGGGCAGCTATGCGCCGGGGCGCGCCGTTAACCTCGAGATCGATATCCTCGCGCGCTATCTCAAGCGCATGGAGGATGTCCGCGCGCACTGAAAAAGGGGCGCTCCACCGGAGACGCCCCTCTCAGTCCCGCGATTGCGACCCACGGGCAACTTGTCAGAAGGGCAGCCAGCGCTGCTTCTTCGAAAATTTCATATAACCGACATTGGCGCCGAGGCGAAGCCCAGCACCAACGCGGATCGGGATCAGCACAATGTCGCCGCGCCGCAAATAGCTCGCGTTAAACCCTCCAACCAGATAGGCGACACCTTCGCCCGACGGATATCGGCGGTAGAGGTCCTCGGTGTCGTACAGATTATAGACCAGCACAAAGGTGCTGCCCGCATTGGCCCCTGCGTCGACGCCGATCGAAGGTCCGGTCCAGTAGACGGGCCGCTGCCCTTCCACTTTGTGGTGCAAGGTGCCCGAACCATAGCGCAGCCCGACAACAAAGGCCCCGCCGCCCTCGCGGCCGACAATATAGCCATTGGGCTGGCCCTGCTTCTTCAATATATCCTCGATCAGCTTGGCAAGGCCTTCCGCGCCTTTGCCAAACACGCCCTCGGCGGCACCCAGCAAATCATCTTGCTGGTAGGTGCCTGGATCGCCTGCGGCAGGCACCGCTTGCGCATCGACGGCACCGGTTGCGGTCTGGTCGACAGGCGCATCCACTGGCGCATCGGTAGGAACGCCATCGACATTGGTCGTGTCGGCGGGCGGCAGCTGCGACGCGGGCGGTGTACCAAGATCGGCGTCGATTGCGTCATTGGGATCGATCGGCTGGATTTGCGCCGCCGCCGGAACGGCAAGCAGCAACAGGACAGAAAAGACCATCATCAGCCGCGAACGGAACGACGCGTGCACTTTGCCGGACATCAGCAATAACCTCCCAGATCGGCGGCGAATAAGGCAGCATGCTGAAACAGGCACAATGAACCGGCGATGACTTGAGTCATTATCGCGGCAGGGCGAGTCAAAAATAGGGTTGTTTCTGCAAAGGAATAGCCATTGCAGCCACGCAAAGCCGCCGCTATACGCGCCCCCAGCCACAAGTGCGGAGACGTGGGTGAGTGGCTGAAACCAACGGTTTGCTAAACCGTCGTACTGGTAAATCCGGTACCGAGGGTTCGAATCCCTCCGTCTCCGCCATTTCTGCCGATTTCTCACCCATTTTCGTCCTCACTTTCATCGTCAAACCGTTGGTGCTGTGCCACCTTTCGTGCCTCCCCTGACACAGCAAACCGTTGTTGGGCAGGTGCCAAGTGCTCAAGATACTGCTCCGTTGTCTTTATGCTCTTGTGACCAAGCAGCTTTTGCAGGTCGTGCAAGCTGCCCTTCCTCTCTTGCAGTTATCGAACGGCAAAATTGTGCCGAAGATCGTGAAATCTGAAGCGGACGAATTGGATGTTCGACTGTGCCATTCTGCGTGCCAAGGCACCGAAGCGGGACGACACCCATTCGAGTGGGCGACCTTCGCTGTGCCAGAACACCAGAGCTGTAAGCGGTGTTTGTGACTGACGCCTCAGGATCGCTTTCGCCCGCTCACTAAATTCAATCGTTCGGATCTTTTCCGCTTTGTCTTATGGAGCGTCACCTGATCGTGGTCGAGCTTGATCACGGACCATTGGAGCCGGACGATTTCGTCTTGGCGCATGCCAGTTTCATCTGCCAGATCCATCATGTCGGTCAACCAGCGGGGTAAAGCCTGCCGCATCAACGAGATGGACTGAAGTGTCGGTAGTACAATCGGGTCTCGCCTTTTGGTAGTCTGAGCCCATGGATTTCCTCCAGGTTTGAGTAGCGTCCTGCCCTTGAAGGAGTCGGATGGATATGAAGCGGAGCAGGTTCAGCGAGGAGCAGATCATCGCAGTGTTGAAGGAGCAGGAGGCAGTAATGGCAACGGCGGAAGTTTTCCGCCGTTACGGGATCAGTCCTGCGACCTTTACAAATGGAAGTCGAAGTTTGGTGGATTGGAGTTGTGTCCTAGGCGCAGCGCCTTCGCGCACCTGAGGATGTGAATGCCAAGCTGACGCGGTTGCTGGCGGAGGCTGTGTTGGGCATCTGGAGGACCCAACCAAAATGCCGGAGCATTCCAGCCCCGAGTATCTCGTCGTTATTCGAGGCTGACTCACTACCACTTTAACCCATCAGACGGCAGGGTCAGCGTTGAGCTCTCCATTTGGCGCAGCGCTGGCCCTTCAATAAAGCTGCGTTCAAGAAAACGGCCCATAGACCCATC
>CAZSJE010000116.1:0-7420 GCA_964606835.1 uncultured Sphingorhabdus sp.
CGAACTTCATGGATCCGGAAGTGATGCAAAATCCCTTCCCGCTCTATCAATGGGCGCTCGCCAATGCGCCGGTGCTCGAAGTGCCCGGTACAGGCATGAAAATTGTTATGAGCTATGACATGTGCGCCGAGGCGACCGGGCGGGTTGAGGAGTTTTCCAACGATTTCACCACGGCGCTTTCCGGCGCAATGTCTGAAGATCCCGAGGTAAAGGCCATTCTCGACGAGGGCTGGCCGCAGATGAACACGCTGCTGACCGCTGACCCACCAGTGCATACGCGCTTTCGCAAGCTGGTGAACCTTGCCTTCTCCATGCCGCGCGTCAACGCGCTGGAGGATGGGATCAGGGCCAAGGTCAATGCGCTGATCGATGGCTTTGCAAATAAGGGCGAGTGCGAGTTTGTAAACGAATTTGCAGTCAGCCTGCCAGTGCAGGTGATTTGCGAGCAACTGGGTTTCGATCTTAGCGAACAGGCCAATGTCAAACGCTGGTCCGATGCCTTTGCTGATCGGCTGGGGCACATGATCTCCAAGGAACGCGAGCTTGAATGTGCGCGCGAGGTGGTCGAGTTCCAGCACGCCGTGAAGAAAAAGATTGATGCGCGGCGTGCCCAGCCGACTAATGACCTTCTTTCCGATATCGTCAATGCCAGCCTTGCGGGCGAACGGCCTTTGGACGATGCCGAAATTCTCTCAGTCGCGCAGCAGCTTATGGTTGCGGGCAATGAAACAACCACCCATACTCTCACTGGTGGCATTGTGCATCTTGCGCAAAATCCTGAGGCGCAGGCGAAGGTGCGCGCTAATCCGGCGATCATCCCCAATATGATTGAGGAAGTGCTGCGGCTCGACACACCGACTGCGGGCATGTGGCGTGTGGTAAAGGCGGACTGTGAGCTTGGCGGACACGCATTCAAGGCTGGCGAAATGATCATGCTGCGCTATGCCGCCGCCAACCGCGATCCGGCCAAATATCCCGATCCCGATACATTCGACCCCGAACGGCAGAATGCTCGCACGCACCTTGCTTTCGGCAAGGGCATTCATATGTGCGTCGGCAATATGCTCAGCCGCAAGGAAATGACCGTGGCGTTCCAGGAACTGCTGCGGCGGCTGGACGATATCCGCATTGCTGAAGGTGCTGAGCTCAAGGTTTCTCCCAATTTATTGCTGCGTGGGCTCATTTCCGCTCCAATCACTTTCCGGAAAATTGCATGAATTTCGATCTCGACGATAACCAATTGATGTTCCGCGACACCGTCGAGCGTTTCTGCGCGCCCATCGACGTCGCCCGGCGACATGCGATGCGGAAAATGGATGGCTGCTTTGACCGGGATCGGTGGAACGAACTGGGCGGGCTCGGACTGGTCGCACTTGCGCTGCCCGAAGCCGATGGCGGGCTGGAGGGTTCGCTGCTTGATTGCGCGGTGGTCGCGCAGGCGATGGGGCAAGGTCTTGCGGTCGAGCCGTGGACTGAATGCGCTTTCCTGGCGGCAAAGCTGCTGGCCGGTAGTATGCATGCTGCGGCAATTGCCGATGGTTCCAAACTGGCGACATTGGCCTTTGCCGAAGCGCAAGGCCGTTATGTGCTGGATGCGCGTGCCGTGACCGCCCAAGATGGCCGGATCAACGGCGAGAAGATTTTCGTGCTCTCCGCGGCTGCGGCCAACCTTTTGATCGTCAGCGCGAATGAGGGCGGTGAAACCCGCTTGTTTGTTGTCGATGCCAAGGCCGAAGGCGTCCATATCCGTTCCTATCCGGTTGTCGATGGCAGCCTGGCCGGTGTCGTCACTTTCCACAATGTCGCTGCCGAACCGCTTGGCGATTTCGCGCGGCTAGAAACAGCAGTTGACGAAACCCGGCTGATCGCTGCCGCCGAAATCGTCGGCACCGCAAAACGGCTGTTCGATGACACGCTGGAATATGTGAAAACCCGCGAGCAGTTCGGCCAGCCTATCGGTCGTTTCCAGGTGATCCAGCATAGGCTGGTCGATGCCTATGCCAAGCTGGAGGCGATCCAGTCCTCGCTCTATCGTGCGTTGTTGTTGCCGGGGCAGGATCGTGCAGCAACCAAGGCTTTTATTGCTGAAAATGCCCAATGGATAGCCGAACAGGCGGTCCAGCTGCACGGCGGCATGGGGATGACAGACGAGCTTGCTCTGGGGCACGGCGTGAAGCGGATATTGCTGCTGTGCAAACTGTTCGGCGATCCCAGCTCGGCGATTGCCGCCATTGCAAAGGCGGCCTGAACATGGCTGCACTCAAACCCATTGCCGAGGGCCTTTGGACCGACGAAGCCCTGCCGCGCCTGATCGGCGGACGGCGGCACAGCGATGGCAAGATCGTCTTCCCAATACCATTGGGCGACGCTGCCAAGGCTTACGAACCAGTACCGCTTTCCCGCAATGGCAAACTCTGGTCATGGACCATACAGGGCTTTCAACCCAAGGCACCTTATGCAGGGCCGCAACCCTTTCGCCCCTTTGGCGTCGGCTATGTCGAACTGCCGGGCGAGGTCATTGTCGAAACCCGGCTGACCGCAACCAGCGGCCTAAAGATCGGCATGAACATGGAATTGGTGATCGAGGATTTCGATAGCGAACGCAGCTGCTTCGCCTTTGCACCGAAGGAGGTTGCACCATGAGCGATGTCTGCATCATCGGCATCGGCATCCATCCATTTGGCCGCACAGAGGGGCGCAGCGGGCGCGATCAGGGCGTGTTTGCGGTCAAACAGGCGCTGGCTGATGCGGGAATCGAATGGTCAGACATCGAAATCGCCTATGGCGGATCGAGTGCGGCGGGTGCCGCCGATGTTATGGTCAATGAGCTGGGCCTGACCGGCGTTCCGATCATCAATGTCTCGAACGGCTGTGCAACGGGCGGTTCTTCGCTCGCTTCGGTCTATGGCGCTATCGCCTCGGGCGAGTTTGAGCTGGGCATGGCAGTCGGTTTCGACAAGCATGATCGCGGTGCGTTCAACGCCAAACCATCCGAATATGGCCTGCCAGACTGGTATGGCGAAGCAGGCCTGATGCTGACCACGCAATTCTTCGCGTTGAAGCTACAGCGCTATATGGCGCTCCACGGCATTTCGCAGCGCACACTGGGTCTGGTTGCGGAAAAGGCGTTCGAAAATGGCGCGAAGTGTGACCATGCCTGGCGTCGGTCGCCGGTAGATATCGATACTATCCTGAATGCGCCGATGATCAACGATCCTCTTACCAAATATATGTTCTGCTCGCCTGCAGAAGGTGCCGTCGCGCTAATTCTTGGCACCGAAAAGAAGGCGCGTGAACTGGGCAAGCCTGCGATCCGTCTCAAGACATCGGTGATGCGCACGCGCCCGCCCGGGTCGTTCGAAGTTTTCGCTCCATCGCTGGATATCGAACGCGGGGTTTCGCCGACTGTGCTGGCGTCAAAGGCCGCATTTGAAAAGACAGGAATTGGCCCCGAGGATATCGATGTCGCGCAATTGCAGGATACCGAATCGGGCGCTGAAATCATGCACATGGCCGAAAACGGCTTCTGCAAGGATGGCGAGCAGGAAGCATGGTTTGCCGAAGGGCGTACCCGCCTGAACGGACAGCTGCCGGTTAACACCGATGGTGGCTGCCTGGCCTGCGGTGAGCCCATTGGCGCATCGGGGCTGAGGCAGGTTTACGAGAATGTGGTGCAGTTACGCGGCGAGGGCGGCGCGCGGCAAGTGCCAGGCAATCCCAAGACCGCCTACACACATGTCTACGGCGCACCCGGTGTGTCGGCCGTAACAATATTGGAGCGGTGATGTGGTCGATATGAAGGGCAAGGTCGCGCTGATCAGCGGAGGCGCAGAAGGCATTGGCGGAGAGATAGGGCGGCAGTTTGTTGCCGCCGGCGGCAGCGTGATGCTGGGAGATATACAGTCAGACAAGGCTGCGGCGCATGCCGCGTCTTTGGGGGCGCAAGCGGCCAGCGTTTCGCTCGATGTCGCGAAGCTTGACCAATGGGACGCCGCCGTCGCCACCACTACCGAGCATTTCGGTAAGATCACTCATTTGTTCAACGTTGCTGGTATTTCAGAACCGGGGAATGTCGAGGACGTGGCGCTCGATAGCTGGGACCGCACGCTTAATATCAACCTCAACGGCACCTTCTATGGCTGCCGTGCAGCTTTGCCAGCAATGGCGGCGAGCGGTGAGAGCGGGGCAATCATCAACATTGGTTCCATGCTCGCCCTGCGGGTTGGCTCCGGTTTCATTGCCTATTGCGCGACCAAGGCAGCGGTGACGGCAATGAGCAAGGCAATCGCCCTCCATTGCGCTGAACAGGGCTACAAGATCCGCGTTAACACCGTGCATCCCGGTGCGATCCGTACGCCGATGTTCGAACGCTATCTGGGGCTATTTCCCAGCGCAGAAGAGGGCGAGGCAATTTTTGCTGCCAATCACCCGATGGGCCGTGTGGGCGAGGCTGATGAAGTCGCACGTGCGTGCCTGTTCCTTGCCTCTGATGAGGCCAGCTTTACCACTGGGGTCGATTTCACTGTCGATGGCGGCGGCAATTTCAGGGCCTGAGATATGGAACGCATAGACGCTCATTTTGTTGCCGCAGGTAAATATCACGACATTGATTTTGCGCGGCTTGAGGTACTGAAACTGCTGGCGGAGCACAACAATATCCGCACAACCGTGGCGATGGATTATGGCGACACCGATCGCATTGCTGCTTGCCGCTTTCTCGTTACCTACACTTGCGATCTGATGCCAAGCGTGGCGGAGATGGATGCGATCAAGGCTTTCCTTGAAAAGGGCGGCCGCTGGCTTGCGCTGCATGGCACCAACTCAATCCTGCGCTTTACCGATGCGGGTCTGGTCGACAGCCCCGAAGAACGGCCCGACGTGATGGAGGTGCTCGGCACCCAGTTCAAAGCCCACCCTCCAATTGGCCAACCTTTCCGCGTGACGATTACCGATCGCAATCATGCGCTGACCAAAGGTCTCGACGATTTCGATGTCGTCGACGAACTTTACATGATGAAGACCATGGCACCGATCCAGGTGCTGATGCAGACGAAGTTTACCGGCGAGGCGACGGGCTTTGTCGATCTCAACTGGGATGAAGAGGCGGTTCCAGTCCTTTATTTGCGTGCGCATGGCGCGGGCGGCATCCTCTACAACACGCTTGGCCATTGCCGCGGCCATTTCGATCTTACCGAAATAGTGCCATTTTATGACCATCCCGAACGCTGCAGCTGGAATTATCCTGTATATTATGAAACGCTGCGCCGTGGTATCCGCTGGGCGATGGGGGAGATCGACTGATGGACATGAGCTTCAGCGCCGAAGACCTGGCTTTCCGTGACGAGGTCCGGGCATTCCTCGATGAGAAGCTGAACAACCGCCTGCGCGAAGGTGCCTTTGCGACTCCCAGTGTCTTCGTTGAGCCTGACATCACCCGCGAATGGCAGGCGATCCTCAATGAAAAGGGCTGGCTCGCAACGCTCTGGCCCGAAGAAGATGGCGGTGCCGGATTCACGCCGACGCAAAAATATATTTTTGAGAAGGAATGCGCATTGGCAGGTGCGCCAGCGTTACCCGTGTTGGCTTTGAAACTGGTGGGCCCGGTCATTTGCAAATTCGGCACGCCTGCGCAAAAGGCGCATTTCCTGCCGCGTATCCTTTCAGGCGAAGATTATTGGTGCCAGGGCTATTCGGAGCCGGGGGCTGGCTCAGACCTCGCTTCACTCAAAACCCGCGCTGAACGGCAAGGCGACAAGTATATCGTCAACGGATCCAAAATCTGGACCACACATGCGCATCATGCCAACTGGATTTTCGCGCTGGTCCGCACCAATGCGGAAGCCAAAAAGCAGGAAGGCATCAGCTTCTTGTTGATCCCGATGGACCAGCCGGGCGTCAGCGTGACCCCCATCGTTACCATCGGCAACGATCATGAGGTCAACGCGACCTTTTTCGACAATGCCGAAACCGGCGTCGAAAATCTGATCGGCGAAGAGGGGCAAGGCTGGACGATCGCCAAATATCTGCTCGAAAACGAACGTGGCGGATCTTGCGCAGCGCCTTCACTTCTTGCCCAAATCGAGCGGATTGAGCGATATGCAACTACCCAGCCCTCTGGCATCAACGGCGCAATGCACCATGATCCGGCGCTGATGCAGCGGCTGGCGCGTATTCGGCTGGAAACCGAAGCATTCGAAGTTACCGAACTGCGCATCCTCGCAGAACTTGCCAAGGGACGCCCGGCAGGGCCACAGACCTCGCTGATGAAGCTCACGGCGTCGAACCTGCGGCAAGCGATCAATACCATCGCCGTCGACCTGTTCGGTTATGATGGGCTGCAACTGCCTACCAGCCGTCCGCTCTACGGCAATGAAGCACCCGAACCTGTTGGTAGCCGCGAGGCGCAACTTGCCATGCCAACCTGGCTGAATGGTCGCGCTTGGACGATTTTTGGCGGGTCTGACGAAGTGCAGAAAACGATCATCGCAAAGCAAGTACTTGGTCTTTAGCAAAAGCCGTATTCCCTTGTGGCTGGTATCGGGTTAGCATGGTCATTGGAGAGACAGAGGCGCAGTTTCAATTTGCCTCTTGAGGAATAGATGCAGTGGTCAAATGATCTGATCGAAGGTGTAACAATCCATAAACCGGATGAAATCCGCCAAGCCTCCGTCGTACTCCACGAGGCGGCTGTTGATCTGGGTTTCCGGGTGGCGGCCACCGCCGACATCGCCTCCCCCGACCAGTTGACCGATGCCGATGGTGGCTTGATCAACGCCGATGTCTTCGGCTGGTGCAAGGAAGGTGAACGCTGGTGGGAAGACCGGCGACTCGCACTGGTGTCGCCATTGCCGCGCGCATGCCGATACGAAAGCGAGCCGTTCTGGTGCAATGAGGATGGCGCACGTACATCCTTTCCCAACAAATATCTTAGTGCACTTAGCTTTGCTGATTTCAAGAAATTCGTACACGCGCCTTCAGCTATTGTGGTGCCGGTACATCTTTCCTTTGGTCAGGTGGCTGCCGCCAGCTATTCGCCCATCGACTATGGCTGGCGCGACCTGTCTGAACAATTTGCCGAAAAGGGCGAACTGTTGGCCGCACTGGCGCGCCGCTATCTGGCCAGTTACGCAATGATCGCCAAGACGCAGCAATGGATTCCCAATGACTGCTCCCTGTCTAAACGGGAGGTCGAATGCCTTCGTTTCGCAGCGATTGGCAAGACCGATAAGGAAATCAGCATGATCCTCGACCTCTCTCACGCTACCGTTCGCTATCATGTGCAACGCGCAGGAGAGAAGCTCAACGCAGTCAACCGCAGCCAGGCAGTGTTTAAGGCTGGACAGTTGGGGTATTTGGGAGCTGCGGCCTAAACCCCCATCATCCCTGCGGTGCTTGCGCCGTCGATACCATATTCGGACCC
>CAZSJE010000117.1:0-7326 GCA_964606835.1 uncultured Sphingorhabdus sp.
GCGGCTGTTGCGGTGCTGGCCCAGACCCTTCAGGTCATGCAGGGCACACAGCGAAGTGAACAGCGCGTCTAGAATGCCTTCGGGCGCTTCGCTGCCATCGGCCAGCCGGACCGCCGGGTTGGTCATCAGATGGCCAACATTGCGTACGAAGAGCAGGGAACGACCGGGCAGCGTCAGCTCGCCCCATTCGCGGTCCGGTTCCAGCGCGCGGGTCATGCCTTTCCCGCCCTTGTCGAACGAAGCCTCCAGGTCGCCGCGCATCAGCCCCAGCCAGTTGGAGTAAGCCGCGACCTTGTCTTCGGCATCGACTGCAGCAACCGAATCTTCGAGGTCGACGATTGTCGTTAGTGCCGACTCCAGAATGACATCGGCAATACCGTCCGGATCGGTCTTGCCAACCGGATGTTCGCGGTCGATCGCCAGTTCGATATGCAGGCCATGGTGCCGAAACAGCTTTCCGCCCGGTCGGGTCGCAACCAGCGCGGGGCAGTCGTCTTGCTGCCAACCGGGGATCGTACGGTCGAGAAAGTCCCGCGCATAGGCAACCACTGCCGCGCCGCGCTCCGCGTCATAGCCGCCGGGCCTTGCAGGGGGCGCGTCGAGCAAATCGGTACCGTAAAGCGCGTCGTAAAGGCTGCCCCAGCGCGCGTTGGCGGCGTTCAGGACGAAGCGATCGTTGAGCGATGGCACCACCAATTGCGGCCCGGCCATGGTGGCAATTTCGGCATCGACATTCTGTGTGCCAATGACAAAGGGTGCGGGCTCGGTGACAAGGTAGCCGATTTCGCGCAGGAACGCCTGATAGGCCGCCATGTCGGCAATCGGGCCGGGGTTGGCCTTGTGCCACTCGTCCAATTTCGCCTGTATATTGTCACGCTTTGTCAGCAGCGTGCGGTTCACCGGGACGAAGCGCTCCAGCAATCCAGCCAGCCCACTCCATAACGCATCGGCCGCGACCCCTGTACCCGGCAGCGCCCGGTCCTCGACAAAATCGGCAAGCAGCGTTGCAACCTGCAACCCGGCGCGGTTCACATATTCGGACATTTCGGCTCCAATGGTTCGATGGTGCCTGGGGAGATTTATCGTTGTCCGCGCCCTAGCGACACTTTTTGCCAAGCAAAAGCCTTATCTTGGCTGGCACGTCTGTCGGCTCGCTGCTAGGGGAGCCGCCATGGAACTGACACGTCATTTTGTAGAAAAGCCTTGGGGCAGAACCGACATATCGGGCGCCTTCGGTGCGCCGACCGGGCAACGGATCGGCGAAATCTGGTATGAACCGCAAGACAACGCCGCTTTGCCGCTGCTGGTCAAATGGCTGTTTACTTCCGAAAAACTGTCGATTCAGGTTCACCCCAGCGATGCGCAGGCGAATGCGCGCGGAATGCCCTCCGGCAAGGAAGAATGCTGGTATGTTGTCGATGCAGAGCCCGATGCACGTATCGGCATCGGCACGCTACGTCCGCTCGACCCGCAAGAACTGCGTTCGGCATCGCTGTCGGGAGAAATCGAGGCGCTGATGGATTGGAAACCCGTGCAAGCGGGCTCCTATTTCTACATTCCGGCAGGCACCGTGCATGCGATCGGTGCCGGGGTTACGCTGGTCGAGGTGCAGCAATATGCCGACATCACCTATCGGCTGTACGACTATGGCCGGTTGGATAAAGGGGTGGCGCGCGAGCTGCACCTCGATGATGGTGTCGCGGTGTCGAAGGCCGAACCCTATGCCGACCTTTGGTCCGGCATAGCCCATGGCAATGCAAAATTGGCCAGCAGCCAATTCTTCGATCTCTGGCTGGTCGAGAACGAGAATGGGTTGGCCGATGTCCCCGATCACAGAATGCGCTGGGTGGTCCCGCTGAATGGGCGATCGACGGGCAGCTGTAAATTGCTGCGCCCGGGGGACCCGTTATCTTTCGAAGACAGAATGTTGGTTGCCGCCGCTTAACCGGTTCTCCACAAGAATTGTAAAATGTTGCGGTGAATGGATAGATGCAGTTTACATTAGTGTTGATCTGCCTCTTCATCGCGCATAGTTTATGTGAGGAGGGGCGCAAGGACATGAATTGTCCATCCTGAGAGGCTGCATTCAATATGGAAGAGAGGCTGATCGCTGCAGCGGCCATAATCGGATTAATGCTTTTGATCGGCGGCTGGATAGCCGCTCGCTTCTTCGAGCGACGGCGGAGCTTCAAAATCCGTCAATCAGGCCGCGGCAAAACTGCAAGACCCCACGACATGGAGCCCGCTGAATAACCCGAACGGGGAATTACAGCAGGCTATTTGCCCGCAAGCCGCTTTACATCGGCGAGATATTTGCGCCCGATCCTGAGCGATAAATCGTTTTCGAGCAACGCGTGCCATACGCCGCCGCCTTCGTGACGCAGGCCGGTTATCAGACTGCGGCGGACGATATGGCTGCGGTGGATGCGCTGAAAATGCCCCGGGTTCAGCCGCTGTTCCAGCGTTGAAATCGTCTGGTGCAGCAAATAGCTTCGCCCACCCGTGTGCAGCCGCATATAGTCGCGCTCTGCCTCGATCCGGTCGATATCGACCGCGGCAATACGGATCAGCTCTGAGCGGTGCGATACCCAGAATTCGCTGGCATAGTCGCCCTGCGTTGCGATGGCTTCTTCGACCGGTCGCTCGCGTGCCGACACTGCGCGGGATACCGCACGCTGTAGTCGGGCGGGCGAGACTGGTTTCAGCAGATAGTCGACAATGTCCAGGTCGAACGCCTCGACCGCAAAATTGTCGAAGGCTGTGACCAGAACGATTGCCGGGCTGGGCTTGATCGAACGCAGCGCGCGGGCGGCCGCGATCCCGTCCATCTTGGGCATTTCGATATCGAGCAGCACCAGGTCAGGTGACAGTTCGTCGGCCATGGTCAGCCCAGCGAGCCCATCACCGGCATAGCCGACCACCTCAAGCTCGGGGCAATCGGCGCACAAAATTTCCAGCCGCTCGACTGCCAGTGGCTCGTCGTCGACAATCAAAGTGCGTAACTTACTCTCGTTCATGCGAAGTCCTCATCTGCTATCGTGATGGTTGCGGCATAGCCGCCTTCGCTCCCCATTCCTGCGTCCAGCCGACCACGCGTGCCATAGCGCGCCTCGATCCGATCGCGCACATTGGCCAGGCCGATCCCGCTGCCATGTTCCGCTTTGCCTTTAGCCTTGATTGCATCGCCGTCGTCGGTGACGCTGATCAACGTTGCGTTGCCCTCCCGCCGTGCCGAAATGTTTACCGTTACCGGACGGTTGGTGCGCGAGACGCCATATTTGATCGCGTTTTCCACCAGCGGTTGCAGGATCATCCCCGGCACGCGCGTATTCTCCAGTTCCACTGGAATGTCGATCACCGTGCGCAGCCGTTCGGGGTAACGCACGGCTTCGATTTCCAGATAGCGCTGCTGTAACTCGACCTCCTCGGCCAGCGTCACATCCTCCAGCGGATCGCTCGACAGGCTGGTGCGGTAAAAGCCTGAAAGCGACTGGATCATGGCCTCAGCCCGCGCATTTTCGCCTTTGATCACCAGGCTAGACAGCGAATTGAGCGTATTGAACAAGAAGTGCGGATTGACCTGATAGCGCAGCGAGCGGAGCTCTGCATCCTGCGCAGCCTGCGCATAGCGCGACGCAGTCCTCTCCGCTTCGCGCACCTCGCGCGCATAGCCCAGCGTCAAATAGAGCGAGGCCCAGGCAATGATGAAGAAATAGCGGGTTACGGTGATTTCGGCGATCTCCTGCCAGAAATCATAGCCGACCTGTGCACGGATTTCCTTGACCTGCTGGTTGATGCTCGGATCCTCAAACATGCTGATCGGATCGTAAATGTTGAAGATATAATAGTTGGCAAGCGCAATGGCGAAAGCACATGGCAGCGACAGGGCAAATGCAGTTGCAATGCGCACCGCCAGCGGCTTGCGGTCGAACCGGCGCAGCATCAGGAACAGCAGCCAGGTCAGGAATATACCGACAAAGGTAACGAACACGCGCCTCCAGACCAGCTCTGCGGGTTCGGGCAGGTCAAGCACCGTCGCTCGCAGCGACACGATCAGCGCGTGGAAAACCCAAAAGCCGATAATGGTCAAAAACGCCATTTGATGGCCGACCAGGACCGGGCGCTTGGTGACAGAAAATTTCATGCATGGTGCTTAGGCGATAATGTCAAGAAATGCGCCCCCGCTGCCGCACCTTGTCGAAAAGCGGTCGGGGTTGATCGAAGGCGGCAGCGGTAAAATAGCGGATTCCGTTTTCGTTAAGAGACCGGTAACCATATTCGTGCGAAACCATGGTCCTCAAGCATTGACGCAGGGGCAATGAAATGCGTGAAGGCAGCACGTCGGCACCAGGGATGATGACCCTGGCAGAAATCAAGGAATTTGCGAGCTTTGCCGCAGGTGCGCAGCGCTATATTCGCCGCTCGCTCGACGTGGCGTTCGACCGCATGGATGCCATCGAACTCTGGTCGCGCGACGTGGTCGAAGCGGCGAGCATCAAGGCGCAATATAATTTCTACGATCGCCTGCCGGAAATCCGTACGCTCATCCCCGATTCCAGCGCGATCAGCGATGCCGAGCCATTCATGGCGCCGCTAGTATCTGTTTCGGCTTTCGATCTGGGTCAGGGACGCATCGATGGCTTTTCGGCCTATCGGTTCTTATACGAACGCCTGATCGGGGCTGAGGCGCGGCCTTGGTTGCCTGCTGCATTTTGTGCGGCGGCATCAATGCCGCATCTGCAGCCCGACCGGCGGAAATTGCTGCTGCAATCGATCAGCGAGGCAGTGGCCACCGCCCCCGGCTGGTCGAAACGCGCTCCCCAATTCTTCCCTGAATGGGTGGAAAAGGTCGACATCGAGGCGACGCGCTGAGATTTCCGACAAAAAAAGGGCGGCTTGCGAGCCGCCCTTTTTCATCGTCTATAGTCTCAAATTACTTTTTCAGCTGGTTATCCACCTTGTTAAAGGTGCCCTTCAGGTTATTTCCAAGACTGCCCATTGCGGTAATTGCCGCAACAGCGATAAGCGCCGCGATTAGGCCATATTCGATCGCCGTTGCGCCTTCCTGGTTCTTGAATAGTTTTTTCAGCATGGTCTCTAATCCGTCTTTGCGTTCAACTTTCGGCAAGGAAGGTGTCTTTGCCTAATGCAGTCTATAGCATCGAGACCGCTAAGAATTTCTTACAGCAGCAGCATGCAAACAGGCTAAACCAACCATTTTTGGATCAATTGGCGCTGCGGCGGCGGTAACGGAAATACAAGATTTTGTGCTGAATTTCAACCATCTACCTGAGTCTGCTTGGTTTTCTGGATATTTCGCAAGGCTTGAAACCGCGCTAGCAATCACCGGGTAATCACCGAATTGTCCGTCAGGGTGGGTGCAAGCGCGTTTGCGTTACATTCTGACATCGCGCCAGGCCGAGCGGGCCATCTGGGATCCCCTGCTACAGCTCTGGCTGATCTGGGCCTGACCGTCAAATGGCAGCACATGGTCGACAGCACTAAGGTTCGCGTCCATGTCTCAGATGTGGGCAGAAAGGGGGCTGGTGCGCAGGTTTTTGGTCAATCACGCCGCAAGCCGCAGAAGCGCCCGGGGCAATTCCCAAAGCCGAGCCGTTTTGCGTGAACAGTTCACGCCCGCTGCTGCAATCGAGGACTGTCTGTGGGGTTCAGTCTGAACAGCAGCGCCCCTCTGGACGACGCTGCCGTCGATGACCTGACAGCACCGTATACTCCAGTCCGCGCACGGATTCCCTAGAAAGCCGAAAAAAGCCGACCAAATCCGTTCATTTGATCGGAAATGCCTGCCAGCCGTAGCGCATGCCAATATGTCGAGCTGTTGATGGCGATGACGGGTTTGCCAAGCCATAGTTCTGCCGCCGCTGCCAACCTTACCATCGAGAGGTTGGTCCCGACCTGGACAATCGCGTCGACGTCAGGCCCATCCAATTTCTGAAGGCAATCGCGCAGAAAATCCTCACGAACATGTGCAATGGCTGTCCATGAGGGGCATTTGAGACAGATATCGCGCGTTACGGTTATGCCATGGTCCTCAAGAAACCTGCGGACTTGAGCATTGGCAACCGGGAAATATGGCGAGAGAAACGCGACACGTTTTATGCCGCCATATGCACCAAAGGCAGCAATCAAGGATTCAGAGCCGCAAGAGAGGCCCAGACCAGTCATGTCCTCAATTGTCTTGCGGAACCGGATCGCGCCTTGCTTGCCGCCCCAGAAAGTTACCGCAGACATGCCCATGGCCAGAAAATCAGGTTTCGCTGGCATTACCGCGCGCACAGCATCCAGCACATTGTCGGCAATTGCTTTGGTACCCTCGGCAAATGATTCGTTCGATATTGCCTGAGCATCGGTCACCAAAATCCGACTGTAATGATTGGTTACACCGACGGGACGCATATCGTCAAAATCCGGCTGAACAACGGTATTGGTCGATGGCCCGATAACGCCGATCTTCAAACGCGCTGCAAGCGCATCACGCGCGCCCAGCATCCGTTCAAGCAGTTCAGGAGGGTTCGGTGAACCGTCGTGGGTCATACCGAAATAGTCCAAGCCGGAACCAGACATCATGCTGCAGCCTTTTGGGCCGCCCTGACAGACTGGATCATCGATTGCTGGAGAAGATACTCCCTGCGCGCCGCCGGATTGGCGACAAGGTGTTCCATTGCCTGCTTGCGTAGCGCGTGCTGACCATCGCTGCCTTGTCGCATGAAAGCCATGTTCTTCTTGGTCTGTTCCTGCACAAAATCATGTGTCTGCTGTTGACGCTCACGGTTGAACTGTTTCAGCAACACGTCGGCAGGCGCACCGTTGCGAAGGATATCGACCAGCTTGGGGCATAGGTTGAATGCATCGTGGATGCCGCTGTTCATGCCAAAACCACCTAGTGGATTGTTGAGATGGGCGGCATCGCCTACGATACAGACCCTTCCTTTACGGAATGACTGTGCAACCCGTTGGTGGACCCGATAAATAGTGCGATGATGCGTTTCGACGCCAGTTTTCCCAATCAGGCCGTCAAAGACGATATCTCGTTTCTGATCGGATAAAAGGAAAGAATCGTCATCAGCCGGATTAGCTGGTACCAGTACGCGCCAAAGCGAAGGAACTCTCAATAAGACTGCCCATTCCTTGGGGTCAGACACATAGTTGACCAAGGCAAGGTTATTAAAATGGTGCTCCATCGGCTCGGTGGTCGTCAGGCACAGGAACTTTTCCGGATATGTGAAGCCGTCAAACTGGATGTTCAGTAACTTGCGAACAATACTGTTAGCACCATCTGCACCGATCAGATAGCTAGCCTCCACA
>CAZSJE010000118.1:0-3096 GCA_964606835.1 uncultured Sphingorhabdus sp.
GTTGAACTCGCCCATATGGTCGCCTGCGAGATGGGCGGCCTGCGCCGCCTTGTCGCGCCAGCGTTCAGACACCCAGATCAATCCGGGGATGCCGGGGTCTTCGGCCATGCTATATTGCAGGCAGCCGTCTAGCAACTGCACCTGCGCCGCGTGCAGCACGATGCGGCGCTTATATTGCGCGAAATCCTCTGGCTGGACCTTCAGGAAACCCTGCACAATGATCATGCCGCCTGTATATCAGGCGCGCGTTACCAAGCGGTAAAGGCGGCTTAGCTCCCTGCCCTGATTTGCTCATGGTGGCGGATCACCTCGTCGATGATGAAGCGCAGGAATTTTTCCGTGAAATCGGGATCGAGCTTTGCGTCCTTTGCCAGTTGCCGCAGCCGCTCGATCTGCCGGTCTTCGCGTGCGGGGTCGGCGGGGGGGAGTGAGGCGCTGGCTTTATACTCGCCGACCGCTTGCGTGACCTTGAACCGCTCGGCCAGCATGAAGACCAAAGCGGCATCGATATTGTCGATGCTCTCGCGGTAGCGCCTAAGGGTTTCGTCGGACATGTCGCCGCCATGCCGCCCATTTGCCGTGGCGACAAGTGATTTTGCCCCTTTTGCACTTGCGCATGCGCCGTGTGCTTGCCACACGGTTGCGCGAAATGACTGCGACCATTCATCAACTTAGCGGCAAGCGCGCGCCTTCCCTTGACCCAATCATGGCGCTGGTCGCGCCTGAGATGAACCGGGTGAACGCAGTGATCCTTGACCGGATGCGCTCCGAAATCCCGTTGATCCCCGAACTGGCCGGGCATCTGATCGCCGGTGGCGGCAAGCGGATGCGGCCGATGCTGACCTTGGCGAGTGCGCGCTTACTCGACTATCCAGGGGACCGGCACCATAAGCTGGCCGCGGCCGTGGAGTTCATCCACACTGCTACCCTGCTCCACGACGATGTCGTCGATGGCAGCGAGATGCGACGGGGCAAGACGGCTGCAAATCTGATTTTCGGCAATCCCGCTGCGGTCCTTGTCGGGGATTTCCTGTTCAGCCGTTCGTTTGAGCTGATGGTCGAGGATGGCTCACTTAAGGTTCTCAAAATCCTCAGCCATGCTTCTGCGGTGATTGCCGAAGGCGAGGTCAATCAGCTGACTGCCCAACGGCAGATCACGACGAGCGAAGAGAAATATCTCGACATTATCGGTTCCAAGACGGCTGCGCTGTTCGCTGCCGCCTGCCGCATTTCCGCTGTGGTCGCCGAACGAGACGAGGCGACTGAAATGGCGCTTGATGCCTATGGCCGCAATCTGGGGATCGCATTCCAGCTGGTCGACGACGCCCTCGATTATGCCAGCGACGGCGCCACCATGGGCAAGGCGCGCGGCGACGATTTCCGCGATGGCAAGGTAACGCTGCCGATCATCCTGGCGCACAGTCGCGGTGACGCCGAGGAACGCGCATTCTGGCGCGACGCGATGCTGGGGCACAAGGCAAGCGACACCGACCTCGATCATGCCACGGCGCTGCTGCGCGCGCACAACGCCATCGACGACACGATCGAACGCGCCCGCCATTATGGCCAGCGTGCCATCGACGCGCTGGGGACTTTCCCGCAAAGCACGGCGAAGGCGGCGTTAGTCGAGGCAGTGGAGTTTGCCATCGCGCGCGCCTATTAGGGCCGTGTGTCACTTCCCGTAGAAGCCGTTCTCGATGAGCTGAAGGCCGTTTTGCGCGGGCGCAGCAATGCTGTGTTGGTGGCGCCTCCGGGGGCTGGCAAGACTACGATGGTCGCGCCTGCCTTGTTGGGCGAGCCTTGGTGCAGCGGACAAATATTATTGCTTTCGCCACGTCGGCTGGCGGCACGCGCGGCGGCGGAGCGGATGGCGGAACTGGCGGGCGAGCCGGTAGGGCAAAGCATCGGCTATGCGACCCGAATGGACCGCAGGCAATCGGCGGCAACGCGCATCCTGGTGCTGACCGAGGGCATTTTCCGCAATCGCATACAGGGCGATCCGGAGCTTGCGGGCGTGTCGGCGGTGCTGTTCGACGAAGTTCATGAACGTAGCCTCGACAGCGACTTCGGGCTGGCGTTGGCGCTGGATGCGCAGGGTGGGTTGCGACCCGATTTGAGGCTGGTGGCGATGTCGGCGACGCTCGATGGCGGGCGATTTGCCGAGTTGATGGACGGACCAGTCATTGAGAGTGAGGGGCGGTCGCACCCGCTGACGCTCCGGCATATCGGGCGGAAGGCCGAGGCGCGAATTGAGGATGAAATGGCGGCCGCGATCCGCAAGGCGTTGGTCGAGGAGAAGGAAGGCGATGTGCTGGCGTTCCTTCCCGGAATAGCGGAGATCGAACGCACGGCGGAAAGGCTGGGCGAGGTCGCGGCAGACATCCACCGGCTTCACGGTAGCTTGGAGCCTGCCGAACAGCGTGCGGCGATCCGCAAAGGACTGGGGCGCAAAGTCATCCTCGCTACCTCGATTGCCGAAACCAGCCTGACCATCGACGGCGTGCGCATTGTGGTTGACAGCGGGCTTGCCCGACGCGCGCGTTATGATCGGCCGGCTGGATCGACCCGACTGGTGACCGAACGGGCGAGCCAGGCCGCTGCCACCCAGCGCGCCGGTCGTGCTGCGCGACAGGGACCGGGGGTCGCCTATCGGCTTTGGGAGGAAGCCGCGAGCGCAGGCATGACGCCCTTTGATCCGCCGGAGATTTTGGAGGCAGACCTGTCGCCATTGCTGCTGGATTGTGCCTTGTGGGGCGTTGCCGACCCGGCGAGCCTGCGTTGGCTGGACGTGCCGCCCAAAGCCGCGCTGGACGAGGCTCGCGGGCGTTTGCTGGAGCTTGGCGCCATTGGGACCGATGGTCGCCCAACCGCGCATGGCAGGGCAATGGCAAAACTGCCGCTGCCGCCGAGGCTGGGCCATATGCTGCTGCGGGCTGGCGAAATGGGCTTTGCCGGTCTGGCAGCAGAGGTTGCAGTGTTGCTGTCCGAGCGCGGGCTGGGTGGAAACGATGTCGATCTGGAGCTGCGGCTGGACCGATGGCGCGGCGAGCGCGGGCAGCGGGCCGAGGCGGCTAGGGGGCTGGCGAAGAGGTGGGT
>CAZSJE010000118.1:3196-7293 GCA_964606835.1 uncultured Sphingorhabdus sp.
GCCATCGCCCTGGCCTATCCCGACCGCATTGCCCGCCACCGCGACGCATCGGGTGAAAATTGGCTGAGTGTCGGAGGCAGGGGCTATAGGCTCGATCCCTCGCACAGCCTTGCAAAGCAGGAGTGGCTGGCAGTCGCCGACATTCAGGGCGCGGCGTCGGGCGCGCGCATCCTGTCCGCTGCCGCCATCGATTTTGCCGACATCGAGGCGCTCTATGGCGAACGGATTGAAAGCGGTGCGCATGCGATTTTCGACCCCGCGACGGGTGGCGTGCGCAGCGAAAGCGGTCGACGGTTGGGGGCAATCACGCTGTCGAAAGGGCAGGATGCCAAGGCCGATCCAGGGGCTATTGCCGCAGCATTGTTGGCGGGGGTAAGGGAGCATGGCCTTGCGCTACTTCCTTGGCCAGACACTGCAAAGCGGCTGCGCGAACGGGCGGCATGGGCGGGTGTGCCGGGTCTTTCAGATGAGCAGCTAGGGGCGTCGCTACCAGCATGGTTGGCTCCTTTGCTGGCTGGCAAAAGGCGGCTGTCCGATATCGAACCCGGCGCGCTCCATAACGCCTTGCTGGGCATTATCGGCTGGGATGGCCAGCAAAATATCGAACGCCTCGCCCCGGCGCATTTCGCTTCTCCTGCCGGAACCACGCACCCCATCGACTATGCGGCAGAAGCCGGCCCGACGGTCGAACTGCGCGTGCAGGCGCTGTTCGGTCTTTCCGAACACCCGACCATCGGCCCCGAACGCACACCGCTCATTCTTTCGCTGACCTCGCCCGCAGGTCGCCCGATCCAGACCACGCGCGACCTGCCAGGTTTCTGGCGCGGCAGTTGGGCCGATGTGGCGAAGGAAATGCGCGGGCGCTATCCCAAACATCATTGGCCCGACGATCCTGCGCAAGCCAATGCCAGCCTGAAAACCAAGAAAAAGCAGGGGCTTTGACTGCACGGTAGCGGCCGGACCAACGCTCTGATATGTCACTGGATAGAGGAGAGATGCCATGATCGAACGCCGCCAGATTTTGCTCGCTAGCGCCGCAACCGCATTGCTTGCGCTTCCCGGTTGCCAGTCGATGCCGGGGTTAAGCCTGACCGAGGCAATTCGCCGCCTGTTGACGCTTGCATCGCAGAACGCCTTTGCCCTGCTGCTCCAGCCCAATGGCTTTTACAACAGTTCGGTTGCGCGGATTGCCTTGCCCGACCGGCTGGGCGGGGCGCGCGGATCGAACATTCTGAGCGCAATCCTGCAAAGCCAGAGCTTTCGCGACCGGCTGCAACGCCAGCTGAACCGTGCCGCCGAAAAGGGCGCCGAACGCGCCGCACCGATGGTGGCAGAGGCCGTGCGCAACATCAGCGTCGAAGGCGCAAGCGAGCTGGTGCGCGGCGGACCTCAGGCGGCGACGCAGTTCTTGCGCGGAAAAATGGGGCTGGCCTTGCTCGATTCGATGCTGCCGGGCATTTCCGATGGCCTGCGGCTGTTCGATGACCAGGTAATTGCAAAGGCCGTGCAGTCGGTAACCGGTTTCGATATGGCGGCGCTAGCGCAGGACATCACGCGCAAGGCCGACGATGCGATCTGGGCCGCCATTGGCCTCGAGGAATCGAACATCCGCGCCAATCCGCAGGCAACCAACGATCCACTGTTGATCGGGGTGTTCGGGATATTGAAATGAACAAAGCCTTTCCCGCTGCCCTTAAGCTGATGGCTGTAATGTGCCTGATCCCGGCGTTGCTGCACGGCTTTCTGGGCGTCGATGGCGACATGCTGATCGGGGTTCCGGACCAAAGCCAGCTGCCCGATCCGACCTTGGACAGCCAGAACCGTTTTTACGGGGTCGCATTCGGGCTTTATGCCGTGCTGCTGTGGATTTCAGCGTCCGACATCCGGCAGTACAGCAGCATATTGCGCGTGCTTTTTGCGATGATCTTCCTCGCCGGTTGCTCGCGATTTCTTGCGTTTTTTGCCTATGGCTGGCCCAGTCCGGAAGTAACTTTTCTGTGGGCCATCGAAATCCTGTTGCCGCCTATCCTGTGGTTTTGGCTTGGTCGCTATCTGGCGTCGGCCAGCTGAGCGCAATGCCCGGCATGTCGAAGCGGTGCTTCATCGGCAGGTCGAATTTTTTCAGGTCGCTCTCCCATAGCTTCTCGCCCTTGTAATCGAGCTTTGCCTTGATCTTGGCATCGCCGCCGCCGACCCAGCGGATGTGCGCCATGCGGATACCCAACTCGACGGCTTTCAGATCAGCAGTCAGCGTCAGGCCGAATTTAATCTTGGCCGTCTTGAAACCGGCAAAGTTTAAGGTAGCGGTCGGCTCGAACTTGCCGTCGATCTTGTGCTCGCCCAGCTTCACATAAGTGGTGCGGTCCTGCCGGTGTTTTTTCGGGTCGGCATGGTCACGGATTTCGCCGATCTTGGCCCAGCCATTGGCGAAAAATTCCAGCGCATCCAGATCGCCCATTGCATCGAAAATTGCGTCGCTCAATTTCTCGCCCAGCATCGGGATGGGGATATGGCGCAGCTGCGACGACGCCTCGGTCATCTCGGCGCGGAACTTCTCCGCCGCACCGTCCATGTCGGCTTCGTCGAAAATCGGGCCAAGGCTAAGCACTATCGTCCGCGTCATCGCGTTCCTCCATTGCCAATATCTCGCATTCGCCGATGTCGATCGAGACCGGGTCGCCCATTTCGACCGTGATGCCGCCATCGGGTGCGCTGAGGCCACCGCTGCTCTCGGTGCTGACTGCGTGCGGCAGGCCAATGTCCCAGCCGACCCTGTAGAAACGCGGCAGGATTGCGCGCTTCAATATCTGCCAAGCCGCGACGAGGCCGATCAGCAAAGCGACTATCGGCAAAAGCGGACCGGGCAAGTTGGCGGTGATGCGGCCCAATAGGCCGGGTTGTTCGGTTGGCGGCGGGGGTGGCGGTGTTGGTGAAGGCGGCAATAGGGGAGGAGGTGGCGGTGGGAGGGGTGGATCGGGTTCAACCGGGGACTCAGCATCATTATCGCTGATGATTGCCGAAGCGCGGGGGAAGCGGCGGTCGATCAGCATGCCCTCAGCCGCGCGGAGCGATACTGATATGGTGCGCGGATTGGTCTTCATGTCGTCGTCGCTGCTTTGCAGGGTCAGCACCGCCGTGGTCGCTCCGGGGCGGAAGGTGACGAAGGAAGCAATCGGTTCGGTCAGGGCGTTTTCGGGGGTGGAGACCAAAACACTCACTCGCCGCGTCGTTCGCAATGCGCGGTCGCTGCTGACGGTGAAGCTGAGTATGCCGCCCTCAATGACATCGCCGTTTGCGCGAATGGCATAGGTTGGCGGCGGCGGTGGCGGGGGAGGCTTGGTTGGAGTTGGAGGCGGGGGAGGCGGCGTAACCGGCGGCGGTGGGGTCGGCGCAAAATCATTGTCGCTCACCGTTGTGACTGCCCTTGTCCGGCCCAATCGTCCGCCATCGATGTCGGTCAGCGTTGCTACCACCTGCCTATTCCCGTTAACGACGGCATCGTCGGGCGTTTGCACGGCAATCCGCGCATTGCGTTGCCCGCGCGCGATGGTCAGCCGGTCGTTGCGGCTGACTTGCGGCACGCCATTGCCGCCATCGACGCTGTAGGCGATGGAGACCGATTGCTGAGCCGGTGCGGTCAGCGAAACAAGGAAGGATATCGTCTGCCCCTCCGTCACCGATTGCGAGCGTGCAGTGATGTTGGCGACCAGCGGTTCAGGCGGTCGGTCATTGTCGCGCACCGAACCGTTCGCTTGCGTGCTGCCGAGCCGGGCGCGTCCGGAAATTTCGGTCAGCTGCACTGTCACCCCACGCGTGCCGTTTACGGCGGTGTCGTCAACGGTTGTGAGCCGGATTTCTGCCTGGGTCTGCCCGGCACCGATCAGCACACTGTCTGGCGGATTGCTGCCAAGCACGCCGGACGGGTCGGATATGCTGAAAAAGACGCGCGTTTCTCCACGCATCGGCGTACGCAATTTCAGCGGGAAGACCAGCGTCCCACCCTCAACCACCGCAGCGGCAGATTGCAGGTCGATGATGGGGACAACCACGGTAGCAGCACGGCGGGCGTCGCCCGGCGCATCCTGCCACGCATAGAC
>CAZSJE010000119.1:0-1596 GCA_964606835.1 uncultured Sphingorhabdus sp.
CGAGCCGCAACGCGCTGAAATCCGGGTTGCGATAGGGTTGATAGTGCGCGACTTGGCCCCCGGCACGCACGGCCCATAACTCAATCCCCTGATCCCACAGGCTGGCGGTCCGGAACACCAGGCTGTTGTTGACCGTCATTTGGTCGTCGGGCACTTGCATCCGCACCCAGTAGGATCCGGGGGCAAGCGATGCCTGTTTGTCTGTGCACTGAAAAACCGGTCCTTTGGTGAGAATATCGTCGATGCTTTCTCCTGCCGTCACTGGCCGGAAACAGGGGGTCAGATCGGTTGATGCGGCAGAGGCGCTGGCGATCGGCAGCAGCAAGGCGAAACATAGGCTGAAAAGCACCGCGCCAAAGCGCAAGATAAGCCCGATCCCTGTCATCATGACCGGGCTAGGGAAATAGGGTAAACAGGCCGTTAACTATCAACGCTAATGCTAGCCTTTCAGGCCATCTGGATATAGTCGCGCATCGCGCTGGCCTCGGCTTCGATTTTTTCGATCCTGTGTTTAACAAGATCGCCAATCGACACAAAACCGACCAATTGGTCGCCATCGGCAACAGGCAGGTGGCGGATGCGCCGGCGCGTCATCAGCGATAGGGCCGACAGTATCGGAGTGTCGACGGTGACCGTGATCGCAGGCGAGGTCATGACTTCGCCGACCGGCTTGTCGAGCATTGCGGGACCGTGCGCAGCTAGCCCGTAAATAACATCGCGTTCGGAAAAGATGCCGACGATCCGCTCACCCTCGACCACGGGCAGCGCCCCGATGCGCTTTTCCGCCAGCCGCGCCGCCACCTGGTATACGGTTTCGCTGGGCGAGGCGGTCCAGATGTCGCTGGCATGGTTTTGCAATATGGTGGAAATCGTCATTGCATGCTCTCCCTTTGCTTGCCCCAGTGGGAACGGCATAGCATAAGCAACATAAAGGTTGAACCATGGTCAAATATTCTCCCCTAGACGATCCCGACCGCGCCAGCTTTGCCTGGGCGCGTTACCGACGGCTGATGCGCTGGATGGCAATGTTTTCGCTTGCGGTGACGGCGGCGGTGCTGACAATTTTCTGGTGGGTGGAGGGTTTTGTCTCGATCCACTTCTTCATCGCGACCGCAGGCGCGGTTATTGCATCGATCATGCTGATGGCGGCGTTGATGGGGCTGGTATTCCTGTCGAGTGGTACCGGGCATGACGAGGCAATCGACGATCCATTCGAAGATTTGGCGGGAAACGACCGATGACCGACGAGATCCGCAACATGCCAAAAAGGGCCGACCCCATTCTGCGGGTCGTGCCCGGCCCTGCCGACATCAATGCCAACGGCCACATCTTTGGCGGCTGGGTGCTGGGCGTGATGGACCAGGCAGGCGGAATATTGGCGGGACGAATATCGCAGGGGGCCTGCGCCACGGTGGCCATTGAAAAAATGGAATTTATCGCGCCGATCCTGCTGCGCGACATTATCTCTGTATACGCCTCCCTCGACCGGCGGGGGCGAACTTCGATGGCGATCAGGATAGAGGTTATCGCGACCCGCGCTCGGGGCCAAGAAGAGGTCAAAGTCACCGAGGGTGTGTTTACCTTCGTTGCCCTTGA
>CAZSJE010000119.1:1696-7266 GCA_964606835.1 uncultured Sphingorhabdus sp.
GGGGCCAAGAAGAGGTCAAAGTCACCGAGGGTGTGTTTACCTTCGTTGCCCTTGACGAAAACCACCGGCCAAGGCCTTTGCCGCAATCATAGCTATTCGACTTCGGTCCGGCGATAGCTCAGCGTTGCTTTGGAATTCGCCTCGATCCACGCGATCCAGACACGCTTGCCTTTTCGCTCAATCACTTTGCCGCTGAACCGCGTCAGTTTGACGTCGCCCTCGCGCTCAAATTCAGCTTCGAACTGAATAGGGAAGGGGTTGGCGTTCGACACGGTGATGATCCGATCCTCCCAATTTTTGCCATAGCGGTCCGCGTCTTCGCTTTCGACATTGACGTTGGAGGTTTCGCCGAAAACCAGTTCGACCTCTTCGTCTACGGTCTTGTCGGCAATTTGCGTCTCGCCGATCAGCATCCGTCCGTGCGGGCCGTATTGGAACAGCGCAACCTGGCCCGCCGGCAAAGGCTCGCCAGCGCCGCTTTTCTTGTCGTTCTTGAAACGATAGAGCATCTGGACCTCTTCGGCGTCGTAATACACGCGCGAACGAAAGATCATCTGCCCTTCGATTTTCGCCTTTTGCAGGAACGCCACCTGCTTTTGCGATTGCGCCGCGACGGTGACCGGCGCCGGGATGCGGTAGAGTTTCAGATCGCCGAGGCTTTCGCCGACGGCAGTGACGGCTATCGGGACGTCCATCATCGCCGGTTCCATACGCGACGCCGTGACGACGATTTTGCCCTCGCTCATGATATCCATCATCATCATCGGCGCTGGGGCGACAACGGGTGGGGGCGAAAGGAGGTCGGATGTCGTGCCCATCGGCCAGCAGCCGAACGACGGATAAAAATTCTCGGCCTCCTGGCGCGCATCTTCGCCAGTGGTATCGACGGTATTCTGATCGCGGTTGACCTTGCCAGCAACTGCTGCGGTTTGCGCATCGACAAAGCTGGTCTCGTCACCGCTGCCCATCGTGAGCCAGGCGAACAGGCCAAGCTCGCTGCCGTCTTCGGACAGCGTACCGATATAGGTCGCGTCCCAATCGAATTTCTGGCTCAGATAGGCGAGGGTGATCGTCACCTTCCCACCCGGCTGGTCGCGCGTGGTCATGGTCAGCACTGGCTTTGCCGACAGCGTCTTGGGCACATCGGGATAGAGCAATGTCTGATCGAGCCCGCTGCAATAGACCGCCTCAACGCCGCGCGGGGTAGTGACAACAATGCCGCCTTGCGCCGAACGCAGGCTGACATCTTCCAAGACCGTCTGCCCCGTCGCCGGGTCGGTGCGGCGCATGGTCACGCGCTGGCCGGTAAAGCCGTCGAGCAACCCCTTTTGCGACAACAAAGCAGCGTCGCGGTTCTTCTCGCGAATATCGCTGCCGAACAGGATCGCCGATTGCGGAATGATGCCACCTGCCACGCCCTCAAAGCGGATGGTGACCACGCCGGGCGGCAGCTCGACCGTTCGCGTCTCGGTGATCAGCGCAAAGCTTTGCAGATCGTTCAGATCCATCTTCTCGTCTATCGAGCGCTGCGGATTGCGGTAGATGGTCACTGCCACGTTGTCGGGCGCAGAAGAGATGAGCACCGGCGTCTCGGCCTGCGCGCCGCTAGCGAATAGCAGCAGCAAAAATGGCAGGAGCCAGCGCATTACCAGGGGGTCAGGAAGGTAACTGTCAGTTCGGTCTTACCATTGGCGGGCACTGGAACTTCCCACAGCCGCTCATCGGCGTTCAACTGTTTGCCGGGGATGCTCTCTTCAGGGATACGGACATCGCGCCACCACCACCATGAGCCGAGACCGCCCTGGATAACGTCGACCTTTACCGGAACCGACTTGGCATTGGTGACGGTGTAGCGCATTTGCGTGCGGTAATAGGTTTTGGGGCGCTCGCCGACCACCGTTTCGGTCTTGCCGTCGGGATAGGCGATCCGCCAGCGGGCAAATTTCTCCCACTCATCGAGTGTGATCTGGTCGCGTTTCTCGGTAATGGGCTGCACCTTGACATCGAAAGCGTCGCCAGTGCGCAGCGCCAGATTGGAGCCGCCAGGGGTATGCGGAATGCCGCTTTCGCCTATGAACTGCGCCTGCCCACGCGAATCGCGCATATAGACGCGCACTGTGCCTGCCGGCAGCGCGTCGCCGATCCCACCCGCCTTGGCATTGGAGAATTTAAGGATCGAGGACGCACTCTGGGCATCGTCGCTGTCCGAAAGCCAGCCATTGCGGAATTCATAGCCCTTGGCCGCCTGCGCGCCCAGCACGTCGAGGAAGCTGACCTGCTTGGTCTGCGCATTGGCGATCGTCGTTCGGCTCTCAATAGGGTAGATGTAGAAATCGCCGAGCTGTTCGCGGCTGCCGGTCTCGGTTCCCGGCTGGTTGCCGCGCGGCGCACCGCTCCTGCGGCCGCTGTAAAGGCGGGGTGATTGCTGGATCGGGCCAACATTGCCCGCCACCAAAAGTGTCTTTGCGTTGGCAAAAGTCGTGCCGGTATTGTTGCGCAGCGTGATCCAACCCTGCATGTCGATTTTGCCAGCCTTCTCGTCGAACAGCGCGACGTAATCGGCATTCCAGCCGATGCCCGGGGTCAGATAGCTGAGCGTCAGCGGGCGCGGCCCGGCCCGGCTGGCGTCGAGCGTCACCGACAATGTCGGCTTGGCACGCAAATTTGGGGGGATGCGGTCGAAGATCACCCGCACTGGCAGCCCGTCGTCGCGCAGCACCTCTATCCGGTCGCCGATTTGCAGCACCGCGCCGCCATTGACTGCAAGTACCTTAGCCCGCTCGCGCGTTTCCGCGCCGGTTGCGGGGTTCGTGCGCAGCAAGGTGACGGTTTGCCCCACCGCCTTTTCCATCAGCGCGGCGGGTGACAGCAAATCATAGTCGAAATTCTGCTCGATAATGCCAAAGCCTTCGCCTGACAGCGTCACCGTTTCCGCGCGAATCTGCGCCGATACATCGGGGAACTCCTGCCGCGACCGACCGGTGGGCAGCGATATACTGCGCACATCCTGCACCAGCGCCTGATCGTTATTGTATATGGTGACCGAGACATCTCCCTGCGCGGTTGCCTCACCGGGCACTGCGACAGTAGCCGCACTTTGCGCAAGAAGCGGGGCTGCGAGTGCGCCCCCCGCCAGCAAAAGCCACGATGCGCGCATATCAGCTGCTCCCCTGTAAATCTCTCACAGGGAATGACTTATTTTTGTCCACCTGACCAGTGGATTAACGCCATTGGATTAACGGGCGAGCTTACTCCGCGGCTGCCACGGTCTCTGTGTCGGCTGCCTTTGGCTTGCGCGCGCGCGGTTTGCGGGGAGCGCGTTCCTCAACGACGACCTCGTCGTCATTGGCGACGCCGATTGCGGGCGGCAGCACAGCGGTATCGAAGCCGCGCTCTTCCTGCACTTGCTCGTCGCGCGCCTCGTAACGGTCGCGGCGGTTGTTATTGTTGCGCGCGCCACGGTCATTGCGTCCGCCCCGGTCGTTCCGGTCGTTGAGATTACCGCGCTCTTCGCGCTCCTGACGCTGCGGGCGGCGATAATCGTCGTCGCCGTCGGCTCCGGAAGTGACGGCCGACTCGTCGCCTTCGTCCTCGCCACCACGCTCTTCATCGCGCCAGTCTTCGCCAGCCTCGCGCTCGTCATTGCGCCATTCGCGCTGCGGACGGCCTTCTTCCTGGCGGCTGCGGTAATCGGCAAGCACGCGGAAATAATGGTCGGCGAACTGCAGATAATATTCGGCATTCACCCGGTCGCCATTATGCTGGGCATCCTGCGCCAGCTTTTTATATTTTTCGAGCATCTGGCTCGCATTGCCGCGCGCGCGGTTGTCGACCCGATTCTGATGATCGTAACCGTTGCGATTGTTGTTCTGCGCACGGTTATTATTGCCCCTACCGCGACGGCGGTTGGTCTGGCGATTATTCATAAAGACTGACCCGTCCTGACAAAATAAATCCGATTTTCCTGTGTTTTAGCCTGCAACGCGCCAGCCTGTCCGTGGCTGCCTCCTGCTATCCATGCGTTGGGGCAACTTTGCAAAAAGAGCCGAATGTGCGGCTGCGTCGCTGCAAAGCTGAGTTAGCGTCTAGCCGCTGACTGGCGAGATTCCAAGCGAAAACTACAAGGTCATCCTGATCGCACGGACAATGCCGGCTAAATCCTGATACGGCGTGGAGCTCAGGCCGACAGATGCAGCCAGATCGCCAACGGCCTTGTACTGGCCCTTGCCCAGTTCGAATATGGCGACGCCGTCGGCCGCGAGAAGGGCGGGGATTTGCGGGATCAGGATGCGATACTCGGCAAGGCCCTCCTCCTCCGCGAACAATGCTGAATGCGGTTCGTAGTCGCGCACCTGCGGGGCCAGTTCGGCATCGGGTTCGACATAGGGCGGGTTGCAGAGGATCAGGTCGAAGTGGCCCAGATCGTTCCGCCAGCAGTTATCGTGCCAGCTCCTTTCCAGCAATTGGCATCGCGCGGCAAAGCCCAATGCCTTTGCATTTTCGTGGGCAACCGCAAGCGCCATCGAGCTGGCGTCGATGCCAACCCCTTGAGCCTCAGGAAAAAGCGACAATGCCGCGAGCACGAGCGCCCCTGAGCCGGTGCCGAGATCAAGAATGCGCTTCGCGTCGCGCTCCTTTGCAGCCTCAATCAAAGTCTCGCTGTCGGCGCGCGGGATCAGTACATCGGGGGTGACTTTCAGCATCAGGTCCCAAAATTCCTGATAGCCCCGGATATAGGCCACCGGTTCGTGCCGCAGGCGCCGCGCCAGCAGGGCAGCAAAATCGGCGGGGACTTGCATGTCGCGCGCGCCGAGCAATAGCGCGCTGCGATCGATCCCTAATGCATGCGCCATCAGCAATTCGGCATCGAGCCGGGGGGTGTCGCTTACTCCCTGCAACTGGCGCGCGGCATCGGCCAAGGCTTGCGGAACGTCACTCATTAGCTTTGCCTGGGATCAGCGAGCCGCCTTTGTCAGTACAAGTCCCGGTTTCGACATATTTCCAGCGGTCGGGCATGTAATCCTTCGTCGCAGTCCCTGCGCAATCAGAGCCCGGTCCGGCGGCGCAGTCATTATATTGGGCAAGCGCAATGCCGTAGCATTTCTCCCGGTCCGCTTTTTTCGGCTCGGCCATGGTCAAGCCGCGATCCCTGCTGTCGTAGCGGATATCGGTCGTAGGGCGTTCGCAGCCCGATAGCGATGCAGCAGCGGCCAGCAGTCCGGCAAGATATATCAGGTCGCTTTGCTGCCCCATGCCGCTGCCATAGCGCCAAAATATTCGGCCAGCTATGGGCGACGTAATGACGCAGCGATTCGCCTTCAAAATCAGCGCCACCGACGGCAAGGCGCGCACCGGCAGCATCCAGATGCAGCGCGGCGAAATCCGCACGCCTGCCTTTATGCCAGTCGGCACTGCCGCATCGGTGAAGGCCATGCGGCCTGCCGAGGTGCGGGCGACCGGTGCCGACATCATTCTGGGCAACACCTACCATCTGATGCTGCGCCCGACGGCAGAACGTATGGCCCGGCTGGGTGGCTTGCATAAGTTCATGGGCTGGGATCGCCCAATCC
>CAZSJE010000120.1:0-7183 GCA_964606835.1 uncultured Sphingorhabdus sp.
CCCGCGAACTTTGGCGAACTTTGAACCTCGTCCAGCATCCGCACAGGTGGAAACTTACCGGAACCTTTCGACGTCGCTCAAGACAGGCCTTTCGCGGAATTCCGGGCCTCCCGTCATTCAACCGCAGTTCAGCCGATTTCGGCTACCACCCATCCGTCAAGCGCCTATATTGAGCGCACACGGAGATATGACCATGACCCGACTCGCCATGCCCATAAAGCTGCTTGCGCCCGCGCTGCTGCTGGCGCTTGCCGCCTGTGCCACACCCTTCCGTGCCGATGTTTCGCGCTTTCAGGCCCTGCCCGCGCCTCAGGGACAGACCTTTACCATCAAGGCTGCCGATCCCGCCAATCAGGGTGGGCTGGAATTTGGCTCTTACGCCAACCTCGTCGCGGGCGAAATGCAACGCGTTGGCTATGTGCCCGCCGCGCCGGGCGCGGCTGCCGACCTGACAGTCACGCTGGGCTATGGCGTCGATGAGGGCAAAGAGCGGACCATTGTCGATCGCGATCCCTTCTATGATCCCTGGTGGGGTTATGGCCGTTATGGCGGTTTTTACTCGCGGCCTTATGTTGTGCGCACGCGCCGTGGCTATCGCTATATCCACGGCTGGAACGACCCGTTCCTTTATGGCGGGTTTGGCTTTGGCGGCGGCTATGACGTGCGCAGCTTTACCGTGTTCACCAGCGGCCTCGACATGAAGATCGAACGGACCGCCACCGGCGAACGCCTGTTCGAAGGCAAGGCCGAGGCCAAGTCGCGATCAAACAAGCTGCCCTATCTGGTGCCCAATCTGGTCGAGGCGATGTTTACCGGTTTTCCGGGGAACAGCGGCGAGACGGTACGGATTTCGGTAGCGCCGGAGAAGAAGTAAGCGTTAAACTCCGCAGCTCAGATCGCTCTTCCCGTAACTCCGGCCCTCGCCCGCCGTCGCGCCGATCCCGGCATAGAGGTCGCCTGTCGGAAACTGCCCGTCGCGTCCGATCTTGTGTCCCGCTGCGCGGAACACCGCGATCACCTTGTCGGCGGGATCGGCGAAATAAACTGACTGCGATTCATAATGTTGCGCGATTCCGGTGATCGACAGGCCATTATAGGATCGTTCGAGCCTCTGGAAATAGGATTTGCCGTCGATCCGCCCCAGCGCCGCGTCGCGCGCCGCGTCATTCGCATAATCCTGGCTCTCCGCCGCCTTGTAAGCAGCGCGCGATTTGGCCGCGAGCTTCTGGAACTCAACCTCCAGCTCGCCCCCGAAATTGCAGCTGGCGGGATTGAAGCTGAGCGAAATCGGCTTGCCCTTCACATTGGCGGCTTCGGCAACCCGCGCGCCATCGGCGATGTAGCCGACACCCCCCTTCTTCAGCTTGATTTCGATATAGTCATTGGCGGTCAGGCCAAACAGCGTCAGCGGCGTGCCAACAGCGACGCGGTCTAGCACCGCTGCGCTGGCATCTGGCTGCGTCCAGATGTCCATCGCCTTGTCTGCGATCCAGACCTTGTCGCCCAGCGGCTTGGCAATTTGGGGCGGTTCGGTTTCCGACAGGTTCGACATGGCGATAAAGCCCTTGCCATCGGCCAGTTGCAGCCAAGGTGTGGTGCCATCTTCACCGGTGACGATCGAACCCGCTGCACTGGTGCCGCGCAGCAGCTTGCCGGTTATTGTTGTGCCAACCGTCGTCGCCTTGTCGCGGATATTGGCATCGGCAACGGCGAAATAGGCGGTTGCTTCGACCGCCTTGGGCGCTTCCTTCGCGGGCGGCGCAGGCGGCTCATCGCTTGCGACATCGTCGCGGATGAAGATCAGGTAATAAAGCAGCAACAGCAGCAGGATGCCCGCGCCGCCGCCAATCAGCATCCAGTTCGGGCCTTTGGCTTCGGGCTGTTCCGCCACCGGTTCGAAATAGTCGGGCGCAGGCTCCGCTGCTATTGGGTTCGGCTCAGGCGAAGGAGGCGGCGCTTCGGTAGGCTTAATTGCGGGAGCAGATGCGCCATCGGGCACCGGCGCACCGCAGCTACCGCAAAAGCGCGCGCCTTCGTTCAGCACCTCTCCACAGCTGATGCAATATTTTGCCATCGCGCACTTCTCCGAATCTCGTTGAGGTCGGGATAGTGCGCGATGCGTTTCAAGGAAAGAGGAGCTTAGGCCTCCAGCTGGCGGAGCAAGGCGCGGACGTCATTGTCCATGTCGTTGTCCATCCGCCGCAGGTCCTCCACCAGCCGCACCGCGTGGATGACCGTCGAATGATCGCGCCCGCCAAACTTGCGCCCGATTTCCGGGTAGCTGCGCGGCGTCATCACCTTGGCGAGATACATCGCCACCTGACGCGGACGAACCACGGCGCGCGCGCGCCGCTTGGACGACATTTCGCTGCGGTCGATGCGGTAATATTCGCACACCGCGCGCTGGATTTCATCAATGGTGATCCGGCGGCGGCAAGCGCTGAGGATATCTTTCAGCTGCTCCTCGGCCAGCGTCCGCGTGATCGGTTTGCCCGTCAGCTGCGCATAGGCAATCAGCTTGTTCAGCCCGCCTTCGAGTTCGCGGACGTTGCGGCTGATCGTGCGCGCAAGGAATTCGATCACATCCTCACCCACTTGCGTGTCGGGCATGTTCGCCAGCCGCTGGTTCAGGATCGAACGGCGCAGTTCCAGATCGGCAGGCTGGATGTCAGCGACCAGCCCCATCGACAGCCGCGACAATATGCGCTGGTCGACCCCGTCCAGTGCCTGCGGCGCGCGGTCGGCGGCAACCACCAGCCGCTTGCCCGCGCCCAGGATCGCGTCGACCGTGTGCAGGAATTCCTCCTGCGTCGACACCTTGCCAATGATGAACTGGATGTCGTCGATCAGCAGGATGTCCACTGCGCGCAGCCGCGCCTTGAACTCCATTACTTCCTTGCGGCGCATGGCGGAGACGAACTCCATCATGAATTTCTCGGCCGACATATAGAGGATCTGCGCGTCGGGATTGATCTCCGCATAGGCGTGACCGATGGCATGCATCAGGTGTGTCTTGCCCTGCCCCGTTGCCGCCTGCAGATAGAGCGGGTTGAACAAGGGCCGTTCCGCCGCCGCCACACGTTCCGCCGCCGTCACCGCCAGCACATTGGTCTGGCCCCGCACGAAATTGGAGAAAGTAAGCCGCGGGTCGAGCGCAGAGCGAACCGGCAACGCTTCGACGATATGCGTTGCAGCGGCACGTTCGGCAACGCCATTGCCCTGCAGCATCTCGACACGGGCGACGCCCGGCTTGGTGCGAATTTTCAACTGGCGGACCGCCGGATTGACGTTGCCCCATGCCAGCCGGATGCGGTCAGCATAATGGTCAGACACCCAGCTTGCCGAAAAATCCGACGGGGTCAGCAATTCAAGCGTCCCAGTAAGCTCGCAAAAATCACCGAGCTGAATCGACCTAATCCATTGTCCGTAAATTTGCGCTCCCAGATCGCGCCGCAGCCGCGAGGCCACCGTCTGCCACTCACCTTCAAACTGCGCCACATCCTCCTCAGCCACAGCCGAGGCCAACACATTAAGCGTCACGCCTTTCACCCCTTTCACCCCACCAGCCAAAACGCCGCCCATATTGTATGCCTTCAAACTGCCCCCGAATTCAGTGCGCAAACCGCCCAGCGCTGAACCCAAGGTACAGCGGCGTGGTTGCAGCAAGCTCATGTAGGGCAGCCGAGACGTGGGTCGCGCGCTGCTGGACAAACTTTCTTAAACCCGCTTTTTTGAGTCGGGCAAGGGGGTGGACTGTCAAAAAAATGAAATAATGCGCCTTGACTCGTCACCAGCCGCGCATTCCCGTGAAATAAATTTTAAACGCCTGATTAAGCGTATTTTCTTGTGGAAAGCCTGTGCGCATTCATTCCGAATCGCAGGAATTGCGTGACTTGCATTCCGCGCAATCGGGCAAAGAAAAGGCCCGCCAAATGCCGGCAGGCCCTTGATCGTCATCGCAATGTCAAAAAGCGGAGTGCGAAACTTCGCGAGCCGCGAATCAGCCGAGCGCAGCGAGGCGCTTGGTCAGGCGGCTGAACTTGCGCGACGCGGTATTCTTGTGGAATACGCCCTTGGCAACGCCGCGCGCCAGCTCAGGCTGGGCAGCTTTCAATGCATCGGCAGCAGCAGCCTTGTCACCGGCTTCGAGCGCGGCCTCCACCTTCTTCACAAAGGTGCGGATGCGGCTGACGCGATTGCCGTTGATTTCGTTGCGGCGTTCGTTGCGACGGATGCGCTTGCGAGCTTGTGGCGTATTGGCCATTATGGTCCTCAAATAAATTCAGCTGGTTACGGGCAGGCACAAATGCCCCGATCCCGACGAAGCGACGCCCTTAGAGCGCCTTCGCAGATTCGTCAACCGCCAAATTCCTTGGGTTTTACCGCTGACATTTGGCGCAATGAAAGGTTGAGCGCCCCGAATCTACGCGGCGCAAAACCGTCGCGCCACACCGGCACGCCTCGCCCTCTCGGCCATAAACCAGCCAATCCTTGGCAAAATAGCCAAGTTCGCCGTCTGGCGCGGCAAAGTCGCGCAGCGTTGAGCCGCCAGCCTGGATCGCTGCCGCCAATACCTCCTTGATTGCAATCACCAGCCTTTGCAGCCTTGGTTTGGTCAGCCTGCCCGCAGCCATGGTCGGCGCGATCCCGGCCATATGCAAAGCCTCGCACACATAGATGTTGCCGAGGCCTGCCACCACCGACTGGTTCAACAGCATCGCCTTGATCGGCGCCGTACGCCCGGACAGCGCCGCTTGAAGTGCCTTTGCATCGAAATCGTCGGAAAGCGGTTCTGGCCCCATCGCAAGGAAATGCCTAAAATCCGCCAGCTCTCCATTGCGGACTATATCCAGCGAACCAAAGCGGCGATGATCGTTCAGCGCCACCACCCTGCCGGCGCCGGTCTCCAATATAAAATGGTCGTGCTTTTCGATTTCCGCCGGGTCTACGCGCCAGCGCCCCGACATGCCGAGGTGGAAGATCAGCACATCGTCGCGGTCGGTGTGAATCAGCCCATATTTCGCGCGCCGCGACAGCCCCGTCACCCGCGCACCGGTAAGCCTCTGGCGCAGGTCGACCGGGATCGGCCAACGCAGGTCGGCACGACGGGGTTCGGCGCGGGCAATAATTTCGCCGTCCAGCACAGCGCGCAGACCGGCAACGGTGGTTTCGACTTCGGGAAGCTCGGGCATTGCGAATCCGCTAGCCGCAGGCACCGCTCTTGGCTAGAGGCAGCGACCATGCAGGAAACGGTATCTTTTGGTTATGAACAGGTAACCCCTGACGAAAAGACCCGCCGCGTAGGCGGCGTCTTTTCCAGCGTCGCGCGCAAATATGACATCATGAACGATGCGATGTCGGGCGGGCTGCACCGGCTGTGGAAGGATCATTTCGTCCGCAAGGTGAAACCGCGTGCGGGCGAGGACATACTCGACATGGCCGGGGGTACCGGCGACATTGCCTTTCGCATGGAGAAATCGGGGGCGAACATCACCGTTGCCGATATCAATCCTGACATGCTGGCGGTGGGCATGGAGCGTGCCGTGGATCGCGGGATCGATAGCCTGGTGTGGAGCGAGCAGAATGCCGAGACGCTCAGCTTTCCCGACCGGCATTTTGACGCATACACCATCGCCTTTGGCATCCGCAACGTCACCGATATTCCAGCCGCGCTCCGCGAAGCGCACCGCGTATTGCGCTTTGGCGGGCGGTTCTTTTGTCTGGAGTTTTCGACCGTCGAATGGCCCGGACTGTCAGAGGTTTACGACATTTACTCTCACAAGCTGCTGCCCAAAATGGGTAAGGCGATTGCGGGCGATGAAGACAGCTATCGCTATCTGGCCGAGTCGATTCGCAAATTCCCCGACATGCCGACCTTTCAGCGGATGATCGGCGAGGCTGGCTTTGCGCAGACCAAGGTCGAACCGATATTGGGCGGGCTGGTCGCGATCCATAGCGGGTGGAAGGCTTGAGCCTCCAAACATGACCCGCCCCGTCACCCATATCTATCGGCTCCTGAAATGGGGCCGCATCTTGGCCAGGCATGGCGCATTGCGAGGGATAGAGGCTGACCCGAATACGCCTTTGCCGGTCAAGCGGCTCTGCCGCGTCGCAAGATTTGGCACCATCCAGCCCAAAGTGCCCGATTATGCCGCCGCCTTCACCGCAATAGGTCCTGCGGCAATCAAGCTGGGGCAGACGCTGGCCACCCGGCCCGATTTGATTGGCGAAGAAGCCGCGCACAATCTGCTGACGCTGCAGGACGCGCTACCGCCTGAGCCTTTCGATGCCATTCGCCAGCAGATCGAGATTGGCCTTGATGGACCGGTCGAGAAGTTTTTCGCCGAGATCGATCCCAATCCGGTCGGCTCCGCATCGATTGCTCAGGTCCACCGTGCAGTGACGACCGAAGGCCGCCAGGTTGCGGTCAAGGTGCAACGCCCGGGCATCGACAAGAGTTTCCTGAAAGACATCGAAACCTATGAATGGGCCGCCGCACATCTTGAGGCCCTCGGCGGCGAGGCGACGCGGCTGCGCCCGCGGCTGACAATTGCCAATTTCAAACGCTGGACCTTGCGCGAGCTCGACCTGCGCCGAGAAGCCGCCTCGGCTTCCGAACTCGCCGAGGCCATGAAGGCCGTCGATCATTATGAGGTGCCTGCCATCGACTGGGACCGCACCAGCGGCAAGGTGATGACGCTCGATTGGATCGACGGGATCAAGATTTCCAAGACCGAGGAACTGAAGGCAGCAGGCCATGACCTTCCAGTTCTCGCCAGCCGCCTCGTCAACGCTTTCCTGAGGCAAGCAATCTCTGAGGGTTTTTTCCACGCCGACATGCACCAGGGCAATTTGTTCGTGAAGGCCGACGGCACCATCGCCGCGATCGATTTCGGCATCATGGGGCGGATCAACCGGCAGGCGCGCTTCTGGCTCGCGGAAATCCTCTACGGCCTGATCACTGGCAATTACCGCCGTGTTGCCGAAATCCATTTCGAGGCGCAATATGTGCCTGACTATCATAGTGTCGACGAATTCACGACCGCGCTACGCGCTGTAGGTGAGCCGATGCGCGGCAAGCCTGTGAGCGAGCTATCGGTTGGCCAGATGCTCGATGGGCTTTTCGCGATCACCCGCGATTTCGACATGCAGACCCAGCCGCATTTGCTGCTGCTGCAAAAAA
>CAZSJE010000121.1:0-7146 GCA_964606835.1 uncultured Sphingorhabdus sp.
ATCACAAGGTGCCCGAATGGCTGGGCGCGGTGGTGTATGAGGATCCCTGGCTTGCCGGCGGCCATAATGGGCTGTCCAATGCCGAAGACCCGACCAAGCCCGAAGACCCCTATCCGCGCGTGAAGGCACTGCGCGAAACGATGCGGGCAGAGGGGATTTCGGACGAACTGCCGATCGTGATGGCAGGCGGCGTCTGGTATCTGCGCGACTGGGAGAACTGGATCGACAATCCGGAGCTTGGCCAGATTGCTTTCCAGTTCGGCACGCGCCCGCTGCTGACACAGGAAAGCCCGATCCCGCAGGGGTGGAAAGACGCGCTGACCAAAATCCCGGAAGGAGGCGTCTTGCTGCACAAATTTTCGCCCACCGGATTTTATTCCAGCGCAGTGATCAATCCCTTCCTGCGCGAACTGCAGGCGCGGTCAGACCGGCAAATCCCCTTCTCGACCGAGCAGGCAGGCGACCATATTTCGCAGCTCGACGTGGGCGTGCGCGCGAAGAATATGTGGGTTACGCCGCACGACCTGCAACGCGCGCGCGAATGGGATGCGCGCGGCTTTACCACCGCGCTGAAAACGCCGGACAATACGCTGATCTTCGTTACGCCTGAGGGTCGTGATGTGATCCGCAAGGACCAGAAGGACTGCATGGGCTGCCTGTCGCATTGCGGTTTTTCGTCGTGGAAGGACCATGACAATAATTCGACTGGGTACCTCGCCGACCCGCGCAGTTTCTGCATTCAAAAAGCGCTGCAAAACATTGCCCATGGCGCACCGATCGACGAAAATCTGATGTTCGCCGGACATTCCGCTTATGAATTCGGGCGCGATCCCTTCTACTCGAACGGCTTTGTGCCGACGGTGAAGCAGCTCGTCGACAGGATTTTGACGGGGGACTGAATTTTACAATTAACGCTTTTTTGACGCGGTCCCGATAGGCTTTGCCAGTCGGGAGAGTGGACATGGCCTCAGCCGCTTCGGCCTATCGCAAAGTCGAACCTGCGCGGATCGAGCAGCGCCAGGTTGCGCGGCATCAGGTCGTCGTCCGTCGCGCAACAGTGCGCGGGCATGGCCGCCAGCCGGTCGAGGCAGAGTTGGTCGATCTTTCGATATATGGATGCCGCTTGCTGGTCGAAGCCGCGTACAAGGCCGATGAAAGGCTGTGGCTGCGTTTCGAAGGCGGCAATCCCGTCGCTGCAACCGCGATCTGGGCGGACGGCGATGCGCTTGGCTGCCGGTTCGACGAACCGCTCGACCGCGCGCTGTTCAGGGCATTAACGCTGACGCTCTAATCCAGATCCCACGCCCGCTCGCCATGGCTGGAAATATCCAGCCCGTCGCGTTCCTGATCCTCGCTGACGCGCATCGGGAGCACCATCGAGACCATGTAACCGACAATCAGCGTGACCACTGCGGAATAAACGCCAACAATCGCAACTGCTTTTACTTGCACCCATAGCTGGCTCGCCATGGTCATGCCCTCGGCATAGTCATTGCCGCCAAAGGCGGGCGACATCAGCACCGCGAGCAGGATCGAACCCATGATACCGCCGACGCCGTGGACCGCGAAGACGTCGAGCGAATCGTCAATCTGCAATTTGCCTTTGATGAGGCTGACCGCGTAGAAACAGACGCTGCCCGCCAGCAGCCCGAGGATGATCGCGCCGATGGGGCCAACCGATCCGGATGCAGGCGTAATGGTCGCTAGCCCCGCAACCGCACCAGTCGCGAAGCCAACAGCCGTCGCCTTCCCCACCTTGACCCTTTCGATCAGCATCCAGACGCAGGCAGCGACCGACGCCGCCAGATGGGTGACGATGATCGCAGTCGCTGCACCTTCGTCATTTGCCGCCAGCGCCGAGCCGCCATTAAAGCCAAACCAGCCGACCCAAAGCAGGCCTGCGCCCGCCACGGTCAGCGCCGGGCTGTGCGGAAGCATAAGGGTTTTGGGAAAACCGATCCGTTTGCCGAGCATCAGCGCGACAACCAGCGCGGAGACGCCAGCGGTCGTGTGCACAACTATACCCCCTGCAAAATCGATCACGCCCTCTTCAAAAAGGAAGCCATTGCCCCATACCCAGCGGGCAACCGGCACATAGACCAGCAGCGACCAAAGTGCACTGAACGCCACGACCCAGCCAAAGCGCGCGCGCTCGACCCATGCGCCGACGATCAGCGCGGGAGTGATGATCGCAAAGGTCATCTGGAACAGGCCAAAGACCAGTTCGCCGATGCTTTGTCCATCACGCATTGCGAACATGTTGGTGAAGAGCAGGTTTTGCGTGTTGCCGATATAGGCCCCATCGGAGCTGGAGAAGGCGAGGCTATACCCAATCACGATCCACAGTACCGAGACCACCGCTGCAATGGCGCCGCACTGAATCAACACTGAGAGGAAGTTCTTCGCCCGCACCAGACCGCCGTAAAACAGCGCGAGGCCTGGGAGGGTCATCAACAGCACCAGTGCCGACGCAGTCAGCACCCAGGCGGTGTCGCCGCTGTCGGGGGCTGCTTCGGCGACCACCTCTTGCGCGAACGCAGGTGCCGCAATGGTCAATGCGCCCAGCAGCGCTGCCGTTTTGATGAAGCTCCGCATTGTTCCCCCTTAAGTCCAATTTTGCGCGTTGGCTTAGGCGAGGGCGTAGGGCGGCTCAATCGCTAATTGCGCTGGAGTGGCGCTTTTCGACAGTTAATTACGCCCAGCCCTCGATGACCTGATCGGGCGGACGATGGCCGTCGGCGAAGATGCGGATGTTGGCGATCACCTTCTCGCCCGATGCTTCACGGCCTTCAAAGGTAGCGCTGCCAAGATGCGGCAGCAGCACGACGTTAGGGATCGACAGGAAGCGCGAATCGACGGCGGGTTCGTGTGTGTAGACATCGAGCCCGGCTCCCGCGATCTTGCCGCGGGTCAGCGCCTCGATCAGCGCATCTTCATCGACCAGCTCGCCTCGTGAGCTGTTGATCAGATAGGCGTCGGGTTTCATCTTAGCGATGCGCGCACGGCTCATCAGCCTGTCGGTCTCGGCGGTCAGCGGGCAGTGCAGCGTCACAATATCCGCCTTTGCCACCAACCGGTCGAGATCGGGTTCAAAGGATACGCCGAGCTCTTCCTCGATGCTGGCAGGCAGGCGATGGCGCTTGTTGTAGAGGATGTTCATGCCAAAGGCGCGGGCGCGGATCGCGACTGCTTCGCCGATCCGGCCGAAACCGACAATGCCCAGCGTCTTGCCGCCAACACGGTGGCCAAGCATGCCAGTGGGGGACCAGCCCTTCCACTCGCCCGACCGCATCAGCCGATGTCCCTCGCCCAGACGTCGGGGGACATTCAGGATGAGCGCCATGGTCAGGTCGGCGGTATCGTCGGTGAAGACGCCCGGGGTATTGGTGACAAGGATGCCCTTTGCCTTTGCGGCTGCTAGGTCGATATGGTTCACGCCCGCGCCGAAATTTGCAATCAGCTTCAGCGAAGCAGGCGCGGCGGCAATCAGCGCGTCGTCGATCCGGTCGGTCACGGTCGGCACCAGCACGTCGATATTCGCCATCGCCGCCAGCATTTCCTCGCTGCTCATTTCATGGTCGTCGGCATTGAAACGGCAATCGAACAATTCGCCCATTCGCGTTTCGATGGCTGGCAGGAGCTGCCGGGTAACGGCGACGCGCGGGCGTTCGATGCGTTGGAAAACGGTCATGCCCTGTCCTAGGCATCGCCTTTGTAAAAGGTCAAGCCAAGGCACAGCCTTCGGACTTGAACTGTCGGTATGGCTTACACTATAGCATCGCATTCCGGGTAGGGGCCGGAAATCAAAATGACAAAAACACTTAGATATTCTGCATTTGCGACGGCCGCATTACTTACAGCGATGGCATCGGCGCAATCGACCAAGAAAGTGCCCTATTGGGCATCGATCGACGAGCCAGAGGCGCGGATGCGCACAGGACCAAGCACCGAATTTCCGGTCAAATGGGTGTACAAAAGACAGTATCTGCCCGTGAAGGTCGTTGCCGTGCACGAGGTTTGGCGCAAGATCGAAGATCCCGACGGCGACCAGGGCTGGATGCATGTGAGGCTGCTGAGCCCGGATCGGACTGCGCTAGTGATTGGCAGCGGCGTAGGCGCGCTACGCGACAATCCCGAAGCGACGTCGCGAATTGCCTGGCGGGTAGAGCCGGGAGTAGTCGGGCGGATCGAGGAATGCGCCAAGGGCTGGTGCCGCCTCGATGTCTCCGGCCGCACCGGCTATATCGAAGCTGAGCGGCTTTGGGGCGACGAAGTTCCCTAGGCCGCTTCTTTCAGCAGTTCCGGCGTTGCGGGCATTTCGAACGTCGGCGCATCGTCGCGCAACAAGCCATATTCCGCCTGCACCTCTACCAGCGGTCGACCCAGCATCTTTTCAAAGGCGACAAACTGGATGCTGCGCGCCCGGCGACCATAGGCCCACCCATCGGTCATTGCATCCATCGCGGGTTTGATCAGAAGTGGATCGACCAGCGTCGCATGGCCCAGCACGGTGGCTAGCGTCATTGCCGAATAGGGATAGTCCTGCTGCGCGAGCTGAAACGCCTGCAACGCAAGTTCGCCCAGCGGCGTTGCGGTATAGCCGGTAAGCACATGGTGGATGTCGTGCGTCTGGTAACCGCGCAGCACCTTATACTTCAGCACGTCGGGCATGTTGTCCAGCTTGCCTTTGGCCTCCAGCTCCTCATGAAGCTCGCGGTAGCCAAGCGCCAGCCGCTCGACGAGATTGTTCTCCTCCATGAAAGCCAGCCATTCGCCGCCCAGCGTTCCGCGCCCGAAGCCACGAACCTGTTCCAGGCTGAATGGTTCGGCCAGCCATCGCTCGCGCGCCAGAGGCCCTTGTTCGGGGTGCTCCTCAATTGCAGCGACATATTTCGCGACGGCATCGGCAGGGGCATTTTCCCACCATTCGTTGAACAACAGGTGGACGCCATATTCGTAAAAATTGTCCGTGCAGCGCAGATATAGCTCGCCGAATTGGCGGTCGATTTTTTGCACCATGGGTCCTGCTCCATCCTCTATTGACGATATGTCCAATAGCACGGCGAAGGGTATGCAGTCAATGCTAGGAGCCGGGGGAAAATCGGTTTAGGGTCCAGATGTTATGGACGCGCCAACCGCCCCTGCAAGCACTCGTCGTCGCCTGAATCCAGAGGTCCGACGCGACTCGATCCTCGACGCAGCAGCGGCGCTTGTGATGGGGGAAGGGCTCACCGCTGTCACTATGGAGCGGGTTGCGCGCGACGCCGGGGTATCAAAGGCGCTGGTCTATACCTACTATCCGGGGCGCGACGAGCTGCTGGGTGCATTGCTGCTGCGCGAATATGAGGCGTTCCAGCGCGAATCGCGCGCGGCTGCTGCCGGTGTGGAGGGCATCGAAGCGCTGATTCGCGTCACCACCCGTGCCTATCTGCTCCATGTGGCCGAACGCGGCCCGCTGATCCGGCGGCTGGTGATCGAGCCGAGCATAGCCGCGCATTTACAGGGTGCAGAAGAGCAGGGGCGCAACACCACCAGCGCCTTTTTTGCAAAGGCGCTGTCCAGGGAATATGGCCTGCCACCAGCCCGTGCCGAAATGGCGGTGCAGATGCTGATGGGGCTGACCGGTGCGGCGGGCGACTATCTGGCGGCGCACGATGCCGATCTGGACGATGTGCTCGATAATGTCGCTGCGATGCTGCTGGCCGCGCTCGACAGCTTTGCCAAGCGTCAGCGCTGAGCGCGCCGGTCGAGCGCTGCGCGCAACCTTCCGTGCCGCACCGCGTCGAGCGGATAACGCCACACCAGCCAGATCGACACCAGCAGCAGCGCATTGGGAATGATCGCATAGATCAGGCGCAGGCTGGTAATCGCCTCCGCACCATTGCCCCCGCTCGCGCTGAAGCCCGCCAGGTCGAGCAGGTTGAGCGACAGCCCCTGACCCAGCGCCTGGCCGAATTTGATTAATATGCCGATGACCGCAAAGAACAGCCCCTGCCGCTGCGCCCTTGTCCGTGCCTGGTCGACATCGACGGTGTCGGCGATCATGGCGTTGGGCAACAGTTCGAGCGAGCCGAAACACAGCCCCTTGGCAATGAACAGCAGAGTGAACAGCCCGGTCGCGCCATAAGGGACAAAAAAGATCGCGCCGTTAATCAGGATCAGCAGGCTAAACGCCAGCACCAGTGCACGGTGCTTGCCGATGCGGTTGCCCAGCCAGTACCAGCCCGGAATGCCGACCAGCCCGGCGACGAAATAATAGACGTAGACTGCGCCGATATTTTCAACGCCAATGGCATCGCGCGCAAAGAACAGCGTGATCGTCACCCGCGCGGTCTCGGCCACATAGGCAATGAACAGCGCGAGCGCGATAAGCCGGAAGGGGCCGTTGCGCCATAAAGGCCGCCACTGGCTCCACAGACTGCCCGAATGTTTCGCCTCCGCCGGGCTGAGGTCCGGCACGCGCAAGAACGCCAGCAGCGCACACAGCGGCAGAAGGCCAAGGATGATCCAGCTCATTCCGGAAAGCACATCCGCCGCCGTTGCGCCCTTTTGCGAGAGGATCAGCGCAGGGATAAGCGTCGCCACCACCAGCCCGACGATGCTGAAGGTCTGCTTCATCGACGCGACTTTGGTCCGCTCGCCATAGTCAGTGCTCAGCTCCGCACCCCAGGCATCATAGGGCAGCTTCAGCGCAGTGAAGCCGACATAGAGAACTGTCGTCCAAGCAAAGAAATAGGCAATGCCCACGCCATGTTCGGGACGAAACAGCATCAGGCAGCCGATGATCATGGCTAGCCCGCCAATCGGCAACCAGATCTTGCGCCGCCCGGGCTTTGGCCGCCACCGGTCGGAGGCGATGCCGATCATCGGATCGATAAATATATCGACCAGCCGCGCCAGCACCATCGCGGTGCCTATGGCCGCCAGCGACAGGCCCAGCTCCCCCGCATAAACCGGTGCCAAATAGATGGAGAGCGGCAGGCCAATCGTCGACAGCGGCAGCGCCACACAGCTATAGGCCAGCATCAGCGATAGCGGCAGCTTCCCCTGTTGACGATTCATCCAATAAGGATGCGGGGATTTGCGGCGAGGGTCAAGTGGTTGTCGAACGTGGATTGGGATGGCAGCTTTGTTGGGGAGTCCGGA
>CAZSJE010000122.1:0-2002 GCA_964606835.1 uncultured Sphingorhabdus sp.
CTTGCCAAGGTTGGGGTCGAGGGTTCGAATCCCTTCGCCCGCTCCAGTTTTTCCGATCAATCGGTAAATTTCACTTCGGCGCGCCACAACGGCATCCAGTCCAGCGAACCGCGGCATTGTGCCATGCCACTGGCTTCAATCAGGCGGAACATCGCGCCGTCCCACACATAGCTCTCGCTCGATCCGCAATCGCCAAGGCCCCTCGCCTTGGCAAAGCTGGTAAGTTGTTGCGATTCGCGCGTCCAGCCTGCGTTGACCAAATAGCGTACGCCCCTGTTGTCCGGCGCGGTGGGAGAAAAGTCGAAACGTGCCGGTTCGAACGACCAGCGACCGTCAACGTCCTGGTTTGCGATGTAGGCGACTGCGCTCGCATTGTACGCGCCAGTGCCGCAATTGACCAAGAGCAGCGCTTTGGCGAAGCCATCGTGGCGCCCGAGGCTATAGGCGCTGTCTTCGCTGGTTTCGAAGCGTTGTTCGGCGCAGCCCGAGCTTTCGACGAGCTTGATAATCGCGCCAGCCTCCGGGATTGGGCCCTCGGCGCCAATTCGTTGTGCTGTTATGACCGGAGAGGGCGTCGAAGCCGCCCGCTTTTTGCCGCGCCCGATGCTAGCCAACGCTTGTGGCGACCCGGCGCGGTTCTGAACCTTGTCGATATGGCGGAGCGCTGCGGTCGAGCCGACCAGCGACGCCGTCCCGAGCAGCGCGCCGCTGCCATCTTCCAGCCGCAGCTGGAGCCCGCGCGCTATCGCCCGCGCAACCTTTAGCGCCCTGTCGCCCTCCAGCTTGACCGTGCCGTCGCCAGCCGCTGCCATGTTCCCGCTGTCGACCATCCGCCTGCCGATGACCAGCCGGTATCGATCATTCTTGGCCGCCTCGCCGATCAGCGTGACTGTGACGCTGCCATCCGCCGAATTGCGGGCGACAGTTACAGACAGCCGGTCCGCGAACGGATCGCTCTCCGGCCCCAGCGATACAGCTTCGCACGACAGTATATTGTCGCAGGCAACCGCCCAGTCCTTGAAGAATTTCTGTTCGCCCAATGTGATTTGCGCCGAGGCCGGAGGCGCAAAAAGCAGCGCTGCTACAAACAGCAGGAGGGAATGCCGCAAGCTCATGGCAAACAGTCTATCCCGAATGCAGGGGTTAGGCTAGGGGCGCTGTGAATTGCGATGAAAGGGCGAGTAACCATGCGGGCAGTGGCAGTGATCGGTGCAGGGCAAATGGGCACAGGCATAGCGCAGGTCAGCGCCGCGGCCGGCTTTCGGGTCTTTCTGTCCGACATCGATCTGGCGCGGGCCGAGGCAGGCAAGGCGGGAATCGGCAAAGCGCTGGAGCGGCAGGTGGCGAAAGAGAAAATTTCGCGTGAGGAAGCAGATGCGCTTCTGGCTCGCATCAAGCCGGTCGGCGACTATGCGCCGATGGCCGATGCAGAGCTGATCATCGAAGCGGCAACCGAGCGCGAGGAGATCAAGCGGGCCATTTTCGCTGAGGTTGGCAAGCTGCAGGGTGCACAAGCCGTGCTTGCCTCCAACACTTCCTCGATCCCGATCACGCGGCTGGCACAAGCGTCACCCGACCCGGCGCGCTTTATCGGCGTGCATTTTTTCAATCCGGTGCCGGTCATGGGGCTGATAGAGGTCATTCGTGGCCTCGCGACCTCCGATGAAACGGTTGCAAAGATCGAAGCCTATGGCGCGGCGCTGGGCAAGCGGCTGGTCTTTGCCAATGATGCGCCCGGTTTCATTGTCAACCGCGTGCTGATGCCGATGCTCAACGAGGCCTGCTTTGCGCTGGGCGAAGGCGTCGCCACCATCCCTGATATCGACGCGGCTTGCCAGTTGGGCCTCAACCACCCCATGGGGCCGCTGACGCTTGCCGACTTTATCGGGCTCGACACCTGTCTGGAGATCACCAACGTGCTGTTCACCAGCACAGGCGACCCCAAATTCCGCCCCGCGCCCTTGCTGGTCAAATATGTCGAGGCGGGTTGGCTGGGCCGGAA
>CAZSJE010000122.1:2102-7054 GCA_964606835.1 uncultured Sphingorhabdus sp.
CCGCGCCGGTCGATTTCAATGTCGAACGACAGCCGGTCGTTCTGCGTGACCGGGCCAAGGCCAGAACGCTCCAGATTCGAAATATGGACGAACACGTCTTCGCCACCATCATCGCGCTGGATGAAACCGAAACCCTTCATGTCGTTGAAGAATTTGACCGTGCCATTAGCGCGCTCACCGGTCAGCTCGCGCTGGGGTGCACCGCGATCACCGCCGCCGAAGCCGCCACGATCACCGCGATCTCCGCCGCGGAAGCCGCCGCGATCACCGCCGCCAAAACCGCCACGGTCGCCGCGATCAAAGCCACCGCTGCGCTCGGTGCGCGGGGCGCGTTCCGGCACCGGAAGCGGATCGCCCTCGATAACGAGGTCAGTCGCGGAAACTTTGCCACCGCGATCAACGAGCGTGAATTCGAGCGGCTGGCCCTCTGCCAGACCGGTCAAGCCAGCCTGCTCGACCGCGCTGATATGCACGAAAACGTCATCGGGCTGCTCATCGCACTGAATGAAGCCAAAGCCCTTCTGACTATTGAAGAATTTGACGATGCCCTTGCCCGACCCGACAACCTGCGCGGGCATTGACGGGCCACGAGGCGCGCCACCAAAGCCGCCGCCACCGCCACTGCGGAAACCACCGCCACCGCCCCCATAGCCGCCACGATCACCACCGCCAAAACCGCCGGAGCGTCCACCGCCACGGTCGTTGCCGCCACGTATTTCACCCGGAAAGCTGGGTGCTTCGCCAAAAACATCGTCGCCAAAACGATCACGCTTGTCACGGCCGCGGCCACGACGTTTGTCATTGAAACTCATGTCTTAACTTGTACTTTCATTTCGCCCTACTTCGTCATTCCATGCGGAGTCGGACGATTTTCCCGCATTTCCCGTGCATTGCTTTGCTGCCCTGCGGATTCGCTATAGCTTATCCACAGCCTGTTCCCTAGCAAATATTGCAGCGCGTAAACTTGCTATCATAGGCGCATTGCGGCAAGGGCTGCACATGAGCATATTCTTGCACGAAGGCGACCTGCCCGATGGCGTTTTGCAGGGCAATGGCCCGCTTGCCGTCGACACTGAAACCATGGGGCTGAACACCCATCGCGACCGGCTTTGCCTGGTGCAGATTTCGGACGGTGAAGGTGATGAACATCTGGTGCGCTTTGGCGCGGACTGCGACTATGCCGCGCCCAATCTGAAGCATATATTGGCCGATGCAGACCGTTTGAAACTCTATCATTTCGCGCGTTTCGACCTGGCGGCAATCGAGCATTATCTGGGCGTTACCGCAGCACCGGTATTTTGTACCAAAATCGCCTCGCGCCTGACCCGCACCTTTACTGATCGCCACGGGCTGAAAGAACTGGTCAAGGAGCTGCTGGGCACCGATATTTCCAAGCAGCAGCAGACCAGCGACTGGGGCGCGCCAACGCTGACCGATGCGCAAAAGGATTATGCGGCAAGCGATGTGCGTTACCTGCACCGTCTGAGGGACGAGTTCGAGCTGCGCTTGGACCGCGAAGGGCGCAGAGACATTGCGCAGGCCTGCTTCGATTTCCTTCCCGTCCGCGCGCGGCTCGATCTGGCCGGTTGGCCTGAAGAAGATATTTTTGCGCACAGCTAAGCAGCAGTTCATGCGAGGAAGCGCATAGCAAGACCATGTCCCAGGCAGCCGATATCCAGCGCAGCGCCCGCGAAAAATTCGCCGCACCCGGCGGTCGGCACGACCGGCTGGTCCGCGTGCTACGCGTGCTGATGCCCAGCGTCATTGGCGTGCTGTTGGCAGTGCTGACCTTCAGTCCCTTTGCCAACAACCAGGAAATGAGCTTTGTGCTCGCCAAGGATGAGGTCAACAAGGCGAAGGAGCGGATGCGCGTCAACGCCGCGCTCTATCGTGGCGAGGACAGCAAGGGCCGACCCTTTACCTTGAGCGCGGGAAGCGCTGTGCAGAAAAGCTCGGCAGAACCGATCGTCCGGATGAATGACCTTGCCGGCCGGATAGTGATGGACGACGGCCCGGCAACGATCGCCGCAATGCAGGGCTATTATGACATGCGCGAGGAAAAGGTGCAGGTCGAAGGGCCGCTGACCTTTCGCAATTCGGATGGTTTCAACCTTACGGCGAATAACGTGCAGTTCCTGCTGAAACCACAGACGATGCAAAGTCTGGGGCCAGTCAGCGGTTCGACCAATGTCGGAACTTTCCGTGCCAGACGCATGACTGCCGATGTCGAAAAGCGCATCGTCCGGCTGGAGGGTGGCGCGCAATTGCAAATCAACCAGGGAGCGATTAGGTAGCCGTTATGCGTACCACCAGCTTCATCGGGATCATGGGGGCTAGTTTCCTGGCGACTGCGGCGCTGATCGGCAGCGGCGCGCCCGCGCAGGTCATTCGTGGGCACAACAGCAACGCGCCGGTCAATTTCAGCGCTGGCGCCATCGAGTTGCAGGACCGCGCCGACCGGGTAATCCTGACCGGTGGGGTAACGGCGACGCAGGCCGGGCTGACCATGAACGCCTCGCGCGTAACCGCGGCCTATTCCAGCGGCGGCGGCATCGACGTCAATCGGCTGGATGCCGTCGGTGGAGTCACTATTACCAAGGACGATTTGCGGGCCACGAGCGACGCAGCGATCTACGACCTCAATAGCGATCTGATCACACTGCTCGGCAATGTAAAGCTGACGCAAGGAGCCAACCGGTTGAATGGCGGGCGGATCGTGATCGACCTCAATTCGGGCCGCTCGACGATCAGTGGCGGTGGCACCCCTGCAGCTCCCGGTATCCAGAACAGTGGCGGTCGGGTGACCGGCACCTTCACGGTCCCGCAGCGCAAAAATTAGCGCCGTTTCGGCGCATTTTATGCAAAAATCCTGCCAATTGCCATGAAAGCGGCTTTTTCTTGAGCAAAAGCCGCTTATAGATAGCGCGCAAGCAACAATGGACGTTCGAGCATGAGTTTGATGGACAGCGCGCAAGACGGCCATTTGCGCCATGATACTGCCAACAGCGCGGTCACCGAGGCGGGTCTGGCCAATGGCCTTGCGGTCATTTCCATCGCCAAAAGCTATGACAAACGCGCGGTACTGCTCGATGTCTCGCTGTCGGTGGCCAAGGGCGAAGTGGTCGGGCTGCTCGGTCCCAATGGCGCGGGCAAGACCACCTGTTTCTATTCGATCATGGGGCTGGTGAAACCCGATGCCGGGCGGATCATGCTGAATGGTGAGGATATCACCCGCCTGCCCATGTATCGCCGCGCGATCCTGGGCGTGGGCTATCTGCCGCAGGAAACCTCGATCTTTCGCGGTATGACCGTCGAGCAGAACATTAGCGCTGTCCTTGAAATGGCAGAGCCGGACAAGGCGGCGCGGGCGGCGCGGCTGGACCAGTTGCTCGACGAATTCGGGCTGACGCGGCTGCGCAGCTCTCCCGCCATGGCGCTGTCGGGCGGGGAGCGGCGGCGGTGCGAAATTGCCCGGGCGCTGGCGGCAAATCCGTCGATCATGCTGCTCGATGAACCCTTTGCCGGGATCGACCCGATTTCGATTTCGGACATTCGCGATCTGGTAAAGGACCTGAAAACGCGTGGCATCGGCGTGCTGATCACCGACCATAATGTCCGCGAAACGCTCGACATCGTCGACCGCGCCTGCATCATCTATGACGGCCAGGTGCTGTTTGCCGGCTCGCCCGAAGATCTGGTGAAGGACGCGAATGTACGGCGGCTATATCTGGGCGAAGGGTTCGAGATGTGAGGGTGGGACGATGTTCCCTTATCCGTTCGCATCGAGCGTAGTCGAAATGCCCCTCGGAACGGAACGGTGTCTCGACTTTACTCGACACGAACAGACATGAGAGTTTTGGCTTAGTGGCATTGGCACCACGCCTCGACCTTCGGCAATCGCAATCGCTGGTGATGACGCCGCAATTGCAGCAGGCCATCAAGCTGCTGTCGCTGTCCTCGCTCGAAATCGATGCCTTCATTGCCGAGGAGCTGGAGAAAAACCCGCTGCTGGAGCTGGCCTCGGGCGATGCGGGTGAGCCCGATGCGCCCGAACCGCTGGCCGCGCCCAAGGCGGAGGATATGGGCAGCGATCAGCTGATGAACGATGCCAACTATGGCACGGCCAGCGAGGCCCTCGATACCGCGTCCGAAAGCTTCGAGCCCGGCGAAGGCGACGGTCCAAATGCAGGTGCGGCCGACGGAATGCTGGGGCTGAACGGCATCGCTTCGGGCGGCGGCGACTTTGCCGACGGCCCGGATTTTGACGCCTTCGCCGCGCCTGATATCAGCTTGCGCGACCATCTGATGCAACAGGCGGGCGCAAGCGCATCGGGGCGGCAATTGCTGCTGATCGAACAATTGATTGAGCAGATTGAGCCATCGGGCTGGCTGGGCGCGGACCTGATGGGGCTGGCCTATCGGCTGGGTGTGCCAATGGCCGAGCTGGAAGAGGCGCTGACGGTTCTACAGACCTTCGACCCAACCGGCGTCGGCGCGCGCGACCTTGCCGAGTGCATTGCCCTCCAGGCCAAGGAAGCCGACCGCTATGACCCCTGCATGGCGCGGCTGATCGACAATCTCGACCTTGTCGCCAAGGGTGCGTTCGACCAGCTGAAACGGCTGTGCCGGGTGGATGACGAAGATTTGCGCGACATGCTGGTCGAGCTGCGCGGTTATGATCCCAAGCCGGGGCTGAAATTTGACTCCGACGATATGGCAGTGGCGGTGACGCCCGACCTGTTCGTTACCGCGCAGGGAAAGGGCTGGGCGATAGAGCTGAACAGCGCCAACTTGCCCCGCCTGCTCGTCAACCGGGCCTATTATGCCGAACTGGGCGGCAAGGATGACAAGGCCGCCAATGGCTGGCTCAACGAATGCTTGGCCGATGCCAATTGGCTGATCAAGGCGATGGACCAGCGCCAGCGCACGATCATGAAGGTCGCAACCGAGCT
>CAZSJE010000123.1:0-1347 GCA_964606835.1 uncultured Sphingorhabdus sp.
CGATTCTGAGCGTATCATCATCCCCACGGCCTATCGAACCGACTATCTGAGCGCGCTCAAGGCATTCTCACACAACGGCCGCACCGACCCGCTCATCCGCATGCTCGATGTTGCGCAATCCTATACTCATCGGATCGATTGGACCAATCTGGATTGCGCGCGCGCCGATCTGGCGGCGACCAATGCGTTTGCCGAGGGCAGTGACGCGAAGCTGAAATGGGATTAGTCATATTGAGCCGAGGGGACCCAACGAGTGCTACGCCCAGCCCGTCGGTAGCAAGCAATTCCCTCGGATACGACCTTGACGAACGCATTTGCATGTTTTGACCTTCCCCCCGAAAAGTGGGCCATTTTGAGAGTTGGAGGACCGGCTATTTACGGCTTGAAAGGAGCTTCTGAATGGCACGGAAGAGATATACGCCAGAACAGATTATCGGGATGCTGCGAGAGGCCGAAGTTCGGCTCTCGCAGGGAGAGCAGATCGGTGCGATCAGCCGGTCGCTGGAGATCTCGGAGCAGAGCTATTACCGCTGGCGCAAGGAATATGGCGGGCTGAAGATCAGCCAGGCAAGGCGATTGAAGGATCTTGAGAAGGAGAACCAGCGACTGAGGAAGGCGGTGTCTGATCTCACGCTCGATGCTCTGATCCTGAAGGAGGTTATCGAGGGAAAGTACTGAGCCCTTCACGGCGTCGGCTGGCCATCGATCATGTGCAGGAGGCATTGGGTATCTCCCAGCGCCGGGCCTGCCGGGTCGTTGGCCAGCACCGCTCGACCCAGCGTAAACTGCCCACGCCGCCAGCTGACGAGATGCCACTGACATCGGCGATCATCCGGCTGGCGCAGCAATATGGCCGCTATGGCTATCGCCGGATCTCGGCCCTGCTGCGCAATGAAGGTTGGGTGGTGAACGTCAAACGGGTCGAGCGGATCTGGCGTCGTGAGGGGCTCAAGGTGCCGCAGAGGTAGCCCAAGCGTGGTCGCCTGTGGTTCAACGACGGATCATGCGTACGGCTGCGTCCGCAATACAGTGGCCATGTGTGGAGCTATGACTTCGTCATGGACCGCACCCATGATGGCAAGGCGTTCCGCATGCTTACCGTGATCGACGAGCACAGCCGCCAGTGCCTGGCGATCCATGTCCAACGCAAGTTCAAGAGCGATGACGTCCTGGCTGTCCTCACCGAACTGTTCCAGCGGCACGGCCCGCCCGATCACATCCGTAGTGATAATGGCGCCGAGTTTACAGCCCATGCCGTGCGCGACTGGCTTGGCAGGATCGGCGTGAAGACGCTCTACATCGAGCCGGGATCTCCATTGGAGAATGGCTACAATGAAAGCTTCAATG
>CAZSJE010000123.1:1447-6931 GCA_964606835.1 uncultured Sphingorhabdus sp.
CCGACAAGGGCATTGTGCCAAAGGAAGAGGCCGACAAGATGAGGGCGAGCAATTTTGGCTTCGGTATCATCCGCCATGCCCTGAAGCCGGGTTTCCTGTCCGAACGGTTGGCGGACGGCAATGTCGACGGCTTTGCGGCCTATATGGTGCGGCTTACCGATCCGACCGGGAGCGAGAGCCTGTTCGCGGTCGACAAGGAGAGTTTCGCCGTCCGCATGGTGGGCTTTGCTACCCCGCGCGGCTGGCATGCGCGGACCTACAACAATTTTTTCCGGCCAAAGGAGATGCCGCGCTGGCTGCAGGCGGGGCTAGTCACGCTCTGTTATAACGGCGTCAAGCAGAATGAGATTCACTGGCAGTCGGTTGTGATCAACGGTCCGGTCGATCCGGCAATTTTTGCGCCTTCCATCCCGCATTGAATTGCGCTTTATCGAAGCGTGAGGGGAAAGACATGCTGGACAAATGGCTGCGCGAACCGCTGGTGCATTTCCTGCTGGCGGGAATGGCGGTGTTCCTGTTTTCGATGTGGCGTGGCGAGCCGGTCGATCCTGCCGGCCGGACGATTGAGCTTGATGAGGCGCAGGTCGGGGGACTGGCGGCGCGCTTTGAACAGACCTGGCAACGCGCCCCTTCGCCTGCCGAACTGGACGGGCTGATCCGCGACCATATCAAGGAAGAGGTTTATTACCGCGAGGCCTTGCGGCTGGGACTGGAAGCCGATGACGCCATCATCCGCCGCCGGTTGCGTTCGAAAATGGAATATCTGGCGGCGGCGCAGGCGGAAAATGCTGTCGCTGATGATGAGACCTTGCAGGCATGGCTGGATCGCAACGCCGCGCGCTATGCGACGGGCAGTCGCTACAGTTTCGACCAGGTTTACCTGCGCGATGCGGTGCGTGCTGACGCCGTGCGAGCGGAGCTGGGGCGCGGAAGCGATTGGCGCGAGGCAGGCGATACCATCTCGCTTCCCGCTTTGATCGATAATCGTGGCGCTGAGGAGATTGCACGCGATTTCGGCGAAGGCTTTGCTGCATCGCTGGTCCAGCTGAAGGTTGGCGACAGCTGGGCAGGGCCAATCGCATCGGGCTTTGGTCAGCATCTGGTGCGCCTGCGCCGCGTGACGCCTGGACGCAAACCGGCGCTGTCCGAAGTGCGCCAGCGTGTCGAAAATGACTGGCGTGCGGAAACGGCAAAGGCGCGTGAGGCCAAGGCCTATCAGGCGCTGCTCGACGGCTATACGATCAAGATCGCCCAGCCTTGATGCGCCGACTGTTCGCTGCCCTGGCACTGCTGATAGCCGCAGCACCACTGCACGCCGACGAACTGCGCCCCGGCTATATCGAAATCACCCAAGCCGACGCGAGCAACTGGCGGCTGGTGTGGAAGGCACCGATGCGCGGCGGCGTGACGCCTGCGACGCAACCGCTGCTTCCAGCTGGATGCAATATTGCCGGCACGCCAAAACGCGCAATGGCAGCGCTCGCCGTGGTGACCGAGGCCAATATACGCTGTACGGGCAGCATTGCGGGCAAACGCATCGGGCTTTCCGATTTCAGCGCCAGCCAGACCGATGTCCTCGTCCGCGTCGCGCCGCTTGGCCGTCCAGTGCAGGCATTGCGGCTGACCGCCGATGCCCCGACCGCGACCATAGAGGCAACGCCCGACCGTTGGCAGGTTGCCAAAACCTATTTCGTCATTGGCGTCGAACATATCCTGTTCGGCTATGACCACCTGCTGTTCGTTGTCTCACTGGTGCTTTTGCTGTCGGGGCTGTGGACGATCGCCAAGGCAGTAACGGCCTTTACCGTCGCGCATTCGATCACGCTGATTGGGACCACACTGGGCTTTCTAGGCCTGCCGCAACGCCCGGTCGAGAGCGTCATTGCGCTTTCGATCCTGTTTCTCACAGTAGAGATCGTAAAGAAGCGGGCCGATGCGCCGCGCCTGTCCGAACGCATCCCGTGGGTTGTCGCCTTTGGCTTCGGCCTGCTGCACGGCTTTGGTTTTGCTGGCGCGCTAAATGAAATCGGCCTGCCCGAAGGCGAGGTGCCGACGGCGCTCCTCACCTTCAACCTTGGGGTTGAGGCCGGGCAGTTGGCAATCGTGTTTGCGACGGCTGCGGTACTTGCCGTGTTGCGACGGTTAACTCCAGCGATGCTCCCTGGGGTCATCCGCATCGCCAGCTATGCCATCGGTACCGTGGCTGCCTACTGGTTTATCGAACGTACCTTTGCCTGAACGAAAAAGGCCGGGGAATTGCTTCCCCGGCCCTCTTTATCTTCAAGCGCTCAGCTTAGAATTTGAACTTCGCGGCCACGCCATAAGTGCGCGGCTGGCTGGGATAGCCGGAGACCGATCCTGCCTGCACAACGCTCGGGAAGATTGTCTGCAGATATTTCGCATCGGTCAGGTTGCGGCCCCACAGCGAGAGTTGCAGACCATTTTCAAGTTTGAAGGTCAGCGACGCGTTCAGGTCGTTGATCTCGCGCTTATACTGACGGAAAGCCGGGCTGTCGTTGATCTGCACCTTTGCGGCGTGGTAGAAATCGGTGCTGAGAACCAGTTCGTTCCCATTGCCAAATTCATGCGTGTAGGTCGCACCCAGCGTTGCAGCCAGTTCAGGAATACCGGCAGGCTGCTGCCCGCTGAGATCACCAAAGGCCGAGCCGACATAGCTGTCATATTTCGGATCGAGATAGGTGAAGGCAACCTTCAGTGTCAGCGGATCGATAGGACGGACAGAACTGTCGAATTCGATGCCGAAGGTCGATTGCTTGCCCGCATTGGTCAGCACGAAGCCGGTGCCGATGAAGGCGTTGCCCTGGAAACCCTTGATCGATTGCTCGAAGGCAGTGAGGTTAAATGCGACCCGTTCCCACTTTGCCTTCAGGCCTGCTTCAATCACGGTTGCATTTTCCGGACCGGCATAGCGCGTGCCGCTGGTCAGGTTGTTCAGCGCCAGGCCTGCGGTGCGGATCGCAGATGCGCCAAGCGGTGCTCCCTGTGCCGGTGATCCAGCGATGAAATCCGACGCAAAGGGACGCGAGTCGAACGAGATGTTCCACGACGTTGCCTTGAACCCGGTGCCATAGCTTGCATAAAGGTTCAGGTTGTCAGTCGCTTCCCATGACAGACGAACCGAATAGGTCCATTTGCTATCGCGCGTCTTGCCATCCTCAACCGAGTTGGGGAAGTTCAGGAATCGCGGCTGGAACTGCAGCGCGCGCAGCCCCAGGAACGGGTTGCAAAGGCTCGCCAGACCATTGGTGTTGGGGCAAGACGTAATGCGCGGATACAGGATGGTCGTGTTGCCTGCGGCACCTGCCGGGATCACGGCTGGTACACCCGCTGCGCCACCAACGGCAACCAGATCGATGTTGGAGAACACGTCGGTTACCCGTGTGTTGCTGGCAACATTCTTCTTGTCCTTGGTATAGTTAAAGCCACCCGACAGCGTGACAGTATCGGTAATTTCAAAATCGGCCGTGCCAAAGATCGAATAGGCCTTGTTGGTGTAATCCCAATCCTCAAAACGGCCCTGGCCTGCTGCACCAAATTGCGTGGTCGGGGTTGCAGCAGGAAGACCCGCGAGCACGCGGATCAGCGCTTCGTTCGCGGTATAGCCGCCGCCCGACAGAGCATTAGCATAGTTGCGGAAATCGCGACCAAGCAACAGCTGCTGCTTGTTGGTGATGTCCTCATCGAAATAATAGCCGCCGATCAGGAAGTTGAACGGACCATCGAAATCGGAGGTCAGGCGCAATTCCTGGGTCAGCGTTTTGATGCCAACGTCGCCGCGATTCTCGCCAATGATATCGGCGCTCGTGAAATCGGAGTCGGCGTTTGTTCTGGCGCGAGACTTGCGATAGGCGCTGATCGAAGTGAGCTTCAGCGCGCCCAGTTCGAAATCACCCTGCATCGAAACACCCTGGTTGGTGATTTTGTTTTCCGATGCAAAATTCTGATACTCGCCATAGCTGAAAATGCCATTGCGGTTGATCCGGCCACCGACAGCTTCGATGGCTGCAGCGGTCGGACCGGCAAACACGTTGCCGACGAAGCAGCAATTTTCGTCGATCTTGTCATAATCGCCAATGATGCGGAAGCTGACCGTATCAGAAGGTTCGATAAGCAGCTGGGCGCGGCCATACCAGCGGTTGCGCTCGCTGGTCTTTGAACCGTCGCGCAGGTTGGTGCCATAACCGTCGCGCTTGTTGATGCCAGCCGCCAGGCTGAATGCAACCTTGTCGGCGATAATCGGGCCAGTCACGTCGGCCTTGGCAATGATCGCGTCATAATTGCCATAGCTGATTTCAGCAGAGCCGCCAAAGTCATAGCTTGGCTTTGCGGTAACGATCGAGATAACGCCTGCCGACGCGTTCTTGCCGAACAGGGTCGACTGCGGACCGCGCAGTACTTCGACGCGCTGCAGGTTGGGAAGGTCGCTGATCGCAGCACCCGAACGCGAACGGTAAACGCCGTCGATGAACACGCCGACCGAGCCTTCGATACCGACATTGTTCGAACCATTACCGAAACCGCGGATGATGAAGTCGGTGCTGGCGGAGCTTTGCAGCTGGCTGACGCGCAGTGAGGGGACCAGCGTTTGCAAATCCTTAAGGTCGCGAACCTGCGCGCGCTCAATGGCATCGGCGGTGGTGACCGATACCGCGACGGGTACATCTTGCAGCGTTTGTTCGCGCTTGGTCGCGGTAACGATGATCGCGTCTTCTTCAAATGTCTCTTCTTCGGCCGGCGTTTCGGCGGCTGTTTCGTCCTGCGCATAGGCGACATGGCCGACGCTGAGTGACGCAATGCTGATCGTCGACAACATGGCCGAACGCACAACGGTTTTGGCGAATTTCATGGATGAACCTCTCTATTGCGAACGTAAGCGGCCCCTCTGGTGGACCTGAATTCTTCCCGGGGCCCTTGTGCCGCCAATTTTCTGGCTAACACGAAGATAAGCGCGCATTATCGCCGTCTGTCGATGGCGGCAATTGATATCGCCACTATTGACGATTAATCCAAAAAACGATGCAGATTTGCAACAGTCGTGAGGAAAACCGGAGGGGTGGAGATGAGGAAGCAGACGAAATGGCTGGGGGGTTTTGTTCTCCTCATGGTTGTCGGAGCGGGACTGTCATTCGCCTTTCAGGCAAGGCTGGGGCAAACCCTGTTCGAGCGCGCCGTCAAGGCGCGCATCGGCACCAACATCGTGACAGACCTGCCCGATGGCCTGCATGTCGGGCTGTGCGGCACCGGCTCGCCGTTGCCCAATCGCGACCGGGCAGGGGCCTGCAACGTCGTGATCGCGGGCAAGCGGATTTTCGTGGTCGATGCAGGCGAAGGTGGGGCACGCAACATCCAGTTGATGGGCATCCCCAATGGCGAAATCGAGGCGCTGTTCCTGACGCATTTCCATTCGGACCATATCGACGGAATGGGACCGATGATGTTGCTTCGCTGGACCGGAGCCGCAGC
>CAZSJE010000124.1:0-6884 GCA_964606835.1 uncultured Sphingorhabdus sp.
CGGCCAAGCGAATCCGGCTTGGCCTTTGCCGGTTGGGCAACTACAAGACGCGGGCAAAGACTGTATTGCCATTGCAACACAGTTGTGTCAGATCGTTGCAGGCAATGGATTTTATGTCGCTTTCTCCGCAATCTCAGACGGCCCAGTCTCAGGCGATGCGCCGCAACATGGTCGACAGCCAGTTGCGCACCAATGGCGTTAACGCGCCCTGGATTATCTCATCAATGCTTAGCGTGCCGCGTGAGGATTTTGTGCCAGGCGACGCCGTGGGCGTTTATATGGACCGTTGCATTCCGCTGGGCGGCGGGCGCATGTTGAACCCGCCATTGGCTGCGGGTCTGATGCTCAGCACGGCAGAGATTGGCGAAGACGATCGGGTGTTGCTGGTCGGGGCCGGGACGGGCTATCTGGCGGCGCTGCTGACCGGACGTGCAGCTTCGTTGGTGGCAGTCGAACAGGACGCCACCCTGGCGGCAGCTTTTGCGGCCAAGTTGCCCGGCGTGACGCTGGTCACGGGGCCGCTTGCCGACGGTGCGCCAGAGCATGCTCCCTATGACCTTATTCTTATCGATGGCGGGATCGAGACGTTGCCCGATGCCCTGATTGCCCAGCTTGCCGAGGGCGGGCGCGTGGTGACCGGGTTGATCGAGGGTCCGGTATCGCGGCTGGCAACAGGCGTGAAACGCGGAGCGCATCTGGCCTTGCGCGCAGTGACCGATACCGAGGTCGCGCCGCTGCCAGGATTTGAGCGGTCCAAGGAGTTTGTGTTTTGAACGGCCGACGCATCCTTGCCCTGACGATCAGCACCGCTCTGGTAGCCGCCCCGCTGAAAGCAGAGACGCTGCGCGAAGCGCTGGTGAAGGCATACAACACCAACCCGACGCTAACGGGTGCGCGCGCGGGACAACGCGCGATCGATGAAGGCGTGCCGATCGCCAAGGCGCAGGGCCGCCCCGATGCCAGCGTGCAGCCAACCTATTTCGAAAACCTCATGCAGGATAGCGGCGCGTCGGTCACGCAGGCCCGCGGAATAACCGCCACCGGAACGGTTTCGGTTCCGATATACGCAGGCGGCGGGATCAAAAATGCAGTCCGTGCTGCCGAAAACCGCGTGGAGGCCGGTGCCGCCAGCCTGCGCGGCGCGGAAAGCGCGATTTTTTCTGCGGTGGTCGGCGCCTATATGGACGTCATCCGCGACGAATCGGTGGTCGATCTCAACCGCGCGCAGGTTGGCGTGTTGCAGGTCAATCTGGAAGCGACCAAGGACAGGTTCGAAATTGGCGATTTGACCCGAACCGATGTCGCTCAGTCCGAGGCGCGGTTGGCGTTGGCAATCAGCAACATGGAATCGGCGCGAGCCAATCTGATCCGATCAAAGGAAATCTACATCCAGCTGGTCGGAAATGCCCCGGAAAATCTGGAAGCACCGCCCCCTTTGCCCAACCTGCCCGAAACCCCGGATGGCGCGGTCAATATTGCCTTGGACGGCAATCCTGACCTCATCGCAGCGCGCGAAAACCGGGAGGCAGCGGGCTTTGATCGCAAGGCTGCCAGTGCTTCACGCCTGCCGACCGTGGGCGTTTTCACGCAAAGCTCCTATAGCAATGCGATCAATTCCATCTCGTCGAACATTCCCGGGTTCCAGGCGGACAATAGCTCGCTGACCGCGCAAGCGGGCGTACGCGCGACGATCCCGCTCTATCAGGGCGGTCGACCCGCCGCGCAGATCCGTCAGGCGCAAGCGCGGCTGGGGCAGGCGCAGGAGCAAGAGATCGCCGCCGAGCGCGAAGCTATTGCGCAGACGCGCGCGGCCTATGCCAGCTGGCGGGCATCGCTGGAGGTCATCGCTTCGTCTGAACGGGCTGTTGCCGCAAATGAATTGTCACTGGAAGGCGTTCGCGCCGAAAACAGCGTGGGCAACCGCACCATCCTCGACATATTGAATGCCGAACAGGAGTTGCTGAACAGCAAGGTTCAATTGGTGACGGCACGGCGCAATGCCTATGTCGCAGGCTTCTCGCTACTCGCCGCGATGGGCAAGGCGGAGGCGCGCGATCTGGGGCTCGATGGCGGCCCGCTTTACGACCCGATGGTCAATTACGAGAAGGTCGAAGGGGCCTGGAACGACTGGTCCTCACGCCCCGACCCGACGGTCGAAGCCACCCGCACGGTTGACACGCCCGCGCAAAAGGCGGAAATAGAGCCACTTCCCCAATATTAGGGCGAAGTTTTGATCCCGACTATTTGGGGCTTGGTGAGGGGCAACGAATATGGCTGAAGAACGCAGCGAGCCTTCGATGGAGGCGATATTGTCGTCGATCAAAAAAATCATTGCCGAAGACAATGCCATTGCCCCGCGCACCCGCCGCGCTGCGCCCAAGGCCGATGAAACGCCGGCAGCCGCGGCTCAGGACGATGTGCTCGAGCTGACCGAGCCTGCCGACGAGCTGCTCGACGACAGCAAGGCGCAAAGCCTGGCGCAGAGCTTTTCGGTTCTGAAAACGCTTTCAGAACCGGGCGTTTCGCCGCAGATCGTGCGCAGCGGCGAGACCTCGCTGGAAGGGTTAACCCGCGAACTGCTTCGGCCCATGCTGAAGGAATGGCTCGATACCAACCTGCCCGCGATGGTAGAAGCAATGGTGGCGCGCGAGATTGAGCGAATCGCCAAAAAGGGCTGATGCGCCGGCTTTGGCCTGCACGCCTGACGGGCGCTTTTACCCTATTCGTCGCGCTACTGGCATCGCCACTCTTGGCAAGCGACGCGGGCGGCAAACTCTTGGTCGTTAAGGCGGGTCGGATAGTCGACGTCGAAGAGGGCGTTGTAAAGACCAATCAGTGCATATTGATCAGCGAATCGCAGCAGACGATCGAGGAGGTGGCATCCTGCCCGCCCGATCTAACCGCCTTGCCCAGTTCTTATCTCCTGATCGATTGGTCGGACTATACGGTCCTGCCCGGGCTGATCGACCTCCACACCCATCTGGCTGATGCGGGGCAATCCGCCGATCTCGAACTGCCCATCAAAACCTCGCCGCAACTGACGGCACTGCACGGCGCGCACAATGCGCTGGTGACGCTCAAGGCGGGCTTTACGACCGTGCGTGATGTCGGCACCTATCGCGGGCTGACCGATGTCGCGCTGCGCGATGCAATCCAGAGCGGACTCGTGCCGGGGCCGCGCATGTTCGTGGCCGGGGCCTACCTCACCCATCCCGGCGGCGGCGGGGAACTCAACGGCGTTGTTCCCAATGAGCAGCTGCCTCCCGATATGCGGCTGGGGGTCGCGGAGGGCCCGGAAGCCGTTGCCAAACGCGCGGCTTTCCTGTTCGACAACAAGGTCGATTTCCTCAAACTGATGGCGACCGGTGCCGTGCTGGCAATCGGCACCGAACCCGGTGCACCCGAACTGACCGAGGCAGAAATGCGCGCAGCAGTTGAGGTAGCCAACGCACATCAAAGCTTTGCCACTGCCCACGCGCATGGTGCCGAGGGGATCAAGGCTGCGATCCGCGCAGGCGTCCGCTCGATCGAACATGCCAGCCTGATCGACGGTGAGGGGCTGCAACTGGCCAAGGACAAGGGCGTCTGGCTGGTCATGGACATCTACAATGGTGATTATATCGAGGGTGTCGGGACGAAGGAGGGTTGGCCGGAGGAATATCTGCGCAAGAACCGCGAGACCACCGACGTCCAACGCGCTGGTTTTGCCAAGGCCGTAAAGCTTGGCGTCAAATTGGCTTATGGCACCGATAGCGGCGTCTATCCGCATGGCGGCAATGCCAAACAGTTCGCCTATATGGTCCGATACGGGATGACGCCGATGCAGGCGATCCAGAGCGCCACCATCGAAGCCGCGCGGCTGATGGGGAAGGACGCGCAGATCGGCAGCATCGCTCCCGGCCGCTTTGCCGACCTGGTTGCAGTAAAGGGCGATCCGTTGACCGACATCCGCGTTCTGGAAGAGGTTGAGGCAGTGATGAAGGGCGGAGCGCTGGTCGAATGATTTTACCTTTCAGATAAGCTTGGAAGACAAGAAGCTCGCAAGGCTTAGCGCGCAAATCGAACCCTTGTCTGCTTATCGACTCACTGGCTTTCCTGAAACGCGTCTGAACGCCAGACGGCCAAGCCAGCGGGCTCCAGATCGAGGCCACCCAGTAAAAAATCGGGGTCCGACTCAAATTTGAGTCGAGCCGTTTCGAGCCCATAGTTGAAGGCAAAAACAAGCTCACCATTGCGCCTTATCCTGACATCGTCGGGCAGCGCCATCGTCTCCAATGCCGCCTTTGCAGCAAGTTCGGCCATGATGGTTTTGAGCAGAGCTGGATCGGGGCAAGCGGCGAGATAGTGGATGTTGTTGTCGGCAAAGAGGAGGCCTTTGCCCGCGTCGGTTGCGCGGATGGGCGGAAGGGCAGTTTCGATATGCTCCAGCCAGGACGAAACGCCACGATCTCCTGCCGTCTCAACCAGACCCGGACGCAACGATTCGACGCGGGTTACTTTCAGCGAAAGCAGCGCCTGCAGTGGTCCGGGTGGCAATTCAGCGGGAATGGCAAAATCCACAGTTTTGCTGCCGCTCCGTGGACCAATCAGTATGGCGCCTTCGAGCCCAGCTAGCTGCTCGATCAGCCCGTCGGGAACAATCGGCAGGCATGGCATCACGGCCATCGCATAGCCGTCGAGGCTACGCCCGGGCGGGATGATATCGACATTCAGTCCCAGTTGCCGCAGCGCGGAGTACCAATCGAATGCTTGTCTCAGCGCGCTGAAACCTTTGCCTTGTGGCTGGATGTCGGTCACCCAGTCGCTTTGGTAATCGAAGACCAACGCGACCTGTTTGACCGGTTCGCCAACCCTATCCGCCAGCGCCACAATTTCACCATGCGCCTGCTTGACCTCGACCACCGCCACATCGTCGCTGCGATCCGGCCTCAGCAGCCCGGCATGCATCTGCTCCTGAGCAAACGGCGCCTGCCGCCAGCGGAAATAGCTTACCAGTTCAGCACCATGCGCCATTGCTTCGAGCGTCCACAACCGCACCATACCGGGCAACGGGGCGGGATTGTAGCGTGCCCAGTTCACTGGCCCGGGCTGCTGCTCCATCACCCCCCAGCGGCCATTGGGGTGGAGTCCGCGATACAGATCATGATGAAACGCCGCGATGTCGGAGTGGCCTTGGCGCGCATAGCGTAGCTTTTCGGCATCGGAGAACCAGAACTGTTCGAGGAAACCGAGCGGATAGCTGTCCCAGCTGGCAACATCCAGATCGGCGGCCACGGCATGGTGGTCAAACTGGGTGAAGAAGCCCATATAATTATGCATCAGGTCGCGGCCCAACGACGCTTCGCGCAAAATCTCGACCTGTCGCCGGTTAAAGCGGACGACCTGATCCGATGAGAAGCGGCGGAAATCGAGCCAGTGCGCCGGGTTCGCCTCCGTCACGGTCAAATTGGGTAGGTCGATTTCCGCGAACGACCGATATTCCATCGACCAGAAGACATTGCCCCATGCGGCATTGAGCGCCGATACCTCGCCATATTTGGCCGCGAGCCAATAGCGGAATTTGTCCCGCGCCGCTGCCGAATAGCTGACTGCCGTATCATGGCAGCCATATTCATTGTCCGTCTGCCAGGCGACAATGGCAGGATGCTCGCCATAGCGTTCGGCCAATGCGGCAACGATCCGGTCGCACTCTGCTGCATAGCCCGAATGCGAAAAACAATAATGCCGCCGAGAGCCAAAGCCACGCGGGCGGCCCGCTTCGTCCAGCGCGATCATATCGGGCATGCGGTCGACGAGCCATTTGGGCGGGGTCGCAGTCGGAGTGCCCATGATGATGCCCAGCCCTTCACGATGCAGCACCTCGACCGCACGGTCGAGCCAATCCCAGTCATAGCGTCCCGGTTCGGGCTCGATCCGGCTCCAGGCAAATTCTCCAATGCGCACGCGGGTAAGACCCATTTCCGCCATCCGCCTTGCATCATCGGCCCACCACTCCTCAGGCCAATGTTCGGGATAATAGCAGACGCCGAGTTTCATCTTTTGAGCAGGTCCATCGCAGTTGCAGCGCGCGCCGCTATGCGGCAGAAGGTCGCCCAAGGGGAGAGAAAAATGCAAGCCAGTTTGCCAGCGGTCGATGCGCTGCAAGTCGCGATCTTTATCGGAATCCTTTTGTTGCTCGGCTTTGCCACCTGGCTGAAGGTCAGAAGCTACGCGGCGGAACATGACGGTTCGGGCAAGGATGTGTTCCTGGCGGGGGGCGGGCTCAGTTGGCTTTACGTCGCAGGCGCCATCACCATCACAAACCTGTCGACCGAGCAGCTGGTCGGCATGAATGGCGGGCAGATGCTGCTGCTTGCCTGGTGGGAAATTGCCGGGTTCGTCGGGCTAATGATCCTCGCCTTCATCTTTGTGCCCGTCTATTATCGTGAGCGCTGCACCACCGTCACCGAACTGCTCGAACGGCGCTATGGTGGGGGCAGCAGCATCCGGACCGTGATTTCGGCGGTATTCCTGCTGGGTAACATCTTCATCTATTTGCCTGCATCGCTGTACAGCGGCAGCCTGTTCCTCAAATCGATGTTCGGGGTGGAATGGCCGCTTGTTTACTTTGCCATTCCGATGGCGATTGCAGCGGCAATCTACACAATCTCCGGCGGGCTGCGCGCCGTCGCCGTGGTTGATACCTTTTCCGGGATTGGCATGCTGGCGATGGCGATGCTGGTCGTTGTCCTGGCGCTGAACGCGATCAATTGGGACTTTTCGGGGATTCCGGCGGAACGGCTGACGATGATCGGCCCGCCCGATTCGCAAATCCCGTTCCACACGCTGTTCACCGGTATGTTGTTCATCCAGATATTCTATTGGTCGACCAACCAGAATATCAC
>CAZSJE010000125.1:0-6875 GCA_964606835.1 uncultured Sphingorhabdus sp.
TTTGCGTGCGACCACCGACGCCACATTGAACGAATTTGCCGTGTTGGCGCTGGTCAACGACGACGGCCTGTTCCCTGTGCTCGCCCCCGGAACGACGGCAACCTACAGGGACAACCAGTTTATTTCGGGCACGCTGACCCAACTGCAACCCTTCACCGGCGGACGCGGTATTCCGACCGAGCTGCTCCGTTTCCAGCGCGAAGATACAGCAAAGACCGAGGATTTCTCGGCCCATATCAAGCTGGACCCAACCGACCGGCTGCGCTTCAATTTCGAGGTTCAGCATATCAAGTCGGACCGCACCGAAGATGGCTTCATCTCGGCGATGCAAACCTATACCGATGTCCGGATCGACAATTCAGGCAACACGCCGCTGGTCGAATTCCTGCAGCCGGGCAGCACCACGTCGCCCGCCAGCTACTTCAACGATCCCGCCCGCACTTTCTACTGGTTCCTGCTCGACAACCAGGTGAAGAATGATGGCGACCTCACCAGCATGCGCTTCGACGCCGAATATGACGTCAGCGATGAGGGCTTTTTCAAAAAGGCGCGCTTTGGCGCGCGTTGGGGCGATCGTAATCGGGTTACGCGCAGCGCGAATTTCTCCAACTGGGGCAATCTGGGCGCACCATGGACCGGGCGCGGCGGCAATTGGAACTGCGGCGACTTCCAGGCCTTTGGCTGCGGCGGCGCCTATGTTCGCGACTTCCCCAACTCGGCGCAGCTTCGCAATCCCTTTGGCAAGGGTTTCCAGCGCGGCAATACCCCGGTTCCCTTTGGTGACGGCTCGGCCTTCTTCTTTGGCGGCGACAATATGGTCGCCGATTATCTGAGCGGTGCGATCCGGACGCAGGCGAATGCGATCACCGCATTCACGCTGACGCCGAATGCATGGTTCCCGATTTCGGCACGAACCAATGTCGTTCCCGGCGGACCCTGGACCGCCGGTGAAATCTCGGACGTCGAGGAAAGCACGTTCGGTGCCTATGGACGCATCGATTTCGGGGCCAATTTCGGCGCGAACACAACGCTAAGCGGCAATATCGGCCTGCGCTATGTGCAGACGACGGTTCGCAGCGGCGGGCAAATCAGCTTTCCGACCGGACAGTTTTTCGATGCGCCTCCCGGTGGCAATGGCGATGGCCGGGTCAGCGTTGCCGAACTGCAGGTTGCTTGTGGTGCTATCCAGCCCGGACAGATTGCCCCCGGCTATTGTAGCCTGTCTCCCGCGCGTCAGGCCGAATTTGTGCGCGTGTTTACCGGCGAGCTGATCGACGACAGCGCCAATATCAAATATGAAAACTGGCTGCCCAGTTTCAACGCAAAGCTTGATTTCGGCAATGGCATGCTGGTGCGCGCGGCGGCATCGAAAGGCATTTCGCGCCCTGACCTGTCGGCCTTTGCAACAGGCGGCGGTATATTCGACAATACGACGAACCTGCGCGCCGGCGGCACATTGGCAACCGGACCCTTGTTCCAGATTTTCACCGGCAACCGGTTGCTGCGTCCAACCGAATCATGGAATTACGACCTGTCGTTCGAATGGTATTTCGACCGCGTCGGCTCGCTGACTGTCTCTGCCTTCCTGAAGGACATTAAGGGCATTGTGAACGGCGGCGCTGTGGTCCGCAACTTCACCAGCCCAACCGGTGTCTCCACCGACGTGCTCGTCAACGGCCCGGTCAACAGCGACGGGGGAACGCTGAAAGGCGTCGAAGTCGCCTATCAGCAAACCTACGATTTCCTGCCCGGCATATTGAGTGGGCTGGGAGCAGGCTTGACCTACACCTATGTCGATGCGGGCGACTTCAACAACTCGTCGCTGGGAGCGGAGCAAAGCCCGCTGTCGGGGGGCTTGCCGCTTGCGGGGGTCTCCAAGCATACCGTCAATGCGGTCGGCTTTTACGAAAAGGGGCCATTGTCTTTCCGTCTGGCCTATAACTGGCGGTCGGACTTCCTGCAGACCCCGCGCGATGTGATCTTCCCCTTCTCGCCCATCTATGGCGAAAGCACGGGACAGCTTGACGGCTCGATCTTCGTGACGGTCAACGAACATCTGAAGCTTGGCGTACAGGCCGTAAACCTGCTCGATGAGGTTACGCAGACCAGTCAGGTGATCGATTTTGACGGAACTCGGGTGACGCGTTCCTCCTTCCGGAATGACCGTCGCTATACCTTCTTGGCGCGCATCAACTTTTAGGCGCGCTTGCAGCAACACCCAAAAGGCGGGCCCCTGTCGCACGACTGGGGCCCGCTTTTCATTTCAACGATGAGATATTAGGCTGGAACGATGACACGCAAAATGTCCTTTGCATTGGCTATGCTTCTAATCGCTAGCCCCGCCGTGTCTGCGGACCTGGCAGAAAAGCAGAAGCCGGATTGGGAACTGGTGTGGTCCGACGAGTTTGAAGGGAACGAACTGGACCAGACCAAATGGAAGCCTGAAAAATCCTGCTGGGGCGGCGGCAACCAGGAACGGCAATGCTATACCGGGCGCAAGCAAAACATCCGTGTTGCCGACGGCTATCTGCACCTGATGGCGCGCGCGGAAAAATTCACAGGACCGGACCGCCCGCCCGAAATCGCCTCGATGCCCAACCCGAAGGTCACCCAGCCCTTTACCTCTGGCAAGGTCCGCACGCGCGGGCTGGCAAGTTGGCGCTATGGCAAGATCGAGTTCCGCGCCAAACCGCCCAAGGGCCAAGGGACATGGCCCGCCATATGGATGATGCCTGCCGATGACTATTATGGTGGCTGGCCGCTGTCAGGCGAAATCGACATATTGGAAGGCGTCAATCTGGGCGCCAGCTGCACCGAATGCAAAGGCAAGGTGGGTGAGAACCGCATGCTGAGCGCAGTCCATTTCGGCAACAAGGCCCCAAAAAACGAACATGTCCACAAACGCGTCGCCCTGCCCGACTATAGCCTGCCATCGGACGATTTCCACATCTGGACCTTTGAATGGGGTGCAGGGCTGATGCGTTTCTATCTGGATGGAAGGCAATATTGGGAAGTGACCCCGGATCAGTGGAACACGGCGTCGCCAAAGGCCAAATCAAACCCCATTGCGCCCTTTGACAAGCCCTTTTACATCATGGCCAATTTGGCGGTTGGGGGTAAGCTGTCGGAGGAGAATAATGACAAGGGCATTGTCATGAATTCGATCCCCGCAGAGTTATTGATCGACTGGATTCGCATTTACCAGTGCAAGGGCGATCCGGACAGGGGACTCGCCTGCATGAAGGGCGTCGAAGGGGGCAAGTAAAACATGGCGAGACGCCGCCAGGCAGTGACGATCAAGCATGTCGCGGCGGACGCTGGGGTTTCGCTGCAAACCGTCAGCCGCGTCATCAACAATGAGCCCAATGTTCGCCCGGCGATGAAAGACAGGGTGCAGTCGGCCATCGACAAGCTTGGCTATGTGCCATCGATCGCCGCGCAGCGGATGAGCGGATCGCGCTCTTACCTGATCCTCGCGATCAACGACCGCGACCGCACCATATCCGATTGGCGCGCACGGCAGGGGCGCGACTGGGTCGACCAGATGCTGCTGGGCGGCATGCTGAAATGTGCCGAACATGGCTATCGTATGATATTCGAGTTGATCGATACGCATAGCGACCATGTCGAGCGCGAGCTGGGCGCGGCGTTATCGGCATTGCAACCCGACGGCGTCATCCTGACCCCGCCGCACTCGGAAAATGCCCTGATCACCGGGTTTCTCGAAAGGCGCAAAATGCCCTTTGCCCGCATTGGCTCCAGCGCGCCGGGGCCAGGTATTGCCATGACCATGGGCGATGAACGTTCCGGCAGGATTGCCACGGAGCACCTCTTGGCGCTGGGGCATCGACGGATCGGCTTTATCGCCGGATCGGAAGAATACAGCCTGTCCAACCGGCGGATTGAGGGGTGGCAAAAAGCGATGGCGGCTGCGGGTATGGCTCAGGACGACCTGATGGTGCGCGGCGACTTCAGTTATGAAAGCGGCCTTGCCGCCGCCGAGACCTTGCTTGCGCTCATCGACCAGCCGACAGCCATTATTGCCAGCAGCGACCAAATGGCGCTGGCCGTGCTGGACACGGCCACAAAATACGGGCTGAAGGTACCGCAGGCATTGTCGCTGATCAGCTTCGACAATTCACCAGTTGTGCGCTTTACCCAACCCCAGCTGACGGCCATCGACCAGCCCATTGCTGCTACCTTCTCCAAAGCGGTCGAGCTTCTGATCATCAATGGCAGCGGGCCGACGCCGGATCAGCCGGTTGTGACCGACAGCAGCCTGATCGAGCGTGGCAGCACTGCACCGCCGGGTGGCAATGGCGGCTGCTGACCCCCCTGTCGGCCAGCGGCAATCCCTACGCTTCCTGTATCTCTATGCGCTCGCGGTCGCGGGCGGGGCGGTTGCCTATGTCCCGTTCCTGACCATCCTGCTTCCCAATCGGGCGACGATGCTGGCAGGCGATGGCGCACTGACATTGCTGGCGCACATCGCCTTTGCCGGGGCGATTGCCGCGAGCCTTGCCAATATCCTGTTCGGCTGGGCCAGCGACCGAAGCGGCACGCGGCGGCCATGGATCTGGGTAGGGCTTGTTCTCTGCACTGTGCTGCTCCCTGCCATGCAGCTGGCAAGCAGCCCGACCATGCTGGTCATGATGATTGTCGGCTGGCAGGTTGGGCTCAACATGATGCTCGCACCGCTTGCCGCATGGGCTGGTGATAGCGTCCCCGATACGCAAAAGGGGTTGTTGGGTGGCCTTTTGGCGTTCGCCCCGGCGCTGGGTGCGCTGGCAGGCGCTTTGGTTACAATTCCCGGCCTCGCGGCTCCGAATGACCGGCTGTTTGTGGTCGCCGCGCTGGTATTGTTGATGGTTACGCCCGTGCTTCTGTTTGGTCGCCCAAAGCCAATGCCCGTACTGATGGTCGCAGCCGGGGCAGAGGACTCTTCCAGCCGTTTGCGACGCAACAGTCGCGCCGACGTAATCAGGATGTGGCTGGCCCGGCTTTTCGTCCAGATTGCCGAGGCCTCACTCTTTGCTTTCCTGCTGCTCTGGTTCCGAAGTGTCGCGCCAGAGTTCGGCGACAACGATGCAGCATCGATATTTGCGGTCGTACTGTGCGTGGCGGTGCTTTGCACGCTGGCTCTTGGGCGCTGGTCTGACCGGACAGACCGACCGATATTGCCATTGGTCATGTGTGCGGGCACTGCGGCGCTGGGCTTGCTGCTGATGGCGATGGCCAACGACCTGTTTCTCGCCACTACGGGCTATGTCGTCTTCGGCCTGTTCAGCAGCATCTTCCTGGCGCTGCATTCAAGCCAGACGCTGCGCGTCCTCCCCGCCCCGCGCAACAGGGGGCGCGACCTTGGCTTCTTCAACCTGACCAACACGGGCCCATCGCTGATCATGCCCTGGCTGACGCTGGCGATGGTGCCGGTTTACGGTTTCGACGCGCTGTTTATCTTGCTGGCGGGCCTTGCTGTCCTTGCGAGCATCCTATTGTTCACAATGCTGCGCAACTAGGCGGTGCGACGTGTGTTCCAAAGACCGAAGCTCGCAATGATAACATAGCAGATAATCGGAACGATCAACGCGACTTGAACACCCGACAAATCAGCCATCTTGCCGAACAACATTGGAATGAATGCCCCGCCGATGATTGCGGTGCACAGGATGCCTGACGCTTTTGGTGCTTCGTCAGTCATGCCTTCGGTTGTCAGGCTGAAGATTGTCGGGAACATGACCGAGTTGAACAAGCCAACAGCCACAAGTGCCAGTCCCGATGTCGGCCCCGCCGAAACCGCCGAGATGGCGACCAGTGCCGCTGCGATTGACGCAACCGTCAACAGCAAACGACTTGGCTTGACAAAGCCAAGCACGAAGACGCCGAGCAATCGCCCGACCAGCGCTGCACTCCAATAGGCTGTGACATAATATTTGGCGTCGCTGGCCGACAGGCCCATTGTTCGTGAATCACCAAGATAGGCGATCAGGTTGCTGCCAATCGCAACCTCGGCTCCGACATAGGTGAAGATGCAAAGCGCACCAAATTGCACACGGCGGTTGGACATTAGCAGGTCAAGCGTTCCCGCTGATTCAACCTTTTCAGCTTTCTGTCCATCGAGCGCAGAACGCCAAAACCAGAAAAGCAGGCCGATCAACGTCATGGCGATTGCAAGAGCTATGTAAAAATGAGCGATATCCTGGGCATCAGAAATTCGGTGCAAGGACAGCTGCTCTGGGCTCATTGTGCTTGTGTCGACGACCTTTTGATCGCCCAACAAAAGCGTTGCGCCACCAAACACCATGATCACCACGCCGACCGAGTTGAACATCTGACCGAACATCAGCCGTTGGTGCGCCCTTTCCGGTGTACCCAATGCCATGGTCACAGGGTTCATACCGACTTGCAGCAGCGTGATCCCTGAGCCGATCAGGAACATGCACCCCAAAAATGACACGTAAACCCCAGAATTTGCTGCGGGGATAAACAGCAGTGACGCCAGCGCGATCATCGCGAATGCAAGGACAAAGCCTCGAATATAGCCAAGCTTGCTCATGATGATGCCCGACGGGATGGCAAAGAGGCCGTAGGCAGCGAAAAATGCCCCGTTGATCCAGTTGGCTTGGAAATGCGAGAGCTCGAAGAGTCCTTTGAGCTTTGGCATCACGACATCGATGATGTTCGTCACGCCGCCGAGAATGAAGAATACGGCAAATACGAGCATCAGGACGCCGCGTACATTGCCTCTGCTCGCGCCGCCCACTCCCGAGGGCTCCAAATTACCAACCGGTGCCATCGCCATAGTCTCTCTCCCCTTTTTTCAGCGCGCCTACGATGGGCAAGCGCCGTTTTTCTCACCCGCGTCGATATGTATG
>CAZSJE010000126.1:0-6734 GCA_964606835.1 uncultured Sphingorhabdus sp.
CAGGGCCTGATGCTCGCCAGTTTCATCTTCATCGCCGATCAGGCGCTGAAGTTCGTGATGATCGGCCCGCTGGCGCTGCAAAGCCGACGGCAAATCCACATATTGCCCTTTTTCGACCTGACCTGGGCCGAAAATCGCGGCGTCTCGATGGGCTTCCTCGAAGCCAACAGCGAGGCGCAGCGCTGGATGCTTGTCGGGCTGACCGCCGCGATTGCCGCCATTGTCGCTGTCTGGATGTGGCGCGAGAAGCTGCGCGGCGATGTGCTGGCGCTTGCCATGGTACTGGGCGGGGCGCTGGGCAATATCGTTGATCGCGTCCGCTATGGCTATGTCGTCGACTATGCCGACCTGCATTTCGGCAGCTTCCGGCCCTTTTTCATCTTCAACCTGGCCGATGCCTGCATCACTATCGGCGTGCTGATATTGCTTGCCCGCGCCTTCCTGATGCGCGAAAAGGAACCCGTTCAGGAAGCGGCAAGCGAGCCGCCGATAAGCCAATAAAGTTTCCGCGGGAGTGACAATGAAAAGCCGACTCATCCTCAGCGCACTGGCACTTGCCGGTGCTTCGGGCACATTGGCAGGCTGCGGCTCGACTGGCGTGTTCGACCGCGAACGGCCCGACGAATTTGCCGTTACCAAGGCTGCGCCGCTGGCTATTCCTGCCGACTTGACCGCGCTGCCGCCACCGCAAGAAGGCGCGTCCGCTGCGCAAAGCAAGGACAGCAAGCAGGAAGTGCTCGACGCGATGTTCGGTACGCCCAAAAATTGATCGGACTATCATGAAAAAGCTATTTCCTCTTGCCGCGCTGGCCTTAACCCTGACTGGCTGCTCGACGGTCAACAAGGCCGCAAACGACTTCTGGAACTGGGACATTGGCGGGAATAGCGAGGCGCAGCAGTCGACGACCAGCCGCGTCGCGCCGCTGGTCGTGCCGCCCGACTATGCGCTGCGCCCGGTGCAGGTAGCCCCGGTGCGTGCGTCGGATGGCGGGCAGGAGCAAGTGCTCGATGCACTGTTCGGCGGCCCAGCGCCGCGTTCGGTGAGCGAACGCGCGGTGCTTCAGTCGGCGGGAACTTCGGAGGCGGGCATTCGCTCGACCGTCGGCGACCCGGACACGCTGACCGTGAACAAAGGCAGCGTCACCCGCGACATTATCGCCGCGCCCGAAGGCGACGGGCAAACCGCACAGGCGGCAATCCCGCAATAGCTTGAAATTAACGCCCGCACTCCCACTTTCCCTGTCGGGGGAAACGAAGAGGAGTGTTCAATGCGCACTGAGTCCCAAGTAGCTGCCATGTCGTGCCCGGTTTGCGCTGTGCCATTGTCGATGAGCGACCGGCAGGGGATCGAGATCGATTTCTGCCCGCAATGCCGCGGCGTCTGGCTCGACCGCGGCGAGCTCGACAAGATTATCGAGCGCAGCGCGCCGCAAGCCTCTCCACGGGCTGCCCCGCAAGCACCTTATCCCCAGCAGGGCTATGGCCAGCAGCAGCCGTTTGGGCACAAGGAATATCGCTACAAAAAGCCCAAACACTGGCTGAAGGATATTTTCGACTAGGGCGTTACATCCGCACCCAGTTGGCGTTGTCAGCCAGCCTTATCTGCAGGCCGGAGGGAAAGCCAAGAAAATTGGAGTCGGCCCTGGTGATCACCAGAACACCGCCCGGCGACCAGCGCGCATCGACCTCGCCATCATAAACATTCGAAAGCAGCGTCTGGCCGCCGCTGGCGTTCACGATCCAGGTCCCGCCAGACAGCGCCGGCTTCCATTCCCGCAGCACCACCATGCCCAGCTTGTAGCCATGCTCCCGACCGCGTTGGCCAAGCTGGACGATCGTGCCAGTAATCGTGCCATCGGGGGTCAACAGGGTTTCGATCACGGTGCCGGAGCTGCCGCCGCGCCATCGCCCAAGCAGCAGCTTGAATTTTTCGCACTCGCCCGCCAGCGGATTGGGTGCGGGCAGCTTGCACACATCCTCTACCGCAGGCTCGCCAGTCGATGCGGTTGCGCCGGGTGCAGCGGTCGGTGGCGCTGCGGTCACCGCCGGATCGTCGGGACAAACCGGTGCTTGCGGATTGGCAACCAGCTCGCGGCGGCGTTGCAACAGCTTTTTGCGCTTCTTGCTTTTGGTCGCGGCTATAGCGCGGTCAAAGGCGATCAGCAGCCGCTCCTTCGATCCATTTTTCCCGCATTGTTGGCGATATTCGGCGACCAGATCTTCCAGCGTTTTCGTTTGCCCTTGGGCGAACGCAGGTGCCGCGACGCTGACCGCGGCCAGAGCGATAGTGCAGGAAGTTAATCTCAATATTTTCACGGTCAGTCCCCTGGTCAAAAGCGCATCTTCAGCCCGACGGCTGCGTCCCACGCCTGCCAGTCCTGCCGCTCCAGCGCGGACGTCCTCCCTTCGAAAAACACCTGGTCGCCCGAATTGGGATTGAAGATCGCGCCGACGTCCGAACGATATTCGTAGCGGACCCCGCCTCTGATCGTCAGTCTGTCGCTCAAATGATATTGGATGCCGGCGCCAGCCTCGAAACGCCCGCCCCATTTGCCGTCCTCCTCGTCGAAGCTCAGCGTCAGGTCGCGGTTGCCGACGGGGCCGAAATTGGCAGTGTTGCGTTCGGTGCCAAGGAAGCGGCTGTCGACATGATAGGGTCCGCCCTTGCCGAACAGTTGCAAGTCGGCGTCGGGGCATATCGGCAGTTCGGCCTCCAGCCCCAGCGAGAGGCTGTAATAATTTTCCTCCAACCGTTGCAGCCGCGACTGGGCGAAGCTGAAGCTGGTGCCCGCCGACACGCCAGACGAGGCGATGCTCATATCGTGCTTGCGTTCACTATGCTTGTAATCCGCCCCCACCAGCGCGCGCAAACCGACGGCATAGGGCAGGTAGGAAGATTCGCCGATCCTCCAACCGGCCTCGACCCCGACGCCCCATTCCTCAATATCGACTTTCGCGCTGCCGGTGCCGCCGAACCCGGCGATGATCCCCGATGATCCGTTGGACAGGCGGCCATAGACGATGCCCGTATCGACGCGTTGCGCACCCGTCGCCGGTGAAGCGACCGTGCTTTCGGCATCGCCCTTTTCATAGGTCCCGAGCACACGCAGATCGAAATCGGCCGCGATCTTGGTTTGGAACCCGGCGCTGATGCCCAAGCCGTTGACGCGGCGCGACGTCCGGCCGGCATCGATTTCCGGTGCTGCCCCTGGCGCACCGTCGCGCCGGACGCCGATATTGGCGCGCGGGATCAGCGAGGCGAGATAATAGATATTCAACAACAGCGCTGCCCGTTCGGCCATGCGCGCGCGACGATCCTCCTGGACCGCAGCAACTGCGGTGAGTGGCGAGCCGCTTTGCGGCAAGGAACCGACTTCTTTGGGCGCGCCTTCGGGCGGGCAGGGGCGGGCAGCGGCATTTTCGACGCGGTCCTTTATGGCTTCCGCCGATTCCGGACTGAACAGCCCGGTATCGGTGACCATCGCGCCGAGCAGGAAGCGTGCGTTCCAGATATAGCGGTCGCGATCAGGACATCTGCCCGCAAGCCGTGCGGCTTCGGCCTTTTTCAGATTGTCTTCGATTTCGTCGAGCGTCTGAATGCGGGCTTTCTGCCTTGTGGCCTCATCGACCGCACCCTCCTGCATATCGTCCATCACGCTGGTCGGCGGAGCAGGCGGGGTTGCTGGAACAGATACCCCCGTTGCAGGCTTGCCCGATTCATCGCATGGCTTGATCGGCCGCGCCGCCACCCAGTCGCGCTGTGCGAGCAGCCGGTCGCGCTTTGCCGGATTGCGTTCCATGTCGATGGCGCGACGCAGGGCAACCAGCAGCCTTTGCTTGGCAGCCTCCTGCTCGGCACCGCACAGGGTCGCGGCATATTCGATCTGCAGGTCTTCCAGTGTACGCGTCTGGCCCGGTTCACGGTCGTCAACGGGCGCTGGCGGCGTAACTGCCACGGCTGGTTCGGGGGACGGAGTCCCGGCGACCGGCGGGCAAGGTGCATTCAATATGGCTTGCGCGCGGGCGCGCGTCTCGCGCGTGCGTTTCGGATCGCCACCCAAGCCAGCTCCATTGGACTGGTATCCCTCCAGCTCCTCGATGATCTTCACCGCTCGCGCGAGCTGTCGGTCGCGGGCGTCGCATTTTCCGGCCAGCCGATGTTGTTCGGCTTCCCCAAGCAGCCGTTCGATCTCTCGCCCGGCCTCGTTCATCCGCTTGAGCAGGGTCGTGCCATCCAATTGCAGCGCCATTGCCTGATCGGGCATCGCCGCCAACAGGGCGATCAGCGAAATCGTTGAAGCAAGCCGTGTCATGGAATTTCCCTCCAGTCTGGTCTCTGGACGGGGAGTTACAGGCAGGACGGCATGGACCGCATGATGCGAACATACTATGCGGGCAAAATGCGCTCAAAAATCGGCGAGAAGCCTGACAAGCTCCGCCTGCCGCCGTGCGTCCGTCTTGTCGAACACCATTTGAAGCTGGTTGCGCGCGGTATTGCGCGTGATGCCGCGCCGTTCGGCAAAGCTGCTTAAGTCGCCGCCATCGGCAATGTGCAGAGCAAGCGCTGCTTCGCTTGCGGTCAGCTCGAACTGCGCGCGCAGGCGCTCGATCCGTTCGGCGGGCGCATCGGGCACTTCGAAAATCAACGATACGCCGCTCGCTGCATAGTCGGCGGCAATCCCGGTGACGATTTCGACGGTTCGCCGCGTCGCTGAGGGATAAAGCCGCGCATAATCGGTGACGACCTTCGAATTCGCCACATGCTCGGCGACGGCTTTGCGGTCTGTACCCTTGAAGCGCATGGCCAATCCCTCTGGCTATTTCCACGGGGCCGTGTCAGCATAATGTAAAATTATAGCAGGGGAAAGCCGTTCCATGGCGGCGATTGCAGTCAATCATCCCGGTGTCGATGTGACGGCCATGCGCCGCGAATCGCCTATGTTGCGGGCAATATGTGCCGATGCGCGCTGGACGTTCGACCGGCTGTTGTGGGGACGGATCATCGCCTTTGAGCTTGGCCGGGCAATGGCCATTGCCGATCCCAAAAAGCGTGCCGAACGGCATTTGCAGCTGCGCGAGCGATTCCGGAGGTCCGAAGCAAAACATATCCAGTTGATGGAGGTTGCGACCGCAGGCCTGCGCGTCGAGCGCGCCTTGCCGATGGGTCCTGCCCTCTCGCGCATCGATGGACCCGATTATCGCGACGATGGCCTCCTGCTTTATGTTCCGGGTGGGTCCTTTCTGGTCGAGCGCAGTCCGCAATTCACTGGAATGATCGCCCGGATTGCGCGGGCGGCAGCGGTCAATACCATTATCTGTGATTACCGTTTGGCACCCGAAAACCCTTGTCCTGCGGCGATCGACGATGTCGAGCTCGCCTTCGATGTGCTTTTGGCGCAGGGGCATGAGGCGCACCGGATCATCCTGATCGCCGAATCCGCCGGTGCCGGTATCGCGCTTGCAGCGGCGCAGCGCCTGGTCGCCAAGGGTCGTCCGCCGGGCGGTCTGGCGCTGCTTTCGCCCTGGATCGATTGCAATCCCGACGCGCCGCATCTCGACCCTTCTTCGCGTTCATGTGCCCGGATTTACCTGAACGGTGCCAACCCGCGCCACCCCGCCTTCAACCCGATGTTCGGAACGATGCGCGGGCTGCCGCCGCTTGCTATCCATGGAAACCGCCACGATCCGATGTTTCCGGATGCAGCGGAGCTGGCCCGCCGGGCGGCAGCGGCGGGCGTACCGGTCGAGCTGCGGCATTGGCCCGGCCGGCTGCATGTCCTCGAACGCTATGACGGTGCCGACGCCCGTCGGTCGATCGCCGAAATCGCAGCTTTCATTGGCCGCCAGCTGGTTCCCATCCGCAAGACCGGGTAATTGCTCCTGCTGGACAGCAGCGGGTCGCTCGCCTAACGGCCTGCCATGTCCATACAGCCGTCTAACTCCATCCTCATCGTCGATTTCGGTAGCCAGGTTACCCAGCTGATCGCCCGCCGCGTGCGCGAGGCGGGCGTGTATAGCGAGATCGCGCCGTTCAACAATGCGGAAGCAGCTTTTCACCGGATGCAGCCAAAGGGGGTGATCCTGTCGGGCGGGCCTGCCTCGGTGACCGATGAAGGCAGTCCGCGCGCGCCCGAAGTGGTGTTCGAAAGCGGCCTCCCCATCCTCGCCATCTGCTACGGGCAGCAGACACTATGCACCCAGCTGGGCGGCACCGTCGAAGGCGGGCATGCGGCTGAATTTGGCCGCGCCGATGTGGAAATCCATAAGGCCTCGCCGCTGTTCGACGGATTCTGGGAAGTCGGCCAGAAATATCCTGTCTGGATGAGTCACGGCGACCGGGTGACGGTTGCGCCGGACGGCTTTGAGGTAATCGGCACCTCGCCCAATGCGCCTTTTGCCATCTGCGTCAACGAGGCGCGGCGGTATTACACCACCATGTTCCACCCGGAAGTGGTGCACACGCCCGATGGCGCGAAGCTGATCGGCAATTTCGTGCATAATATTTGCGGGCTGGCTGGCGACTGGACGATGGCCGAGTTTCGCGCGACCAAGATCGCCGAGATACGCAAGCAGGTCGGGTCTGGCCGGGTGATTTGCGGGCTATCAGGCGGGGTCGATTCATCGGTCGCTGCGATCCTGATCCATGAGGCAGTGGGCAGCCAATTGACTTGCGTCTTCGTCGATCATGGCTTGCTCAGGATGAACGAGCGCGAACAGGTCGAGCGACTGTTCCG
>CAZSJE010000127.1:0-2387 GCA_964606835.1 uncultured Sphingorhabdus sp.
TTGCGGCGGCTTTCGGGGCGAATGAAATCGGGGTTGTCGCGGTACAGGGCAAGCAAAGGCTCCTGATATTTGGAAAGCCGGAAAAACCAGCTTTCCTCGACCGTCCATTCGACCGGCGTACCCTGTGGGGAGAGCTTTGCGCCCCCTTCCCCCTCGATCAGTTCCTCTTCGCCGTAGAAGGCTTCGTCGCGCACCGAATACCAGCCTTCGTAACGGTCGAGATACAGATCGCCGCTGGCCTCCATCGCTTTCCAGAGTGCGATGCTGGCTTCATGGTGGCGCGGATCGGTAGTGCGCATGAAATTATCGTACGAAATGTCAAGTTTAATGCACATTTCCTTGAAATAGGATGACATTTCGTCGGCAAATTCAAGTGTCGGACGCCCGGCATCGCGCGCCGTTTGCGCCATTTTCAGGCCGTGCTCGTCGGTCCCGGTGATTAGCCGTACATCACGGCCCATCAGCCGCTGGAACCGGGCAATGGCATCGGTGGCAATTGCCTCATAGGCATGGCCGATATGCGGGCGGCCATTGGGATAGGCAATGGCAGTGGTGATGTAGAAAGGGTCGGTCATATTTCAGGCGCTTCAATCGACCGGCTGTCTAGGGGTTTGCAGCGACGCCAGCAAGCTTCCCATTTGGAAAACAACCGCCTGTTTATCAAGAGTCAACCCGATGGCACGGGCGGCCAGTGCCTCAGCTGCGTGAAAGGCTTCGATTGCGGCAAGGGCTTCTGCGGGAGGCTGTTGGCGCGCAAAGGCAGCTATCCGACCCGGAACCCGTCGCAAAAACGCCTCATAGCGGAACTGTGCGGCCTTTAGCGACAGCGTCTCGGCAAGTTGGTGGCGCAGCTTGTTACCCTTGTCGCCATAGGCGATGATATTATCCATTGCGCCTTCGATTTCGGCAAGGTCGAGCCCGGCAAATTCAAGCGCTTGGCCCGGTGATCCGCCAGCGGCCCTGACCAGTATGTCGTGGTCCTGCGGGGGCATATCGGGCAGCGCGCGGCCCAGAAACTGCTGCATCTGTTCATCAGACAGCGGCTCAAAACGCAGCATCTGGCAGCGTGAGCGGATGGTGGGTAGCAAACGGTCGCTGGCGTGGCTGATCAGCAGGAAATAGGTGCCAACCGGCGGCTCTTCCAGCGATTTGAGTAGCGCATTCGCCCCGCCGCGTTCCAGATCGTCGGCGGCATCGATGATGATCGCGCGTTTCGTCCCCATCGACGGGCGCGTGGTCAGTGAGCGCTGCAGCACACGAACCTGATCGACGCTTATCGAGCGTTTGAGTTCTGCGTCGGGATCGGGTGCCTCGCCGTCCTTGGGCGGCTCCTTGGGCAGGCGTTGCACCCAATGGATATCGGGATGCGTGCGCTGCTCGATCAGATGGCGTTGCTGCCCGTCCGGGTCAACCAAAGCCGCCGCCGCACGGGCGGCAAAGCCCGCTTTGCCCACCCCGCGCGGTCCCGCCAAGATCCAGCCATGGTGCAGCCGGCCAGCGGACAAACCAGCCGAAAACTGGGCCCAATTGGCATCATGTCCGACCATGTTTGACGTCATGATGGCAACAAATCGGCTATGGCGGCCAGCAACCGCGCGGTGACATCGGCGGCATCGCCGGATGCATCGATGATCCGCACGCGGTCGGGTTCGTCGCTGGCGAAGCGGTGGAATGCCTGACGGACACGCGCGTGAAAGGCTGCGTCCCTGCCGCCGATCCGGTCCGGTTTGCCACCATCGCGGACTTGGGCGCGCTCTGCTGCTTCGAGGTCTCCCAAGTCGAGCACCAGCGTGCGATCTGGCAAAAACCCGCCACTGCCGATGCGGTGCAGCTCCATGATGTCGGCGTCTCCCAGGCCGAGGCTCGCACCCTGATAGGCTCGGCTGCTGTCGATGAAGCGATCGGAGATAACCCATTGCCCCTTGGCCAGCGCAGGCCGGATCAGCTTTTCGACATGGTCGCCCCGCGCAGCCGCAAAGAGCAATGCCTCCGGCCCAGCACCCCAACGGTCATCGTTGCCGCCGAGCAGCAATTGCCGGATGGCTTCAGCCCCTTCGGTGCCGCCCGGCTCGCGGGTGATCACGACTTCGATCTCCCTGCTCTCTAGTGCAGCCTTCAGCGCAGCGATTTGGGTGGATTTCCCAACCCCCTCCCCGCCTTCAATCGAGAGAAACACACCCTGCGCCATCAGGCACCCACCAGCGACTTCGCACCATTCCAGGCGCGACCAAAGAAACCGGCTGTGCCGACGCCTTGCGCCGCGACCAAGGGCATGACCTGTTTGCTGCCGTCAGGAAGCGTCACCACCAGTTGCGCCAGTTCGGTTCCTTTACGGAACGGTGCGCGAATGGGCCCCTTGTAGCGCACGGCCAGCTTGATCCGCTTGC
>CAZSJE010000127.1:2487-4827 GCA_964606835.1 uncultured Sphingorhabdus sp.
ATAAAGCTCTGCGCCAGAATTGACGTCGATCATATAGGCCACAGGGGCGGCGCTTTGATAGGCCGGAGCGGGCGCAATTACTGCCAGCAGGGGAACCAAAAGAAGCGTCATCCCCGCTCGTTAGCGCCGCGCGCCAGCCAGCGCCAGTGGCTGGCTACTCGCGGAACAATCTCGCCTGTGGATAGCCGCGCTTTTGCGCATCGGCGAGGGCGCGCTGCCCCTCGGCTTCGGTTGCGAAGGGGCCATAGCGCACGCGGAACACGCTGCCATCGGCGCTGCCGGTCACGCGAGCACCCAATTTGCGCGCCAGCTCATCGGCGCGCGCACGAGAAGAGAAAGCCGCGATCTGGACGACGTATCCTGCCGCAGCGACCGGCGCTTTGGAAGGCGCCGCTTTTGGTGCGCCTGCGCCTTCACGCACGAAACGGTCATCTCCGCTCGCCGGTGCTTTTGCTAGCGGCTGTCCTGCAGCGACGGGTGGCTTTACCGGAACCGGCTTGCCTGGCGACCCCGCCATTGCGGCGGGTCGGGGCATCTTGGCCAGCTTATCGCGCAGCACCTTCAGCAGCGATTCGGGGGTATCGATGCGGGCTGCAGCAGACTGCCCGGTACGCAGGACCGCGCGTTCCTGTTCCGGCGGGTTCACCTTACGCACACGGACGCCTGCGACACCCTGGTTGGCAATCCCCAATTGGCGCGCCGCCCCTTCGGACAAGTCGATCAGCCGGTCATTGGCAAAAGGCCCTCGGTCATTCACCCGGACCAATATCGTCTTGCCGGTATCGAGCGAAGTCACCTCGACATAGCTCGGCATCGGCAGAGTCTTGTGTGCGGCGGTGATCGCCGAAGGCATGAATATCTCTCCATTCGCCGTGTTGCGCCCCTGCAATTCCTTTCCGTACCAGCTGGCATAGCCGACCTCATCATAAGCCGGGACGTCCGCTGGGGTGTAGGTCACATCGCCTACCTGAAAAGGCGAGCCGAGGCGCACGGGAAAATCCGAGACGCCGGAAGGAGGCGCGTCCGGTGCCGACGGAGGCCCGCTCAAGCCACGGTCGCCCTTACCATCGAAGTTGCCGCACGATGTGAGCAACAGCAGCGCACAGGCGCTGCCGACGATTTTCAAATCCACAGACCTAATTCCGTACCGCATCCGCCAGCAACCCCACAGAAAGTGCATAAAAATTCGAGCAATTATAGTCGAGTATCGCTCGATAATTGCTACCGAGTAAATAGGCGGTATTTCCCTCGCCATCGGGTTCGATCAGTGTAGCGAGCATATCGCCCTGCGGTGCAGCCCCCTGCGGCACCACGCCAAGCGCGCGCCATTCGGAAAGCTTCATCCACCGGCTGTGGCGGGCGAACACCCGTGGGCATCGTGGCGCGACCAGCGTGCTCTTGATCGCCTGCCGATTGAGGTTCGCAGGCGTGCTCACGGCAAAACCCCACGGCTCATCGCGCCGCCAACCGGCATTGACCAGGTAATTTGCGATTGAGGTCATCGCATCGACCTCGCTGTTCCAGATATCGGCATAGCCATCGCCATCCCCGTCGCGGGCAAGACGAAGATAGACCGATGGCAGGAATTGCGGCTTGCCCAGCGCCCCTGCCCAGCTGCCAGTGATGGCATATTGGGGCACGCCGCGGTCGATCATTTTGAGCACCGCGACGAGCTCGCCCTCAAACAAAGGCCGCCGCCTGCCTTCAAATGCCAGCGTGGCGAGCACTTCGGGCGCATGGAAATTGCCGGTCACGGTGCCGTAATTGGTTTCGTGCCCATAGATGGCCAGCATGACCTCTTCCGGGACGCCGGCCTGCGTTTCGATTCGCTGCAATAACGGGCGTAATTCGGTATATTTGGCCCTTCCCCGGCTGATCCGCGCAGCATCGACGTGCCTGGCCTTGTAAGGCGCAAACATCGGGATGGGCGCGTCGGGATTTCCTTCTGGCTGCCGGCGGTCAAGCGCAACAGCGCGGGCGTTATATTTCAGGCCGGGCAATACGCGGTCAACCGTCGTCGCTGACACGCCCTCTGCCAAGGCGCGGGTGCGGACCGTTTCAAGATATTCGCGGTAGCCCGCTGGTGTGCCATCCTGCGCACTGAGCGAAGCTGACCCTGCCAGCATCGGCAACGCCATCGCCAGACCCAGAAACGGCAACAGCATTGCCCGCAAACGTCTCATGCCCAACCTTCCTTTTTCGACACCCGCTTGCTTCTGGACCTTTTGCGCCTTAGGGGCAACCCCGCAGCGGACAGGTGGCCGAGCGGTTTAAGGCACCGGTCTTGAAAACCGGCGTGGGGCAACTCACCGTGGGTTCGAATCCCACCCTGTCCGCCAA
>CAZSJE010000127.1:4927-6633 GCA_964606835.1 uncultured Sphingorhabdus sp.
CTCTGCCTTTACGATGATGTCGAAATAGGTCTTGCGCGTTTCGGCACAGGCGCCCTCGACCTGCTTGTTGAAATCGGAACCCGATTTCTTCTCCGAGACCGCACTGTTATGTTCCTCGACCAGGCAGTTGTTATAGGCTTTGCGCGCCTCGTCCTGCGGATCGCGCGCCATTGCGGCCATATTCATCGCCATGGCCAAGGCGATTCCCGTGATGATCATCGATTTTGCTCCCCAGTTTTCGCAAAACGTCTTTTTGTTGTGCCCCGTAATTAACACAGCGCGGGGCAACGCTGCAATCTCCCATGCACAGGCTGCATCAAAGCTGAATTAGCGGACGCGTTTACCACCTTTTACAACGGCATCGACCGACTCCAGTTCGCGGACATTGGTCAGCGGATCGCCATCGACCGCGATGATGTCGGCAAAGCGGCCGACCGCGATTGCTCCCAAATCCTTCTCGCGTCCCAATGCCTGCGCTCCATTGCGAGTGGCTGCCTGGATCGCCTCCAGCGGCGTCATGCCATATTCGACCATCGTCTTGAACTGCCCGCCGGCAGTGCCATGCGGCATCACGCCTGCGTCGGAGCCAAAGACCATCTTCACGCCTGCCTTGTGGGCTTTGCGGAAATTATCACGCTGGATTTGCGCTACCTCGCGGTCCTTGCGGAGATTATCCTCCAACACGCCGTTCTTCGCGCCTTCTGCCTGGGTATAGTCGGTGTTGAAGATATCCATCGAGAACCAGACAGGGCGCGGCCGCGCCGCTGCCAGCTTGATACCCTCATCATCCACCAGCGAAGCATGTTCAATCGTATCGATCCCGGCCTTGATCGCAGCCTTTATCCCATCGCCGCCATGGGCATGGGCAGCGACGCGCAGACCCCATTGATGCGCCTCATCGGCAATGGCGCGGAGTTCGTCTTCCGAAAGCTGCTGTTGTCCCGGCTCGGTATTGCGCGAGAACACTCCGCCCGTCGCGCAGACCTTGATCACCTCGGCACCATATTTGCGTTGGCGACGGACCTGATAACGCAGACCTTCCTCGCCATCGGCCACGCCCTCTTGCGGTTTTTCCAGGCTCGGCGGCAGGAAGGTCGAGTCGCAATGCCCGCCAGTCGCACCAAGCGCATAGCCCGCAGGCACGATACGCGGACCAATTGCATAACCATTGTCGATTGCCTGTTTCAGCCCGATATCGTTGCGATTGCCCGACCCGACATTGCGCACGGTGGTGAAGCCGGCATTCAGCATGGCTTGTGCGTTACCGACCGCGGTCATGCCCCAGAAACTGTCGGTAAATTCCAACCCGCGATAGCCGCCAATATCGGCGGGACTATCCAGATGGACGTGCATGTCGATCAGACCTGGCAGAATTGTTTTGCCCGAAAGGTCGATATGTTTGACGTCGCTGCCCCATTTGACCGTTCGAGCATCGGCAATGCTGGTGATGCGGCCATCCTCACCCACAAAGACGGCGGGATATTCCACGACCTTGCCGGTTAGCACATCGATCATCTTGTCAGCGGTAATCACGCTGTTCTGAGCATGCGCCGGCGCGGACAATGTCAACGCAGCTATCGCCAAGGCTACAAAGGTCTCACAAACGTCTCGCCCAAAACGCATGGCTGCTCTTCCCTTCCCTCTTAGAATGATCGTTGTGAAAGGATGGCAAAATGCGGGCGTGTAGGACAGCGATTTTTAGCGCA
>CAZSJE010000128.1:0-6600 GCA_964606835.1 uncultured Sphingorhabdus sp.
CGGCTGGAGGCATTGGGCGGCAGCGAGATTAATCAGGCGAAGATCGTGCTGGCCAATGAAGCCACGGCGCTTTGCCGGGGCGCAGGTGCCGCGCGTCATGCCGAATCGACTGCACGCAACCTGTTCGAGCAGGGCAGCATTGGCGGCGATTTGCCCGTGCTGGCGGTTGGTGCCGATGGCATCGCCATTGTCGATGCGCTGGTCGGCATTGGCTTTGCAGCGTCAAAGGGCGAGGCGCGGCGTTTGATTGCAGGCGGTGGCGCACGCATCGATGGTGAGCAGGTGTCCGACGAAAGCCATCATATCGCAAATACCTCTGGCGATATCCGCATTTCCGCTGGCAAGAAAAAGCATGGCATTCTGAGCTTCGGTTAAGATCGTAACGGCTGCGCTTTACCATTTGTTACCGAAAAGCTGGCATGACGGCCCTGCGACCCGGGGGTTCAGGGAATAATTTATGGCATCGAGCGCCTCAGATCAGAATTTCGACATGCGTCGGGCAGCACGTCACCGCGCAAGCCATAAGGCGATCGCGGAAAGCCGTCGCCATGGTGACCGGCATATCCATATTTCAAATATTTCCGCGCATGGCTTCATGATCGACGACAATGTCGTGTTCGAACATGGCGACCGCATCGAGTTGCGCCTGCCCGTGGTTGGACGTATTGAGGCGCATCTGATCTGGACGGTCGATGGCCGCGCCGGGTTCCAGTTCGAACGCGTGGTTCGCCTGCCTGATTTCCTGGCGTTGATCGACCAGGTCGGCATCAAGCTGCGCTAACCGCTACGCAACGTTGCTACGCCCGCGTCGCGTTCGAATAGATAGAGCGCGATCCGGGACGCCTCGCCGCGCGGCCCCTCCAGCCCGCCGTCACGGTCGAGCAACAGCCGCGCATCGGCGGAAGCAGCGCCGATCAATTCGCGTACTTGCTCGTCGGTTGCGATGCGGAACGGGCTGTCACCCGACTGCTTCGTGCCCAGCATTTCGCCCGCCCCGCGCAGTTTCAAATCCTCCTCGGCAATGCGGAAACCGTCATTGGTCTCGCGCATCAGCGCCAGTCTTGCCCGCGCCGTTTCGCCTATCTGGCTGCTGCGCACCAATATGCAGCGCGAATGCTCGCTGCCGCGGCCAACGCGTCCGCGCAACTGGTGCAGCTGCGCCAGCCCGAACCGGTCGGAGGCTTCAATGATCATCAGGCTGGCATTCGGGACATCGACCCCCACCTCGATTACGGTTGTGGCGACCAGCAGGCGTGTCTTGCCGCTGGCGAAGGCTTCCATCACTACGTCTTTCTCCGGCCCCTTCATCCGGCCATGGATCACCGCAACCTGCTCGCCAAAGCGCAACCGAAGCGCCTCGGCGCGCTGTTCGGCGGCAGCGAGATCGCTATTCTCGTTCTCCTCCACCAGCGGGCAGACCCAGAAGGCTTGCTTGCCGCTCGCCAGATGCCGCGCGACGCCATCGACCAGTTCGGGCAGCCGTTCCTGTGACAATACCAGCGTTTCGACAGGCGTCCGCCCCGGCGGCATCTCGTCGATTTGGGAGACATCCATATCGCCATAGGCGGCCAGCGCCAGGCTGCGCGGGATGGGTGTCGCCGTCATTACCAGCAGATGCGGCACGCCCCTGCCCTTTTTCGAAAGCAACAGCCGCTGCGAGACGCCGAAACGGTGCTGCTCGTCGATGACTGCGAGGCCCAGCGCCTTGTAGATGACGGCCTCCTGAAAAATCGCGTGGGTGCCGACAAGGATATCGATGGAGCCATCGGCCAATCCCATCAGCGTCGATTCGCGGGGCCTGCCCTTGTCGCGCCCGGTGAGGATCGCGATGTTGACGGGCAGCCCTGCCAGCGCACCCTGCAAATTGGCAAAATGTTGCCGCGCGAGGATTTCGGTCGGCGCGAGCAACGCCCCTTGCATCCCCGCCTCCACCGCGCGCAGCAGCGCGTGCAGCGCCACCATCGTCTTGCCCGAACCGACATCGCCCTGCAGCAGCCGCAGCATCGGTCGCGATTGGGCCAGGTCTCCCTCAATCTCACCGATCACTCGCCGCTGCGCGCCGGTCAGCGCAAAGGGCATTTTCAGTTGTCCGACCAATCGGTCATCCCCCGCTATCGGCCTGGTGCGGCGTTTGTCGAGCGCCGCGCGCACCAATCGCATGGCGAGCTGGTTGGCAAACAGTTCGTCATAGGCCAAACGGTCGCGGAGGGCCGCCTCATCCTTGCGATGCACGCCCGCCAGCGCTTCACGCCAGCCCTTCCAGTTTTTTTGCGCAAGCAGCCCCGGCTCTATCCACTCGGGCAATTCGGGCAACCGCTCCAGCGCTTGGCCGACCAACTGCCCGCAGCGCCCGTTGGTCAGACCTTCGGACAGTGGGTAAACCGGCTCGACTGCGGTCGGCATCGCATCTCCGGGCGAAACGACATGGTCTGGATGAATGATCTGCAATTCCTGGCCATATTGCTCCAGCTTGCCCGAAACGATCCGCGTTTCACCAACCGGCAATTGCTTGCGCGCCCAACCGCCATTGCGACCGAAATAGACCAGGCTGACATAATTACCCTCTGCATCGACCCCGTGAATCCGCGTCGGCGCACGCGCGCTGCCGCCCGATTTGTGATCGACAATGGCAAGCGTCACGATGATATTCAGCCCCACATCGGCCTGATCTAGAAGCGTCACCTGCTTGCGATAGGTCCAGCCTGCGGGGAAATGATAAGCAAGGTCCTTGATCCGCGTCAGACCCAACCGGTCCAAAGGCTTTGCCAGCCCCGGCCCGACACCTTTCATCGACCCTGTTTCGGCAAATAGCGGATTGAGAATATCGGGACGCATGACTAGGGGCTTATCGCTCCTGCCGCCCTGAGACAATCATGCTTACCGACCCCTATTCCCGCAAACTGCACTATCGCGCGCACCATCGCGGCACGCGCGAGGCGGACGCTATTGTCGGCGGGTTCTTCGATGCGCATTCGGCCAGTTGGTCGGCGGACGATGTTGCATGGTTTGAGCGGCTGCTGGAGGAGCAGGATGTCGACATTCTCGGCTGGGCCATGGGAACGATGGACGTCCCTGCGGACTTTGATGGTCCGATGATGGCAACCTTGCAGCAACTGGATTTTGTCAAACCGCATGGCTGACATCCAGAAAATCCAGAGCGCCAAAACATCGTTGACCCTGTCTTCGGTTCCGGCGGGTTTTACGCCGCTGCTGCTCGCGGACCTGACGCGCGGGGCAAAGGGACGGACATTGTTCATCGCAGCGGACGATGCCGCGATGCGGGGCCTTGCGGAAACGGTGCCCTTTTTCGCACCCGAGATCGAGATATTGCAATTCCCGGCATGGGATTGCCTGCCCTATGACCGTGCCTCGCCTTCGCTCCCCATCACCAGCGAGCGCATGGCGACATTGAACGCGCTGCAAGCCTCCGCCCAAGCCAAACAACTCGTGCTAACCACCATCAGCGCGGTGATGCAGCGGCTGGTCACGCCTTTCCGCATCCGCCAGACCGGGGCGACATTGGCTTCGGGCACTTCGATCAGCCGCGAGAAACTGGCGGCATTGCTGCAATCCAATGGCTATTTCCGCGTCGATACCGTTGCCGAGGCGGGCGAATTTGCAATGCGTGGCAGCCTGGTGGATTTGATCCCTGCGGGGAGCGAGGATGGGCTGCGGCTCGATTTCTTCGGTGACGAGATCGAAACCATCCGCCGCTTTTCGCCACAGGACCAGCGCAGCATTGGCACAGTCGACAAATTCGCGCTGCTCCCTGCTGTCGAAACGTTGATGGATGAAGACGCCATCCGCCGTTTCCGGAGCCAGTACCGCGAATTGTTCGGCGCAACAGCGACCGGCGATCCGCTCTACCAGGCGGTTTCCGAAGGACGGCGGCTGGCGGGGATGGACCATTGGCTGCCGCTGTTTGAGGAACGGCTGGAAACGTTGTTCGATCATCTGGGCGACGACCTGCTGGTCTTGCGTGATAGTGCGGCGGTTGCGGCGGGTGAGGCTCGGCACGAGGCGATCGACGATTATTATGAAAACCGCGTGAAGGCGCAGTCGGCGAGTCCGGGCAGTTATCGGCCCTTGCCGCCGGAGCGGCACTATCTAGGTACAGAGGAACTGGAGGGGCGATTTGAGCGCCATTGCGCGCACCTGATTACGCCATTCGCTGCCCCGGACAGTGCTACAGCTATCGATTTCGGAATCTCTGCCGCTCGAGACTTTGCGCCGGAGCGCGCGCGCAAGGACAATGTCTATGCGGCGGTGGCTGCCCATTTGAAGGACGCCGCCAAGGCGGGCCGCAAACCTATTGTCGCCAGCTACTCCAAAGGCGCGCGCGAGCGATTGGCAGGTCTGCTTTCCGATCATGGCGCGCCCAAGCTGAAACTCGCCGATGGCTGGCAGCAGGCGCAGGGGCTGGCCACCGGCGGAGCTGCTGCGATGGTGGTGCTCCCTATCGAGCATGGCTTTGCCTCGCCCGATGTGCTGCTGATATCGGAACAGGACATCCTCGGCGACCGCCTCGTCCGCCGTAGAAAGTCGAAGAAGAGCGCCGATGCCTTCCTCGCCGAAATGCAGGCGATGCAGGTGGGCGACTATATCGTCCATATCGAACATGGCATTGGCCGCTATGAAGGGCTGGCATCGATTCCCGTGGGGCAAAGCCCGCATGATTGCGTCGCTTTATCCTATGCAGGCGGCGACAAGCTCTATGTGCCGGTCGAGAATATCGACGTGCTGTCGCGCTATGGCTCGCATGATGGCACGGTCACGCTGGACAAATTGGGTGGTGAGGCGTGGCAGCGGCGCAAGGCGAAGCTGAAGGAACGCATTACCCGGATTGCGCACGAGCTGATCCGCACTGCGGCCGAACGTGCCTTGCGTCCCGGCGTGACGATGGAGTTGGACCCCGCGCCTTATGCGGCCTTTGTCGACCGCTTCCCTTATGCCGAGACCGAGGATCAGGAGCGGGTAATCGCCGAGGTGCTGGAGGATCTTGCCAGCGGCAAGCCGATGGACCGGCTGGTCTGCGGCGATGTCGGTTTCGGAAAGACCGAGGTGGCGATGCGGGCCGCTTTCGCTGCCGCAATGGCCGGGCATCAGGTGGCGGTAATTGCGCCCACTACCCTGCTCGCGCGCCAGCACAGCGCCAATTTTGCCGAACGCTTCGCCGATACGCCGCTGAAGGTCGGGCGGCTGTCACGGCTGGTCCCTGCCGCCGAAGCCACCAAAACGCGCGAAGGATTGGCCGACGGCACCATCGATATTGTCATCGGTACGCATGCGGTGCTGGCGAAATCGATCAAGTTCAAACGGCTTGGCTTAGTGGTGGTCGATGAGGAACAGCGCTTTGGCGTCACCCACAAGGAGCAGCTGAAGGCGCTCAAAACCGACGTCCACATGCTCACCCTCACCGCCACCCCCATCCCGCGCACGCTGCAAATGGCGATGTCAGGGTTGCGCGAGCTTTCGGTGATCCAGACGCCACCCGTCGACCGGCTGGCGGTGCGGACTTATGTGATGCCATGGGACCCGGTGGTGTTGCGCGAAGCCTTGCTGCGCGAACATTATCGCGGCGGGCAGAGTTTCTTCGTCGTCCCCCGCATCGCCGACCTGCCCGATATCGAAGAGTTTCTGCGTGGATCCGTCCCCGAAGTGAAATTTGTTACTGCGCATGGCCAGATGGCGGCAGGCGAGATCGAGGAGCGGATGAGCGCCTTTTACGACAAACGCTATGATGTGCTGCTTTCGACCACCATTGTCGAAAGCGGGCTCGATATTCCCAGCGCCAACACGCTGATCGTTCACCGCGCCGACCGCTTTGGGCTGGCGCAGCTCTATCAGTTGCGCGGGCGTGTGGGGCGTTCGAAAACGCGCGCCTATGCCTATCTCACGCAGCCGCAAGACCGCGTGCTCGGCGAAGCGGCGGAAAAACGGCTCAAGGTGCTATCCGATCTCGACAGCCTTGGCGCGGGTTTCCAGCTGGCAAGTCACGACCTTGACATCAGGGGGGCAGGCAATCTTGTCGGCGACGAACAATCGGGCCATATCCGCGAAGTCGGTTTCGAGCTATACCAGTCGATGCTGGAGGAAGCGATCTTGGCCGTACGCGCCGAGGCGCAAGGGCTGGCCAAGCCGCGCGGCAGCTTCAGCCCACAAATCACCATCGACGCGCCGATCCTGATCCCCGAAAATTATGTTCCCGACCTCGCGGTCCGCATGGCGCTCTACCGCCGTCTGAACGACCTGGAGGAAGCAGGCGATATCGAAGGCTTCGCCGCCGAAATGGCCGATCGTTTCGGCACGATCCCCGAACCAGCGCAAAACCTGCTCCGCCTGATCGAAATCAAGCAGAATGCGGTCACGGCGCAGGTCTCCAAGATCGAGGTCGGCCCGCGCGGCGCGCTGGTCAGCTTCCACGAAGACCGCCCGCCAAATGTGCCGGGGCTGCTCGCCTATGTCGAAAAACTGGGCGCGGTCGCCAAGCTGCGTCCCGACAGCAAGCTGGTGATCAACCGCAACTGGCCGGACCCCAAGGCGAAACTCAACGGCTGCTTGCAACTGTCAAAGGGGCTGGCCGGGTTAGCGCGGAAGGGT
>CAZSJE010000129.1:0-6503 GCA_964606835.1 uncultured Sphingorhabdus sp.
TTTGCCAAATGGATGAAGGATAATCATGTCCCCGGCCTCGTCTGGGGCGTGGTGATCGACGGCAAGCTGGCGCACGTGAAGGCGTTCGGTGTGCAGGACCTTGGCGAAACGCGCCGCGCCGTTACCGCCGACACCGGCTTTCGCATTGCCTCGATGAGCAAGGCCTTTACCGGCTATGCGATCCTGAAGTTGCGCGACGAAGGCAAGTTGCGGCTCGACGATCCGGCATGGAAACATATTCCTGAGATCAAAAGCTGGGGCGCAGACATCACCGTTGCCGACCTGCTTTACCACTCAGCAGGTTTCGTCACCGATGACCCTTGGGGCGACCGGCAGCAGGTCATGCCGGAGGCGGAATTCACAAAGCTGTTGAAAGCTGGTGTCCCGCGCACCGCGCCGCGCGGTACCCGCTATGAATATTCGAACATGGGCTTTGCCATGCTGGGGCGGATCATCAGCAATGTATCGAAGAAGGACTATGCTTCTTATGTGGGCACGAACGTTTTCAAGCCGTTGGGAATGGCATCTACGACCTATGAAAATGCCGAGGTTCCTGAGGATACCCGTGCCATCGGCTATCGGTGGGAAAACGACGCCTGGGTAGAAGAACCCTACATGAAGCACGGTGCGTTTGGCGCGATGGGCGGGATCACGACCAGCGCAAAGGATTATGCGAACTGGATCGGTTATCTCCTCTCCGCATGGCCCGCGACCGAGCGTGAGGCGAAATCGCGCTCTACCATTCGCGCGATGCAATATGGCGGCGGTATCGTCCACCGTCGCATTCGTCCCGGCGCAGAAAACGCAACCTGCCGGATCAGCGGGATTTACGGGGCGGGCCTGGTCTCAGCCAATGACTGTATATTGGGGCCGGTAATTTTCCACGGTGGCGGCTTTCCGGGATATGGCAGCCACATGCTCCTGATCCCCGATGCTGGGGTTGGGATATTCGCGCTCAGCAATCGCACCTATGCAGGACCTTCATGGCCCGTGTGGGACGCCGCCACCGCTTTATGGCAAGCTGGTCTGATCAAGCCGCGCGATTTGCCCGTGTCGCCACTGCTGGCGGAGGGCTATGCCGCAGCAACCGCGATCTGGACCGAGGGCAAGGTAACCGGCCAGCAAGGCAAGCTGGCCATGAACTTTCCGCTGGACCGCTCAGACGAGAATTGGGCAAAACTGCTCGCGGAATTGCGTGCCAAATCGGGTGCGTGCGATACCAGCGCGCCGGTGACGGCGACTGGCGACCTGGCCGGCCGCTTCACCTGGACGTGCAAGACTGGCAAAGTGAACGGCAGCATCCTCCTTGCCCCGTCGCCAACGGCGCAGATTCAATCGCTCAATTTTGAAGTGGTGCCTTAGGTCCCACCCTTGCTCGCCGCCAATCCGGTCAGCTTCACAAATTCCTCGCGCAGATAGCCGGTCTGCATCCCGGCGAGCGCACGGATGTCGGCCCAGCTGTAATTGCCGAGCTGCTTGTCGCCGCGCAGTTTCTGGCCATAGGCGGCGACCGCCGTGACAAAGGCCATATCACCTGCAGGGGCGCGCGCCTTTGACAACAGGCTCGCCGCAACCGGCTGCTGGATCAGCATCGAGGTATCGCCATTAGGCAGTTTGTAGCGCAGCTTCAGCCAGCCGAGTTCCTCGGCCTTGCCCCATGGCTCGACCACTCGGTTCTCGGCATAGCGGCGTTCGGGTTTCCAGCCCTTGCCATCCACCGGCACTACTTCATACAGCGCCGTCACTTGGTGCCCGGAACCGATATCGCCTGCATCGACCTTGTCATTGTCGAAATCTTCTTCGGCCAGCAGGCGGTTTTCATAGCCGATCAGGCGATATTCCTTAACCGCCTGCGGGTTGAATTCGAGCTGAATTTTCACATCCTTGGCAATGGTGAAGATGGTCGCCGCCATTTCTTCATCCAGCACCTTCTGCGCCTCCAGCGCGCTGTCGATATAGGCATAGTTGCCGTTGCCGACATCTGCGACGCGCTCCATCATCGCTTCATTGTAATTACCCTGCCCAAAGCCTAGCGTGGTCAGCGTGATGCCATCTTCGCGGTTCTTTTTGACGATCGCCTCGATACCTTCGTTCGAGGAAATGCCAACGTTGAAATCGCCGTCGGTTGCCATGATCACGCGGTTGACGCCGCCCTTGATGAAATTGGCTTTGGCGGTGGCATAGGCCAGTTCCATCCCCTGCCCGCCTGCGGTCGAGCCGCCAGCACTCAGGCAATCGAGCGCCTGCTTGACGTAAGTGGCGTTGTTGGTGGGATCAAGCACGATCCCGGCGGCACCCGCATAAACCACAATCGAAACCTTGTCCTTCGGCCCCAGCCGGTCGGCAAGCATGGCAAGCGCCGATTTGACCAGCGGCAGCTTGTCATTGCTCGACATGGAGCCGGAGACATCGACGAGGAAGACAAGATTTGCAGGCGGGCGTTCGGACGCGGGCACGTCAAAGCCCTTGATCCCGATACGGAGCAACCGCGTTTCGGCATTCCACGGCGTCGTCGCCATATCGGTGGTGACGCTGAACGGCTTTGAGCGATCCTGCGGCAACGGATAATCGTAGCGGAAATAGTTGATCATCTCCTCGGTTCGAACTGCGTCGGCAGGCGGCAGCTGTCCCTGCGTCAGGAAGCGGCGGACATTGGCGTAGGAACCGGTGTCGACATCGACCGAGAAGGTGGAGACTGGCTCATCGGCCACTGCTTTGATGCTGGCGACATCCTTGCCTGCATAGCGCTCGCGGTCTTCGACAGCGTAAGGGTAATAGCCAGGAGCGGCACGCTTGGCAGCCGCTGCGGGCAAAACCGCACCAGACGGAGGCGCGTTGATCGGCGATGGCACAAGAACGGGTGGCGTCGGTGGAGGCGGCGGAGCCGGTATCGCCTGCACCTTGTTCCTGTCGATGCGCGTACCTGTAACGGTAACCGTTGCCCGCGACTCATAAGGCTGCTGCGCATTGCAGCGCACCGGACTGACGGGATTGTCAGGCGGCGGTGGCGGCGTTCGCGAGATACCGGGTGCAGCTGGTCCGGCAATTAAAGCTAAAGAAAGCGTCACGGCAATGGCGTGACGGGAAACAGTCGATCTGGTCATGGTCATCCTCCCCAATCAGGATGACAATGTGATACTATAACCTCCTGAACGGCAGATGACTGAATTTAAGGTCAAGTAGAGGTGTCAGTCGCCTTGGCCAGGCTCGCTTGAGAAATATTTGTCGAACTTGCCTTCCTCTCCCTTATGCTCATCGGCATCAGCGGGAGGCTCGCGGCTAGTGGTGATGTTCGGCCATTCGCCACTGTACGTAGCATTCAGCTCCAGCCATTGCTCAAGGCCGCTTTCGGTGTCGGGCAGGATAGCTTCGGCGGGGCATTCGGGCTCGCACACGCCGCAATCGATGCATTCATTAGGGTTGATCACGAGCATATTCTCGCCCTCGTAGAAGCAATCGACGGGACAGACTTCGACGCAATCCATATATTTGCATTTGATGCAGGCGTCGGTGACAACATAGGTCATTGGTCAAACTCTCCCCTGAGCGGCATGTTTTGATTTGCAACGCCTATTGTGCCTTGGGCTGCCAAGTCAACGGGGGAAATCTCCTATCGCCTCAAATTTCGCTATAGCATGCTTGCGCTTCGGTGGCTGGGCCACGGCGCAAGGGAATTGCAAGTATGCGGATCGCCAGCGCGCCGTCGCCGCGCGGCAGCGTGATTGCGTCGCCAACTTTCACCGATATGCTGGGCTTCTCAACTCGAATACCATTCACGCGAACATGGCCGGTGGCGATCAGCGACTGCGCCATACCGCGCGATTTCGCCAGCCGCAAATGCCAGAGCAGCTTGTCGATTCGGAGCGAGTTCAACCGCCCATCTTTTCCTTGAGCGCTGCCAACTGCAACGCCAACGCACTGGGGGTGGCGGGTTCCGATTTTGGCGAGGCTTTGGGCGTGAAGGATTGCGGTTTGCGGTCGCCCTTCGGCTGGCCTTTTGGCTTGGTCCGTTCCGGTCGGTGCTGTTGCGGCTTGGCCCTGCGCAGCCCCACCCAGCGCCAATGGGTCAGGTTGATGGGTTGAGCAGGGTTTGATGGCTCGACAACCAATGCCGCTTCCGGCTGTCCGGCAACGGCAGTTTCGACAAACGTCTCCGTCGCGTCAACCTCTGGCTCCACTGACGCCGCAACCTCGCCCTGTACCCCAGTTTCAGGCTCTCCAGTTTCGTTGCTATCGACAGTCGGACCGTCAGCTTTGGCTTCAATTCTCCTGAAACCTGCATCGCGCATAAGCCCGTTCAGCCCGTCCTCGCTCAGCCCCAAGGAGGTGGCAAAGGCCATGTCCAAGCCGAACTCCGACGCATCACCGCGCGCCTCATGCGCTTTCTTGATCACCCGCTCGGCCAAGTCGATCCGCACATATTCGCTGCCTACACGCCTATAGCCTGCGTTGCGGCAATCCGCTGACGAGGGGAAATCCCATTCCTTCAGGTGGACCGCGCTTTCCGGAGGCAATTCGGGCATGGGTTTGTCCATCATCGCCGAAAATAGCGCGGCGCGCCATTTGGCCGCCGCCGGTTTCAGCACGGCATGATGATAGACATCGAGCGCCCCAAACACGATGCCGGCCTTGCGCGCAGCACCGCGCGCTTCTTTGGGCAAAGCAGTCAGCGTGTCCGCCAGAAACTGCCGCCCGGCAATCCCGCCTGCGTCCGCCAACCGCGCTGCAAGCGCGCGCACCACACCATCGGTTGCGGCATCGGCAGCCAGCTGGTTCAGCGCGACCAGCCCACCCATATGCTTGGCCAACTGCAACTGGATCCAGCCTTCAGCCTTTTCCGCTATGGCGCGCAAATCGTCACCTTCCAGCCCGGAAACGGCGCGCACTGGCTTGAACAGAGGCTGTAACAATGTACGCCCCTTGGCAAGATGCCCTAGCACAGCGCCCTGCCAAAGCAGCGCCGGTCGCCCATCCGCATCGCGCCCAAGCGCAAATTCTTCCGTCTCGGCCATTACCAACGCCCTCGCCTTTTCTTTCAAATATGCTGCCAGATGTCGCTCCGCCGCCGCAAGCAACAATTTGCGCTCCCCTGCCCGCGCTGCTGCATCGGGGAGAAAGGCAAAGCCATCAAGATGCCCGATATGTTCGCCGTCGACATGAACCTGGTTGGCTGCGTCCACCAGCACTGGCAGGTCTGCGACAGCCCCACCGCCCTTTTTCAGCAACACCGAAGTCCGCCGGTCGACGAAACGCTGCCGCAAGGCATTGTGCAGCGCGTCCGACAGTTTCTCCTCCAGCACGCGCGTTCGCTCGGCCATCGAAGGCGGATTGTGAACCCAATCGGCACGCTGGGCGATGTAAGACCAAGTGCGAGCTGCAGCTATGCGGCCTGAAATAGCCTCTATATCTCCTTGGATTGTATCGAGCCGGGCGATTTCCCCTGCGACATAGTCATACGGCAATTCGGAACCGCGCCCCAGATGTTGCCACAACGAAGCGACGAAGCGGCTATGATGTTCCTCGCCCATTTGGCGGAAATCGGGAAGGCTGGCGACTTCCCAAAGCCTTGCGATGGATGCGGGAGCGGACAGCAGGTCACGCACTTCGCGCATATCGGCGAGCCGCTTCAGCACGGCCAGATCGATGGCCTCAGGTGCAGCGCGTAACGGTGGGCCTTCGGGCTTGGCCTCCAGATCGGCGATCAGCACAGCCAGATTGTCATAACGCGGGCGGCTCTCGCGCCAGTAGAGCCAGTCGAGATCGGGAAAGCGATGTTCCTCGATTGCGAGCACCTCGTCCGGCGTCATCTCGCCTGCCTCGTTCGCAAGCGTGCCGAAACTGCCATCGCGCTGATGTCGCCCTGCCCGCCCGGCTATCTGCGCCATTTCGGAGACGCTCAACCGCCGTGTGCGATTGCCATCGAACTTGCTCAATCCTGCAAAAGCAACATGTTGCACATCGAGATTCAGACCCATTCCAATCGCGTCGGTGGCGACCAGATAATCAACCTCGCCCGACTGGAACATCGCTACTTGCGCGTTGCGGGTGCGCGGCGAGAGGGCGCCCATCACCACCGCAGCCCCTCCGCGCAGGCGGCGCAGCAGTTCCGCCACCGCATAAACCTGCTCGACCGAGAAGGCCACGATGGCCGAACGCGGCGGCAGGCGGGAAAGTTTTTTCGCCCCCGCATAGCTGAGCGTCGAAAAGCGCGGGCGAGAGATGATTTCCGCATCGGACAAGAGTTTGCGCACGATCGGCCGCAGGCTTTCCGAGCCCAGGATCATCGTCTCCTCACGCCCTCGCACATTCAACATCCGGTCGGTGAAGATATGCCCGCGTTCGGGGTCAGCACCCAATTGGGCTTCATCCAACGCTGCAAAGGCAAACTCCCGGTCGACCGGAATCGACTCAGCCGTGCAAAGATACCAACGCGCACCGGGCGGCTCGATCCGCTCCTCACCGGTGATCAGCGCGACCTCTTTCGCCCCCTTGATCGCCACCAC
>CAZSJE010000130.1:0-2078 GCA_964606835.1 uncultured Sphingorhabdus sp.
AGGGGCTGTCGACCACGGTCGCCGACCTGCGCTTTGCCAAGCCGCTCGACGAGGAACTGATCCGCCACCTGATGGCGACGCATGAGGTCGTGGTGACCGTCGAGGAAGCCGCAATCGGCGGCCTCGGCGCGCATGTGCTGACGCTGGCGAGCGATCTGGGGCTGGTCGATGCGGGCCTGAAAATCCGCACGATGCGCCTGCCCGACATATTCCAGGAACATGACGCGCCGCAAAAGCAATATGACGAGGCAGGCCTCAACGCTCCGCAGATTGTCGATACCGTCCTGAAAGCGCTGCGCCACAACAGCGCAGGCGTGGAGGAAGCAGGGGTCAGGGCTTAGTGCACATTAACGAGCTTCCACGATATCACGACCTGATGCGTCCTACTTTGGTGGCGCTCGACAAAATTGGGGGTTCGGCATCTCTGAATGAAATAAATGATGCTGTTCTTGAACTAATCGCATTGCCGTCTGAGGCGTTGGATGTTTGGTACAGCAGTGGCGCAGGGGCCGTGATACCAGACCGACTGTCGTGGGCACGGAGCTATCTAAAAACGGCAGGTTACCTCGCATCCGGCGGTCGGGGAATTTGGCTCATCACGGACGAAGGAAGAGCGGCCCTTCAATTGTCGGAAAATGAACTGAAATTAAAGGTTGCCGCTGCTGCAAGAGTCGAATCTTTAGCAAAGCGTCAACAGACTGCCAAAACCGACCCGAATGCCGACGATGCCATTCCGGACGAGAGCGAACTGGATTGGCGAGACAAACTCTTAGAGGTCCTGAAAGCCATAGACCCTTCGGCTTTCGAGCGGTTGGCACAACGGCTTCTGCGCGAATCCGGCTTCGTAAAAGTTGAAGTCACCGGTCGTTCCGGCGATGGCGGCATCGATGGAACAGGCATCATGCAGCTTAGCCTGATGTCCTTCCATGTCTTGTTTCAGTGCAAACGCTACCAAGGCTCTGTCGGATCCGGCGCTGTGCGCGATTTCCGTGGGGCCATGATGGGGCGAACGGACAAGGGCCTAATCATCACTACAGGCACGTTTTCGCCCGATGCTCGTAGGGAAGCGACGAGAGACGGGGCTCCGCCAATCGACTTAATTGATGGTTTGGCTCTCTGCGAAAAGCTCAAAGAGCTGTCGCTTGGCGTCGAGACCAAACTGGTCGAAGAGGTGTCAATCAAGCCGACTTGGTTCGAACAGCTCTAGTTCTTCGATATCGATGTCGGGATCAAAGGCCCTCACAAAGACCAGGGGTTTCCCGTCTTGATGCACTTGAAATGGTTCACCGGCCGCCGCCAGTTCTACCAGTTCTTCGAGCCGCTCGTGGAACTCTGTTATGTCGAAAACCTGCATTGCATTTCGTCCTATGCGACGCGAACCGTTTGGCCCTGCAACTTTATAGCAGTTAGGACCGCGCTCAACCAGCATCCTTCGCCACACGCCGCGCCGCCAGTTCCTCCACCGACCTCGCCCGCATGAACGGGTTGGTTGCACGTTCCAGGGCGATTGTTGTTGGGACCGTTGGCTCATTCCGATCACGCATCGCCGTGACTTCGGCCATCCGCGAGACCAGAGCCTCATTTTCCGGTTCTACCGTCAGTGCAAATTTGCCGTTCGAAAGCGTGTATTCGTGCGCACAATAGACGCGCGTATCATCGCCCAGCGTCTCCAGCTTGCGCATGTTGGAGTACATTTGCGCTGCAGTTCCCTCGAACAATCGGCCGCAGCCCATGGCGAACAATGTGTCGCCAACAAAGGCGGCCTGATCATCGGCGAAGTGATAGGCGATATGGCCTGCGGTATGCGCCGGGACGTCGATGACCTTTGCCTCGACCGCGCCCAGCCGCGCGACATCCCCTTCCTTTACCAGCACATCAAGCGTCGGGATGCGCTCGCGCTCGGCCTCCGGACCGGTGATCGTGCAGCCTGTCGCCGCCTTGATCGCCGCATTGCCTCCCGTGTGGTCGGGGTGCCAGTGGGTGTTCCAGATCTGCGTGATCCGCCAGCCACGTGCCTCTGCCTCGGCGAGCACCGGCTCGGCAACGGCGGGATCGACAACCATCGTCTCGCCGCTCTC
>CAZSJE010000130.1:2178-6234 GCA_964606835.1 uncultured Sphingorhabdus sp.
ATCACCAGTTCCCTACATTGGCCATACTGGCCCAAGGCTCGGCAGGGGCCAGACGGTCGCCAGCCTGCAGCAGCTCTATCGAAATATTGTCGGGCGTCCGCACAAAGGCCATGTGGCCGTCGCGCGGGGGGCGGTTGATGGTCACGCCGCCGTCCATCAGCCGCTGGCAGGTCGCGTAGATATCGTCGACGCGGTAGGCTAAATGGCCGAAATTGCGGCCGCCATCATAGCCTGCCTCATCCCAATTATGCGTGAGCTCGACCTGTGCATCTTCGTCGCCGGGTGCGGCAAGAAAGATCAGCGTGAAGCGGCCAGCCTCATTATCGAACCGGCGCAGTTCGTGCAGGCCGAGCAGGTTGAAGAATTTAACGGTTGCGTCCGGGTCGCTCACGCGGATCATGGTGTGGAGATATTTCATGGCAAGCGGAACTCCATTCATCGCTATTCAGACACGGTTCATCGCAGCGGTTTTAAGCGACGAACTGCGCTGGGTCGAACGCAACATGGACCCGCAAGGCTACCGACGCAAGGGGCGGACAAGGGGCAGCGGGCATATTCAGGGATGAAATCCAATGACTGATAGTGGGGAAAGTAAAAGCTGGTTTGGCCGCCTCACAGCGAACCAGGGCAAAGCGTGGCTAGCCGGAACGGGACTTCTCGCGACAGGCCTTATTGTGGGCGGTTACCTGATGGGCGATGGCCTCGTCCGCATGAAGCAGGCCGACCGGGCGGTCACCGTGCGCGGGCTGGCCGAACGCGAAGTGACAGCAGACCTCGCTACTTGGACCATCGCCTATTCGGCAGCAGGTAGCGACCTGCAAAGTGCGCAAGCCAAGGCCGACGCCGACACAAAGGCGATCCGCGCTTTCTTTACATCGCTTGGCTTCGACGCCGATGCGGTGCAGCCCACAGGTGCCAACGTTTCGCAATATACCAATGACGGCGTCACGACCTACACGGTCAAGCAACGCATGAGCTTGCGCACCACCGACATCAAGAAGGCACAGGCCGCGATCAAGCGGCAGTTTGACCTCGTCAAACAGGGCGTCGAGCTGGAGGAAGGATCGGGGATGAGCTTTACCTACACCAAGCTCAACTCGATCAAGCCGCCGATGATCGCAGAGGCCACCAAGGATGCGCGCAAATCCGCCGAGCAGTTCGCCAAGGACAGTGGCACCGATGTTGGTTCGATCAAATCGGCGACGCAAGGCTATTTCGAAGTCACGTCTCGGGACGGCGATAGCGAGGGCGGCTGGGGCGCGTCGGATACGCCGTACAAAAAGGTTCGCGTTGTAACGACAGTCGAATATTATCTCGATTGATCAGCGGGGCAGGGAAGGAACCAACGAGATGCTTTACCGACCCCTGTTTGCGCTTGCGGCAGTTGCGCTATTGACAGGTGCGACTGCCCCGAAAGCGGTGACGACCGAGCTGAAAGGCAAAGGCTATGAATTCGACTATAGCTATCCGCCCGTGGTCGATCAGTTTCCCAAATTGCGCGCCAAAATCGATGCGGAGAAGCAGACGCAGTTGTCCGAGCTGAAGGACATGGCCAAAGGCTGGGTCGAAGATACCCCCGAACGCGCGCAGGAAATGCCGCTGCAGACCACCGCATCCTGGCAGACGGTCACCGACCTGCCCGGCTATCTGAGCCTGACCTATGACAATTGGAGCTTTACCGGTGGCGCGCACGGCAATTCATACCGGTCCAGCATGGTGTGGGACAAGGCGAGGCAAAGCGAAATCGCGCCGATAGCGATGTTCAAAAGCGCAGCGGCATTCGATGCGCTTGTCCAGACCCCCTATTGCGACAAGCTCGACATAGAGCGCAGCAAGAAACGCGACGGCGAAAAGGTCGACCGCAGCCAGAGCGACGACTGGATGCAGGCCTGCCCCAAGCCATCGGAGCTGGTCGTCATTCTCGGTTCCTCAACCGGGAAGCAGTTCAACCGATTCTCGGTCTATGCCGCACCCTATGCGGTGGGCCCTTATGTCGAGGGTGATTATGAGGTTGATATGCCGATCACCGCAAAGCTGCTGGCGGCGGTCAAGCCTGCCTATCGTTCAGCATTTGCGCTGACACCGGCAAAGGCAGGCAAGCGCCGATAGGGCCGGTTTTCCTGGTTTCGCGCAGAGACGCAGAGACGCAGAGAGTTTGTGCTGCGGCGAAGCCGCTATCTTCAAACTCTGCGAACTTTGCGGTCTCTGCGTGAAATAAATCGCAGAACCTCTCCTTGCGAGCGACACATCTAGACGATACGCCCATCCGAACGGGAGAGACGTTATGCGCAAGAGATTGACTGCCTTGATCGCCCTGCTCGCTGCCGCGCCTGTGGCCGCTCAGGAGGTGCCAAAGGATCAGGGCGACCGCTATTCGGGCATGCCGGGGGCGAGCCGTTCCTCGGTGCTGGGGCAGAATGGCATGGTTGCGACCAGCCACCCGCTGGCGACGCAAATTGCCTTGGACGTGCTCAAGGATGGCGGTACCGCCGTTGACGCAGCAATTGCGGGCAATGCCGCGCTTGGTCTGCTGGAGCCGACCGGCAATGGCATTGGCGGCGACCTGTTTGCGATTATCTGGGATCCGAAAACAGGGAAGCTACACGGCCTGAACGCCAGCGGGCGCGCGCCTAAAGGCATGACGCCCGATCAGTTCCGCAAATGGATCGCGACCAAGCCGCTCTCCAAACGCGACGAGGCTGGCACCATCCCCGATTGGGGAGCCGCCTCGGTCACTATTCCGGGCGCGGTTGATGGCTGGTTTGAGATGCATGGGCGATTCGGCAAGCTGCCGATAGCGCGCATACTGGCCCCCACCATCGACTATGCGCAAAACGGTGCGCCGGTGCCTGAGCTGATAGCGCAATATTGGAAGACCAATGTTGCGGGGTTCGAGGCGCTGAAAGCCGAGGGCGTGATCGAGGAAATCGACAATATGCGGCGGGTCTTCGCGCCCGATGGCAAGACGCCTGCGGAAGGCGCGCTGGCGAAGAACCCCGACCTTGCCCGCACGCTGACGACCATCGCCGAAAAGGGCCGCGATGCCTTTTACAAGGGCGAGCTGGCGCAAGCGATGGACGGCTATTTCAAGCGCATCGGTGCACCGCACCGGCTGGCCGATTTCGCGGCGCACAAAAGCGAGTGGGTGGAGCCAGTCTCAACCAATTATCGCGGTTTCGACGTCTGGGAATTGCCGCCGAACGGGCAGGGCGTGGCGGCGCTGCAAATATTGAACATCCTCGAGGGGTATGACCTCAAATCCATGGGGCGCGGTTCGGCGGATTTCTGGCATGTCTTTGTCGAGGCGAAGAAGCAGGCCTATGCCGACCGCGCGCGTTTCTATGCCGATCAGGATTTTGCCAAGACGCCATTGAAGGAATTGCTGTCGAAAGACCGCGCGGCGCGGCAGCGCAGCGCCATCGACATGGCGAAGGCGTCGCTGACCGACATGCCCGGCCTGCCTATCGACAGCGTTGCCAAGGACACCATCTATATGACTGTCGCGGACAAGGACGGGATGATGGTCAGCCTGATCCAGTCCAACTATCGCGGCATGGGTTCGGGCCTGATCCCCGATGATGGCAAGGGCGGGACGCTGGGCTTCATGTTCCAGGATCGCGGCGCGCAATTCTCGCTCGATCCCAAACATGCCAATAGCTGGCAGCCGGGCAAGCGGCCTTTCCACACGATCATCCCCGCCTTCATGACCAGGGACGGCAAGCCGCTAATGTCGTTCGGCCTGATGGGCGGCGGGATGCAGCCGCAGGGGCATGCGCAGATCGTGGTCAACATGGTCGATTTCGGCATGACCGTGCAAGCCGCAGGCGACGCCGCACGCTTCCACCATGACGGCTCGACCGACCCGGAGGGCGGCGCGCCGATGACCACGGGCGGGGTGCTGGAGATTGAGAGCGGGGTGCCTGCGAGCATTGCTGAGGAGCTGCGCAAACGCGGCCATGTCGTCAAATACTCGGTCGGGCCTTATGGCGGTTACCAGGCGATCTGGCGCGATCCGGTGACGGGGGTGTATTGGGGCGCGAGCGAGTTTCGCAAGGA
>CAZSJE010000131.1:0-4123 GCA_964606835.1 uncultured Sphingorhabdus sp.
TATGCGCCTACTGTCACGCCAGGGTCGCTTGAGAGGGATATTGAACGGTTGTTGGCTTAGCCTCCCTGCCATCCAGTGTCGTCACCCTGAACCTGTTTCAGGATCCATTTCGCCTCTCAGCCCTTCGGTCTATTTGGCAAGATAGACCCTGAAACAGGTTCAGGGTGACGGCAGTTTGCGTGGAGGATTCTTGTCCACAACTAGCGCCGCCAGGCCGTTTGCGAATCGTCCAACCCTCCTCTAGCCTTCCCTCATGCCCTTAACCCCCTTCGTCCCCCTGCGCGTCTTCTCAGCCTACACCATGCTGGACGGCGCGATTGAGCCAAAGGCTATTGGGAAATATGCCAAGGGGCTGGGCTTTCCCGCCATTGCCATCACCGACCGCAACGGCCTTTATGGGGTAATGCCGTTCGAGGATGGCTGCCGCGCGACGGGCGTGCAGCCGATCATGGGGCTGATGCTGGCGGTCAAAAGGCCTCCCGAACTGTCCGGTGGGCAGGCTGTGCGCGATTGGCTGGCGCTCTATGCGCAGGATGAAGGCGGGTATGAGAATTTGTGCCGCCTTGTCTCTGCGTCGCACCTCGATCATGCCGATGATGTTGAGGCGCAGGTCAGTTTTGCGCAGCTTGCGAAGCATGCCGACGGACTAATCGCATTGACCGCAGGCGGAGAGGGCGGGCTGGCTCGGTTGTTTGCCGATGGGCAGATGGACTCGGCAGCGAGCTATTGCGATAGGCTGCAGTCGACATTTCCGGATCGGCTTTATGTCGAACTCGCCCGGCGCGGCGATGTGACCGAGGAGGCGGCGGAAGAAGCGCTAATTGCCTTGGCCTATTCGCGTAACTTGCCGCTGGTTGCGACCAATCCTGCCTGCTTTGCCGAACCCGACTTCTACGAAGCGCATGACGCGATGCTTTGCATCGCCGATGGCGAATATGTGGAGAATGACGACCGCCGCAAAAGCAGTCGCCATGCATGGATCAAGACCGGTCAGCAGATGGCCGAGCTGTTCAAGGATGTACCTGAGGCATTAGCCAATACGCTGGTCGTCGCGCAGCGCTGCGCGGTGGGTGCGCCCCGCAGAAAGCCCATCCTGCCCTCTATCGCGGGCGACCGCGCGGCGGAGGATGCGCAGCTAATCGCCGACGCGCGCGCGGGGCTTGAGGAGCGGCTGGCAGTTGCCGGGATCGTGGCGCAGGAAGCGCGCCAACCCTATTTCGAGCGGCTCGATTTCGAAGCGCAGGTAATCACCTCAATGGGCTTTTCGGCCTATTTCCTGATCGTTGCCGATTTCATCAAATGGGCGAAGTCGCAGGATATTGCCGTTGGGCCGGGGCGTGGTTCGGGCGCTGGGTCGGTGGTTGCGTGGGCGCTGACCATCACCGATCTCGACCCGCTGCAATTCGGGTTGCTGTTCGAACGATTCCTCAATCCCGAGCGCGTGTCGATGCCTGACTTTGACATCGACTTCTGCGAAACGCGGCGCGGTGAGGTGATCCGCTATGTGCTTCAGAAATATGGGCAACGGCAGGTCGCGCAGATCATCACCTTTGGAAAGCTTAAGGCCCGCGCGGTTTTGCGCGACACGGGGCGCGTGCTGCAAATGCCGTACGGTCAGGTCGACCGGCTGTGCAAACTGGTGCCCAACCATCCGCAAGACCCATACGACCTGCCACGCGCGCTGGCAGGGGTGCCAGAATTGCGCGAGGAATATCGCCGCGATGAGGATGTGCGGCGGCTGTTCGACCTCGCGCAAAAGCTTGAGGGGCTGCCGCGCCATAGCTCCACCCATGCAGCGGGTGTGGTGATCGGTGACCGGCCATTGTCCGAGCTGATCCCGCTCTATCGCGATCCGCGTTCGGATATTCCGGTCACGCAGTTCGACATGAAATTTGTCGAAATTGCGGGGCTGGTGAAGTTCGACTTTCTGGGCCTCAAAACCCTGTCGGTGCTGCAGAAGGCCGCGCAGATGCTCGAAAAGCGCGGGATCGTCGTCGAGTTCGACAAGCTGGCGCTGGATGATGAAGCGACTTACAAACTGCTTCAGGCAGGTGACACCGTCGGCGTGTTCCAGCTAGAGTCGGAAGGCATGCGCCGCACGCTGGCCGCTGTTCGTCCAACCAATTTCGGCGACATCATCGCGCTTGTGTCGCTTTATCGTCCTGGCCCGATGGATAACATCCCGATGTTCGGTCGCCGCAAAAATGGCGAGGAGGCCATCGAATATCCACACCCGTTGCTCGAAGGCATCCTTTCCGAAACCTACGGCATTTTTGTCTATCAGGAGCAGGTGATGCAGGCCGCGCAGATACTTGCGGGCTATTCGCTGGGCGGCGCGGATCTGTTGCGGCGTGCGATGGGCAAGAAGATCCAGAAGGAAATGGACGAACAGCGTGCAATCTTTGTCGCGGGCTGTGCAGAGCATAACCAAATCCCCGAAGCCAAGGCGAATGAGCTGTTCGACTTGATCGACAAATTTGCGGGCTATGGTTTCAACAAATCGCACGCCGCGGCCTATGCGCTGCTGTCCTACCATACAGGCTGGCTGAAGACGCACCATCCGGAAGTGTTCTTCGCGGCATCCATGTGCTTCGACATGCATCAGACAGACAAGCTGGCGATCTTTGCCGACGATATGCGGCGGATGGAAGTCACTTGCCTGCCGCCGTCGATCAACCATAGCGAGGCCGAATATAGCGTCGAGGATAGCGAGCACGGGCTGGCCGTCCGCTATGCGTTGGCGGGGATCAAGAATGTCGGTGAGAAAGCGATGGAGGGCCTTGTTGAGGAGCGCGAAAGAGCAGGTGCCTTTGCCAGCCTTGATGATTTCGCCAACCGTGTTGATCCGGCAATGCTTAACAAGCGGCAGATTGAGAATCTTTCGGCGGCAGGTGCGTTCGACGACCTCAATGCCAATCGTGCGGCTGTCTATGCCGGTGCCGAACTGATCCTTTCGGCCGCCCAATCCGCCCGCGATGCGCGACAAAGCGGGCAGGGCGGTCTTTTCGGCGGCGATGGTAGCAGCGATGCGGCACAACTCCGCTTTGCTGACAATGCCAGCTGGACCATCGCCGAATCGATGGAGCGCGAGAAGGAAGCATTCGGCTTCTACTTTGCCGCGCACCCACTGTCGCAATTCGCCCAAATCTCGGCCAGCCATGGCGCACGGAGCCATGCGGAAATCATGGAATCGGGACCAATCCCGGAAGGCGTCCGCAAATCCGCGACGATGGCAGCTATGGTGCAGGGCATCAGGTGGCGCGAATCGAAGCGCGGCAAACGCTTTGTCCTTGCCGACTTGTCCGACACCAGCGGGCAGTTCTCCGCGCGCTGTTTCGAGGAAGCCGTTTGCCCGCAACTCGCCGAATGGGCCAAGGATGGTACTTGCCTGCTGGTCTCGGTCGAGCTTGACCAGCGTCCCGGCGACGAAACGCCAGGCATTACCATCAAAAGCGCCAAGCCGCTGGAGGGGCTGGTCGCCTCAACCCGCTTCAAAATGTGCCTGGAGATCGAGGCAGTCGATGCCTTTCACCAGTTGCAGCACCTGATCGCGCCGCTACAGGGCGGGCGTAGCGAAGTGGTCGCAAAGACCCGCGCAGCCAATGGGCAATCGGTACCCATTCTCCTCGGAAACAAATTCAGACTTGACGTCGAGCTGGTGGAGAAGGTGAAAGCGATACAGGGTGTCAGCCATGTTGCGCTGGAGCCGGTGAAGCTACATCTAAACCTGGTTCAATAGGGGCAAAGGCCCCTGAGGAGAGGAAAAGTGACCATACACACGATGCAGGACTGGGACCTGCGCGTCAGCCACATCATCGACTATGCCGCGCGCGAGCATGGCACGCGCGAGATCGTCACGCGCTGGGCCGATGGCCGGATCGAACGAACCAACTGGGCGGGCGTCGCGAGCGAAGCCCGGCGGATGGCGCAGGCTTTTGTCAGCCTTGGGCTGAAACCCGGCGACCGGGTGGCGACCTTCGCCATGAACCACCACCGCCACCTTGCCGCCTGGTATGGCGCCATAGGCTGCGGCGGGGTGATCCATACAGTCAACATCCGGCTGTTCGACGAAGATCTGATCTACATCATGAACCATGCCGAGGACCGGGTGCTGATGTATGAT
>CAZSJE010000131.1:4223-6105 GCA_964606835.1 uncultured Sphingorhabdus sp.
CCGATGTTCCACGCCGCCAGCTGGGGCCTGCCCTTTGCCGGCGCAATGGCAGGAGTGAAGTTCGTTTTCTCGACCACCAACGAAGCGCCGATCCTGCACAAGCTGATGCTGGAGGAGGGGATTACCCACAGCGCCGGCGTGCCGACCGTCTGGCTTGCCATGTTTGCGCATTTGGATGCCGAGGCAGCGGCAGGGCGCGAGGCGGGATTGGGCAAGCTGCGGCTAGTCACTATCGGCGGCACGGCTGCTCCGCGCATGATGATCGAGCGTCTGATGAAGGGTGGCGTGCGTGTCAGCCATGCCTGGGGAATGACTGAGACCTCGCCGATCGGCACCATGGGTTCGCCGGTTCCGGGCTGGGATGATATGAGCATCGACACACAGATCGATGTCGTCACCAAGCAGGGCCGCATCCCCTTTGGCGTCGAGCTGCGCGTCATCGACAAGGACGGCAATATCGCTCCGCGCGATGGCAAAACCGAAGGCGCGCTGCAAATTCGTGGGCCGTGGGTGATCAAGCGCTATTTCAAGGCAGAGGCTGACGCGACCGACGCCGAGCAATGGTTTGATACCGGCGACGTTTCGGTGATCCACCCCGACGGCACGATGCAGATCACCGACCGGGTCAAGGATGTGATCAAATCGGGCGGCGAGTGGATCAGCTCGGTCGAGCTGGAAAATGCGGCCTTGGGTTGTCCTGGAGTGGCGCAGGCGGCGGCGATTGGCGTCTATCACCCCAAATGGGATGAGCGGCCTTTGCTGGTGGCCGTCAAAAAACCCGATGCTGCGGATTTGAGCGAAGCGGATGTTCAGGCCTACCTTAAGGAACGCATCGCCAAATGGTGGTTGCCCGACGAAGTGCATTTCGTCGACAGCATGCCGATGACGGGGACCGGCAAGGTGCAAAAGGCCGAGTTGCGCAAGCAATATAAGGATTACAAATTGCGGACGCTGAGCGATGCCTGACCATGTCGACCCAACCCGGGCGGCCTTTGACCTGTTCAAATCGCTGCCGCGGGACGAACCGATCCATATGCTCAACCTGCTGAAATTCCGCGACATAGCGACTTATCCTGACAACCACGAACATGCGGGCAAGGGCTGGAGCGGTGCGCGTGCTTATGCCGAATATGGCAAAACCAGCGGCCCGGTGTTCGAACGGCTTGGCGGCAAGATCGTCTGGCGCGGCAATTTCCAGACAGTGCTGATTGGCCCGCAGGATGGCTGGAACTGGGATGCAAGCTTCATTGCACAATATCCCAATAGCGGCGCGTTCATGGCAATGGTAACCGATCCGGAATACCGGCTGGCCGTGGTCAACCGGCAGGCCGCGGTGCTGACAAGCAGGCTGATCCGCTATCAGCCGGTGGTTGGCAATAGCGCCACTTTTGGTTGATCAAAGCAGAGCCAGCTGACCGTCAAGTCTGGGCGGTACAAACAGGTCGGACCGCAGCGTCCATTTGTAACCCACCAGTCCAGCTTTCCTCGATGCAATCTGGAACCGCGTGCGGATAAGGTCGGCCCAGGGTCCGCTCCCCCGCATTCGCCCGAAGAAATTGGGATCATTGTCGCGTCCCTCACGGATCGAGCGGATGATCGACATCACCTTGCCCGCGCGGTCGGGAAAATGCGCGTCGAGCCATTGCTGGAACAGCGGCGAAACCTCATGCGGCAAGCGCACCGGTATCCATGTCGCGCTCACCGCGCCCGCCTCCGCAGCCGCTGACAGCACCGCCTCAATTTCATGATCATTGATCGCCGGAATAATCGGCGCAACATTGACATGCACCGGTATACCAACCTCGGCTAACCCTTTCACCGCCTCAAGCCGTCGTTTCGGATGCGGCGCCCGCGGCTCCAGCTTTCGGTGTAACTCGGAATC
>CAZSJE010000132.1:0-4607 GCA_964606835.1 uncultured Sphingorhabdus sp.
AAATCGTCCCAGCTGACATAGGGGCCTTTGGGGATTACCAGTATGTGCGTCGGCGCCTGCGGGTTGATATCGTGAAAAGCCAGCGCCCATTCATCCTCATAGACCGTGCGGTTGGGAATTTCCCCGCGCAGGATTTTGGCGAAGATATTTTGGTCGTCATAGGGCTGAGTGGCATCGACGCTCATGGATCGCTCCTTGCGGCTTTTTCGGCATGGCCTGAAACGCCTTCGCGTGTCTCCAGCTCGGTCAGAACAGCATCGAAATCGGTGCCAGCATCTTCGAGCAGGATGAGTAAGTGAAAGAACAGGTCTGCGGCCTCCGAGGTCAGCGCGGGAGCATCACCGGTCAATGCAGCGATCACCGTCTCAGTCGCCTCCTCGCCCACCTTTTGTGCGATTTTATCGCGGCCTTTGCCGAAGAGCGAGGCAACATAACTCGACGCAGCATCGCCCCCGCGCCGTTCGCGGATCACCGCCTCCAACCGCGCTATACGAGGGTCGACGCTCATGCCACTGCCCCTTGCAGCTTTGCCACCATTGGGCGGTCGTCATCGGGGATTAGCCCTTCGAGCACGCGCCAGAAGCCGGTGACCGATTCCTGGCCAGCCGCCGCATAGGCAGCCGCCATGCCGCCGCGCAGCGCATCGAACAATTCCGCCTCGAAAGTACCTCCCGCCTCAGTTAGCCTTAGCAGTTTCTGCCGCCGGTCGCTGGTGCCAGTGCGCGTATCGACCAGCCCGCGCGACGACAGGTCATTGAGCACCCGACCCAGCGACTGTTTGGTGATCGCAAGCAGCTTGAGCAGGTCGCTGACCGTCAAATCGGGCTGGCGCGCAATGAAATAGAGCGCCCGGTGGTGCGCCCTGCCCAGCCCTTGTTCGGCCAAGCCCTCGTCGATGGAGCGCGTCAGCCGCGTATAGCCGAAATAAAGCAGCTCGACCCCGCGCCGAACCTCATCCTCACGCAAGAACAGCGGCGAGGCTGGCGGCGATGGGTTCAGCGCAACAGCAGGAGATGGGACAGCCATATTGACGTATCTAGGCATGCGCCATATCAGAACGCAACCCCTTCCTGACCCGGACATGATGATGATCGAAATCGCGCATTTGCCTCACCCCTCGCCCATCGCCGATGCAGAGCGAGCGGTGCTGATTGCCGATCCGGGCTTTGGCAAAACCTTTACTGACCATATGGTCACTGTTCGGTACAGCGCGCAAAAGGGTTGGCATGACGCGGCGATAGGCCCGCGCGGTCCGCTCAGCCTCGATCCGGCAGCGGCCGTACTGCATTATGCGCAGGAAATTTTCGAGGGGCTAAAGGGTTATAAGCTTGCCGATGGCGGCATGGCGCTGTTCCGGCCCGACGCCAATGCGCGGCGGTTCAACGCCTCGGCCCGGCGGATGGCCATGCCTGAGCTGCCAGAGGCGTTGTTTATCGAAAGCTGCAAGACACTGGTTGCGACGGATCGGGCCTGGTTCCCGGATGTGGAGGGCGGCTCGCTCTATTTGCGACCCTTCATGATTGCGACTGAAGCCTTTTTGGGCGTGCGGCCGGCAAACGAGTATCTGTTCATGGTAATTGCTGCGTCGACGGGCAGTTATTTCAAAAGCGGCGCGCCGGCTGTGTCGCTGTGGGTCAGCGAGCATTATAACCGAGCGGGCCCCGGCGGCACGGGAGCGGCCAAATGCGGCGGTAATTATGCGGCGAGCCTAGTGCCTTTGGCCGAAGCGATGCGCGAAGGCCATGATCAGGTCATATTCCTCGACGCGCGTGAGCGGCGCTGGATTGAGGAATTGGGGGGCATGAATGTGTTCTTCGTTTTCGACGATGGCAGCATCCAGACGCCGCCCTTGTCCGACACCATCTTACACGGGGTAACGCGCGACTGCCTGATCGCGCTGGCACGGGAAGAAGGGCTGCGCGTTAGGGAAGAGCCTTACGCCATCGACCAATGGCGTGCCGATGCCGAATCCGGGCAGCTGACCGAGTCCTTTGCCTGCGGAACCGCCGCTGTGGTTACCCCGATCGGCAAGGTCAGTGCCCCTGATTTCGCCTTTACCATCGGCAGCGGCGGACCGGGCCAACTGACACAAAAGCTGAAAAGCCGGTTGATCGACATCCAGCGCGGCACCTCGCCCGACAACCATGGCTGGGTTCAGCGCATCTAAGTTGCAAAGCGATTTTCTGTGGTTATAAGGCCGCTCGCCTGATGGCCTGCTGGGGTGTCGCCAAGTGGTAAGGCACCGGTTTTTGGTACCGGCATTCGCAGGTTCGAATCCTGCCACCCCAGCCAATTCTGCGCCGTTCAGCCTTTATGCAATGTTGTAAATGGTTGTAACTGCACAGCGGTAACGCTGGAACAACTTGTAAACTGCGTCTAACCGCCGCTCGATACATGCCGCACACTGATGTGCAACAAAGGGCAAGTGATTTGGAGAGGTCCGAACCATGCGTATCGCAATTGCTGACGACGAAGCTGATGTCGTTGCCTATTTGAAATCGATCATCGACGAGTTGGGACACAGCGTCGTCAGTTTTCCCGACGGTAATGCGCTGTCACAATCGCTGGTCCGCGAAACCTATGATCTGGTCATATTGGACTGGACCATGCCCAAGAAGGACGGGCTGGAAACGCTGAACTGGATGCAAAGTGCGATGCAGGAACGGCCGCCGGTCATCATGATGACCAATCGTACTGCGAAAAAGGACATTAGCGACGCGCTGAACGCCGGGGCCGACGACTATATCACCAAACCGGAAGACAAAGGCGTCATTGCCGCGCGGATCAACGCAATGCTGCGCCGAAGCGCTGGCAGCGGCGCGTTCGAAACGAAGGCAAGCTACGGTAAATATGAGTTTGACCGGATTGAGCAGACGGTCAGCTTCGATGGGCAGACTGTGTTGATGACGGCCAAGGAATTCGAGCTTGCCGATCTGTTTTTCCGAAACCGCGACCGCACGTTGTCGCGCAATTACATCATGGAAACCATTTGGCGGACAACTGCGGCACTTGCGACGCGCACGCTCGACATGCACATTTCGCGCGTTCGCTCGAAACTTGACCTGAAGCCTGAAAACGGCTTCCGTATCTTCACCGTATTCGGTTACGGCTATCGATTGGAGACGATGGACAAAAGCTGAAACTTGGGGGTCGAAAATGCGTATCCTGATGACGATAATCTGGCTGGCGCTGTTTGTGGCAGTGGCGCCTGCCAAGGCGGCGGAGGAAGATGTAATCGTCTATCAGGTAAAGCGCGGCGACACGCTGATCAGTTTGGGCGACAAATATTTCGCGCGCGCCGACGACTATATTCGGGTGCAAAAGGCCAATGGCATTCGCAATCCTCACGCGATTCCGGTTGGCACCAAATTGCGGATCGCGCGAAGCTATCTGAAATTTCGTTCAAGCAGTGCACGGATCGTCGCTGCTCGCGGCAATGTAACCATGAACGGGGCGGCGGCACCTTCTGGAACGACAATCAATGAAGGCGTAACGCTACGCACTGCCGCATCCTCCTTTGCTACCATTTCGCTGGAAAATGGCTCACGCGTCTCGCTGCCATCGAACAGCGACCTGAAAATCGTCCGGTTGCGTCGCTATGTGATCGACTCAAGCCTCGACTATAATTTCGAGGTTGGCAGGGGCGGTGCCAAATCGACCGTCACGCCGATGAAAAATGCCAATGACCGCTATATCGTCAAAACCCCTAAGGCGGTGTCGGCGGTGCGAGGCACCGACTTCCAGTCGCGCTATGACGAGGGCAGCGGCAGCGACTTTTCCGAGGTGACCGAAGGCGGTCTCGCGGTGTCGACTGCCGCTGGCACGAGTTCGGCGCTGCCGGCGGGCAATGGGTTGTCTGTTAAGCCCGATGGCGGTGTGATTACTGAAATGCTGTTGCCCCCTGCAGAAATTTCGGGTGCCGGCCGGATGCAAAATGAAAAGCTCGTAAGCTTTTCTCTTCCCAAGGTCGCTACAATGGCGGGCTTGCGCATCACGCTAGCTGCCGACGCCGGATTTGTCGAACAGGTCGCCGACGGGAAGTTCAGCGGCGACACCGCGAGCTTCGAAGGTATCGAAGACGGCAATTACTTCGTCCGGTTCCGCGCGATCTCGGCAAACGGCATCGAAGGCATGCCTGCGACCTATGCCTTCAAACGCCGCCAAAACAGCGTTGTGGCAAGCGGCGGCAAGAGCGATCTTGGCTATGCGTTCAAGTGGCTGGCCGAGGGCAATGGCGTGCAACGCTTCCATTTTCAGCTCTATCGCGACCGCCCCGAAGGCACGGCAATGGTCGACGAAGCAGGTCTGACCGAGCAGCAAATCAGCCTGTCGGATCTGCCCGCTGGCGACTATTATTGGCGCGTCGCGTCGGTGCAATATCTGGACGGCGACGTCTCGACCAACTGGACGCCGTTTGAAAAGCTTACTGTCTCTGCCAATTAAGGCTAGCGCATGAGGATGCGCGGTCTGGTCAATCTTCGCCTTCGGCTTGTTATCGAATGGCTGGCGATTGCATTGCTGTCATCCGCAGCAGTCATTCTGGCGCTGCAATGGCGTGGCACTGCAGCGTTCGACAATCTGTTCTACGACCAGCTGGCAAGCTTTTC
>CAZSJE010000132.1:4707-6084 GCA_964606835.1 uncultured Sphingorhabdus sp.
TGGTCGCGCGCGAACGCGGCAAGCCGACGCCTGCCTATGTCCGCAACGACACATGCGACGAGCCCGTGATGATCCCCTACGCCAAGCGGGGCAGTTTCGTCGAAGTGCCCTTTGTCAACGCTATGAACGGTGAAATTCCCGCCGAAATGATCGAGGGTAAGGACGTCATCATCGGCGCAACGGCAACGGGCATGGGCGATGCCTATCCCGTGCCGCTGGCCGATGGCGGGCTGCTGTCTGGTGCCGAGATCATGGCTAATATGCTGGGTGCCTTGCGGCGCGACGATTTTGTCGAGCCGCTACCGAGGATTGCAACGACGCTGCTCTCACTCTTGCCGCTATGGCTGTTGCTGATCGGATTCCTGCGCTGGCGGCCACGCTTTGCTTTGGTCATGTCGCTCGCGCTGGTGGCGGCGGTTCTGGCAGGCAGCGCGCTACTGCTTGGCGCACAGCTCTGGTTTCCGCCCGGTGCAGCAATGCTTGGGTTGCTGCTCGTTTATCCGCTCTGGGGTTGGCGACGGTTGCAGGCCATGAGCGATTTCATGGAAACTGAGCTCAAGGATTTGACTGAAGGCGAACAAATCGGCTTGCCCGTTCAATCAAGCGTCGGCGACGACATGGTCGGGCGACAGAGCACTGCGCTGGCTGGTGCGATCGATCAGCTCAATAGCCTGCGCCGCTTTGTCGCCGATATACTGAGCGATTTGCCCGATCCGCTGGTCGTGACAGACCTGAAAGGCAATATCCTGGTGGTCAATGACGAACTCGAACGCCGCATGGGCCGGTCACCAATTGGCGAGCATGTGGCGACCGCGTTCGACCGGCAGATCACGCAACGGGCGCGCAGCGATGTGCTGGAATATTTCCGCGATCAGGAAGGGGCCAAAGGAGAAGAAGTAGGCGGCCTGCGGCTTGTGAGCACCGATGGCAGCACTCTGGTTCTCCGCCGTTCGGTCCTCCACGGCGAGGGTCAGCAACCGATCGGGCATATCCATTATTTCACTGACATTAGCGCGCTCGCCCGCGCAGAGGCAGACCGCGAGCAGGCCCTGCAACTGCTATCGCACGATATGCGCGCGCCGCAGTCGGCGATCATCGCGATGCTGCCCGATTTGCGCGATGCCGGGGCACGCGAACGGATAGAACGGCATGCCCGCCGGACGATGCAGCTGGCGCAGGATTTCGTCGATATCGCCCGCATGGGCGAAAGCGAATTCAGCGGTGAAGACCTGTTGCTGGCCGAGCTCGCGCGCGACGTCGCCGACAATTTGTGGCCATTGGCAAAGGAGCGCGGCATCACAATCGACGTGATGGATCATGCCGGCGATGCCTTTGTCTTTGCAGAGGCAGACAGTTTGAGCCGCGCGCTCACCAATC
>CAZSJE010000133.1:0-6051 GCA_964606835.1 uncultured Sphingorhabdus sp.
TTGACGACGATCGCGGCCATATTGCCGTTGCCGCCGCCTGCTGCTTCGCCATTATAGGGCGTGGTGATGGCAATAGCAGTCTTGTCCATGCCTGTGCCGTAGATGATGAAAGTCTCGCTGAACTTCATCAGCTCCTTGCCGCCGATCAGCGGCAGCAGGTTGCCGTAGAAATTCTTCGACCGCTCAATGTCGTTCGACCCAAGCGTTATGTAACCAAGCATGTGTCCCTCCCGATTCGTTGCGACCTGCAACTTATCAGGGGCAAGTGTCGAAGCAATGGCCCACGGGGGCGAATTCGTCGACCATGGTAGTGTAGCGGACAAAGCCTTTTCCGCTTTTGCGGTTCACCCAGAAACCGGCGCGCAACGAATAGGCCTCGCCGACATGGCCGATCCACTGATTGCCCTGTGCATCGGCCAGCCAGTGGACGCCCAGGCCATAGCCCCTAAAATAGCCCTTGTCGTCGTCGCCATTGCTTCCATTAAAGGTCCAGACCGGACCGATCATTTCGGCGAAAGTCTTTTTCTTCAGCAGCGGGCGGCCTTCGGACAGCAGCACTTGCCCGATCCGGGCCAGATCGCGGGCGGAAATCCGCAGGCCGCCCTGCGGGCTGAAGGCGGAGCCATTGCGGCCAAGCTTGTATAGCTTTTCAACATCGCAGCTGCCATTGCTTGCGGGATAGACCGCGCATGGGTCTGGCCCTTTCATCGCCGCGTCGCGTGCCAAGTCGCCATTGGGCCGCAGCAGCGTGACTGCTTGCGCGCGCCGCCCGTCGCTGCAACCGTCGCCCCAATTATAACAGGCATTGAGCTTCAGGGGCTTCAGCACCAGCCGCGCCATTAACTGGTCGAAGCGGTCCCCTGTGGCGCTTTCCATGACCGCGGCAATCAGCGGCGAATTGATGTTGGCATAGCTAAAATAGGCCCCCGGCGGATAATTCGTTTCCCAAGCTTCGGGGTTTGCCATCACGGTTGAGAGGTCGCCATCGAGCGGGACGATATAGTCGATCCGGTCGCGCAGGCCGCTGCGGTGCGACAGCAAGTGCCGCATGGTAACCGGCGTATCGGGAAAGGCGGGGTTGCGCACGCGCCAGCCAAGATAAAGGCCGACATCGCGGTCGAGATCGAGCTTGCCTTGCTCGGCGAGCCGCATCGCGCCCAGCGCAACCACCAGCTTCGAAATGGAGGCGACCCGCGCCGGATCGTCGATCGAGACATTGCGCCCGACCACACCGGCCTCGCCGCTTACCTCGCTTTTGACGATCTTGCTTTTGTTGAAATCGACGCGAACTTGCGCGGGTTGGGCCAAGCGGTCTGTTGCCGATGCTTTTGCCCCGGCAAGAGCAAGCGAAAGGCCGATGAGCATATATAGCTTCATTCGTTCCCCTGGCACGGGCCGTCATGCACGCCTGTCATCGTCCCCGACATTTTGATCTTTCCTGCAATCGGCACCGATACTGCGAGCTCGGTGTCGAAATCGAACCGATCTCGGCCAACCGTTCCGTTAAGATCCATTTCGACCTTGCCCAGGCTGCCCATGCCGCAAATGACCTGCATCGTCGCGCGATTGCCGGCAAGGTCGAAGCGTTTGTAGGTGCAATCCTCGGCACCGCTGCCACCGAAGAAGTCTGCCCCCGGTTTGGATGCTTCCTCGACGCTCAGGCAGGAAAGCCCGGACGCGCCCTGCTCGACTTCGCGCATAAGATCGTCCTTTTCCTTCTTCCCCAGCCGCTTGAAATCGACATCGGTGAAATCGAAGGTCATTTTCCAGCGCCCTGCCGCGATCGGCAGATAGCCGTCGGCGCTCATTTCCTGCGCGCGCTCCTCGGCGGAAATCTGGCCATCGCCATTGGTATCGCTTTCCGTCCCAGAGCTGCACGAACCAAGCAGTAGCGAAACCCCGATCGCCACCCATACCCTATTTTTCATACAAATTTTCCCCTAATCAGGCCGGACAATCGCCCAATCTTTTGCCTGTAATTTTTCCCGTCATGCCGATATCGCCCATAGGCGTACCGCTGGTTTTTTGTTCGATGTCCATTTCATAGCTTTCCGCGGAGAAGCGCCCGTTCATGGTACTTTTCACCACGGTTTTGCCATCAGGCTTGCAGGTCATCGCGACTTTCATGCTGTTACCCGACCGGTCCATCTGGTCAAAGGTGCAGTTGCTTTCCTGCGGCGATCCGAAAAAGTCTGCGCCGGGATTTTTGACCTGCTCCTCGGTTAGGCAGCTTTTGACCGTCACGCCTTTCCCCATACTGGCCATCATCTGGCCCTTGGCGGCTTCGGGCATTCCCTTGGCGTCGATTTTGGCAAAGGTGATTTTGGTCTCCCATTCGCCCGCCTTCATCGCAATAGCTCCGCCGGACGCCATTTCATTCGACGCCTCCTTTGCGCTGATCTTGCCGTCGCCATTCTTGTCGGCATCGCCTGAACAGCCAGCCAAAAGCGCGATCGCGCAACCCGTAGCAAAAATTTTGCGCATGATTTCCTCCACCGACTTTTGCCCCCGCCGACTCATGTCGCTTTCGCAGATGAAAAGCAATCGTTCATGACAAGGACAGCCGACCGCGCTATCAGAGCGCCGGTAAATGGCCTGAAAAGGATTTAACTTCATGATTTCAAGGTTTTTCCTTGTTGCCTTCGCCTTGTTTGCGTTGGCGCTTCCCGCCCAGTCTAGCTATGCACAGGGCGTGCCTGCCGCACCGGCGGTTGATCCGGAAAACATCCTTTACCTCGACCTGTCGACTGGCGGGCGCGTGACGATCCTGCTGAATCCGGCGATTGCGCCTGCGCATGTCGAGCGGATCAAGACGCTGACGCGGCGCGGTTTTTACAATGGCATCATCTTTCACCGGGTGATCGAAGGGTTCATGGCGCAGACCGGCGACCCAACCGGGACCGGTACGGGTTCGTCGGACCTGCCCGACCTGACCGCCGAATTCAGCGCGACCCCGCATTTGCGCGGCACGATCTCGATGGCGCGGTCGAATGACCCGAACAGCGCGAACAGCCAGTTCTTCATCTGCTTCCAGCCGAAATTTTCGCTCGATAACAATTACACGGCATTTGGCCGGGTGATTTCGGGGATGCAGTTCGTCGATGCCATTGCCCGCGGCGAACCGCCAGCGCAGCCCGACCGGATCATTCAGGCATCGATCGGCGCGGACAATGTGCCTTCGCCGGACTTTGCTGCGCTGGCCAAACCTGCCGAGCCGGTCTTGCCCAACATCACCGTGGACGATCTCAATAAGCCACTGAACTAAGTCACACGCACATGCGCGTCGATCTGTTCGATTTCGAGCTGCCGCCTGAACGGATCGCGCTTCGCCCCGTGGCACCGCGCGATGCGGCGAAGATGCTGTGCGTGAACGGTGAGGTTTTTCTGGATCGCTCCGTTGCCGACCTGCCGGACATGCTGCGCCCAGGCGATTGCCTGATATTCAACGACACGCGCGTGATCCCCGCGCAGCTGGAGGGCATCCGCCGCACCTTCAAGGGCGATGAGGCGCGGATCGGCGCGACGCTGCATAAGCGGATCGATCTTAGAAGCTGGCAGGCCTTTGTCCGCAACGGCAAACGGCTGCGCCCCGGCGACCGGGTCGAATTTGGTGCCGACGTGACTGCGATTGCGCGAGAGCGGCTGGCAGATGGCAGCTTCATACTGGGCTTTGAAGGGAGTGAGCCGGTCGAGCTGCTGCTCGAACGCGCAGGCCGGATGCCGCTGCCGCCCTATATCGCCGGAAAGCGCCCGACCGACGACCGTGATCGCAGCGATTATCAGACGATGTTCGCGGAGAAAGACGGGGCAGTGGCCGCGCCAACGGCATCACTGCACTTCACGCCGAGGTTGATGGAGGCGCTTGCCGCAGCAGGGATTGGCCGGGAGGTGCTGACGCTCCATGTCGGTGCGGGGACCTTCCTGCCGGTCAAGGCTGACGACACCGACGACCATGTCATGCACTCTGAATGGGGCCATATTGATGCAGAGACGGCGGCGCGACTGAATGCGGTGCGCGCGGCAGGCGGGCGACTGATCGCGGTGGGCACGACGGTGCTGCGCCTGCTTGAAAGCGCTGCCGACGATAATGGCATGGTACAACCGTTCGAAGGCGATACCGCGATCTTCATCACCCCCGGCTATCGTTTCAGGGCCATTGATGGGCTGATGACCAATTTCCATTTGCCCAAATCGACTTTGTTCATGCTGGTCAGCGCGCTGATGGGGCTGGACCGGATGCAGGCGGTTTACGCGCATGCAATTGCGCAAGAATACCGATTTTACAGCTATGGCGATTCTTCGCTGCTGATACCCGGTCAATAAGGTTTGCCGTCGACAGTCACTGTCCCGCCAAGCTCTTTTGTATAAGTTTGACGCCAACGGCTGTCGCGCAATTCCCATTTTTCGTCATGCTTCTGCGTGGTAACAACATTGAACTCGGTTACCCCATCTTTCCCGATCATCTGCCGATCCCAGAACTGGTCGGTTTTGACAAAGGCACAAATGCCGTCGCAACCGAGCTTGATGTCGGTGATTGTGATATCGAGCCGATTGGTTCGCGTGATCAGCGCCCATGCCTCGGCCTGCTTTTCGCGCAGCCGCGACTTGTCAGTGATGGACCCGTCGTCTTCGACAATGCGATAATCGTCGGGAACGCCATCCATATAGGCGTCCATATCCTTTTCGATGGTGGCAATCAGACCATGTTGCGTCTCGCCCTCGATGGCCTCACGGACCGAACGCGTCAATCGCGCTTCATCGGGAATTGCAAGAGTCAGTGCCAAAACCGCGACGATCATGATTCACCTCCCCGACGGGTAAGATGAACTACAACCGTAGTCGTGAGTCAAGATGTTTGTGAAACTGCGGGTCCCAGCGTTCGTCGCCCCCTAATTCGGGCCGCTTCCACCCGGCGCGCTGCCTGCCCCTACCGAGCCGATATTGCCGAACACATCTTCAAAGAAGCTGCGGTTGCGACCCAGCGTCGGGGTCTTGTCCGATTCAGGGCTGAGATTGACGATATTTTCCATCGCGGTCCGGTTGGCCGCGATCACATTGCCTGCGCGGTCGAACTGGACATGCAGCACGAACTGGTCGGTCGTGCGTGGGTTTGCGAAGGCGAGCTGTTTGGTGTCGCGCGCGAAATAATACCAGTCGCTGTCGCTGAACTGTCCGGTAAAGGTCGGGCGGCCGAGCGAGGCCTGCACCGATTCCTTATTGTCGACGCCAGGCTGAACCGAGGAGATCAGGGTCGCATCGCCGATATAGCCCTGATGCGCGCGCAATTGCGTGCAACCCTGCGCAAGCAGTGCGGTTGCGGACAGTGCCCCCAGCATTGCCATTTGTCGAAACTTCATCGTTGCAGCCCTTAACCTTTAATTTCCACTTTGCCATTGCACCAACGCTGGGCAATATCAAGTAGGCCCATTGGCGAAGCATGAATGCCCATGGCAAAATGAACCCGCGATGAGCCGGGCAGGACAGGATCATGACCGAGCAACCATCGCCCGAATTCAGCAATACAGTACCGCTGTCGGAAATTGGCGGGAAGGCTGTGCATCACAGGCTTGCAGCGGATGCCGAACAGCGCGCAGCACTTGCCCGCCGTTTCGACCTGCTGGCACTGGAGTGCCTGACCGCAAAGGTCGATCTGCGCCGCGATGGTGAGGGTTTTCTGGTCGAGGGACGGTTGGAGGCCAGGCTGGAACAAGCCTGCGTCGCAACCGGCGCGCCGGTGCCAGCACAGATAGCCGAAGACTTTACCATCCGCTTCATTGCTGAAAGCGAGCATGCGCCCGATGCCGAAATCGAGCTGGGGGAGGGCGATTGCGACACGCTGTTCCACGATGGGCGCGTGGTCGATCTGGGCGAGGCGGTGGCGCAGACTCTGGGCCTTGCCATCGATCCCTATCCGCGCAGTGCAGAGGCGGAAGCTGTGCTGAAGGCGGCAGGGGTGAAGGATGAGGGCGAGGCTGGACCATTTGCGGCACTGGCAGCGCTGAAGAAATAAAGGGGAGGGGAAAACATGACATTCAATCCGGCAGCGGAGAC
>CAZSJE010000134.1:0-1940 GCA_964606835.1 uncultured Sphingorhabdus sp.
CAGCCGACCGGTCGCTTGACCCTGCCCGGCGTTCTCTCCTCGTTGGGGGCAGGTGGGCCCGGTGTCTTCGCAGACCATGCGATATTGGCTGAAAGCGGTCTGGTGGCCATCCCGGAAGGCTGGAGCTATGCAGAGGCTGCCTGCTTGCCCTGCGCAGGCGTCACCGCCTGGTCCGCGCTGCGACCGCTTGGCAATGTTCAGCAGGGCGACAGCGTAGCTGTGATCGGAACTGGCGGTGTCGCACTCTTTGCAATCCAGCTGGCTGCGGCCATGGGCGCCCGACCGATTGTCCTCTCCTCAAGCGAGGATAAAATCACCCGGGCACGGGCACTCGGCGCTGTGGATGCAATAAATTATCACGAATGTCCGGAGTGGGGAGAGGAGCTGCGAAAGCGCACCAAGGGTGCCGGCGTCAATCATGTGATCGAACTGGGGGGTGCTGGCACGTTGCAGAAATCGGTCGCTGCGCTCGGTCTCAATGGTCATCTTGCGATCATCGGTGCGCTTGACGGTTTTGGCGGGACGATCGATGCACTGCCGCTGATTTTTTCTGCCCTGCGTGTGAGTGCGGTGATGGTCGGCACGCGCAAGGATCATGAGGATCTCGTTCAGTTCATGGTCGAGAAGAAGCTGAAACCGGTCATCGACAGCACCTACTCCTTCGACGATGCCGAAGCGGCCTATGCCCGCGCCAACGAGGGCGCGTTCGGCAAGGTGATTGTGACCCTCAACTGACATCTGTGAAGTGGAACCAACAATGGCGACCTGGCTGATTACCGGAGCGAATAGAGGCATTGGACTTGAATATGTCCGGCAGCTTGCCAAGACGGGAGAATCTGTGATTGCAACCGCGCGCAAGCCAGAACAGGCTAGCGAGCTTCAAGCACTCGCGAATACCAGCACGCGGGTCAGGATCGAGGAACTCAATCTTGAAGATCGCTCCTCTGTCACGGCATTGGGCGAGCGGTTGGGTGACGTCGCGATCGATGTTCTGTTGAACAATGCGGGCCTTTACGGCGGAAGCTGGGACGATTCTGCGCACCGCCAGAGTAATGACAATATGGACTATGACCTGTGGGAACAGATCATGCGGGTAAATGTCCTTGCCCCGTTTCAGATGGTACAGGTGCTGCGCGCCAATCTGTCGGCGGGCCAACGCAAGCTCATCATTAACATGTCGTCCGATCTCGGTTCGATTGCGAATAACACGCAGGGACAATCCTATGCCTATCGGTCAAGCAAGGCGGCACTCAACATGGTGACCAAAGGGCTTTCAGTCGAACTAGCGGATCAGGGCATGACCGTGATTAGCATGGCGCCGGGCTGGACGCAGACCGACCTTGGCGGCACGTCTGCGCAATGGCCGGTCGAAGAGAGCGTTGCCAACCAGCTGAAGGTCATTGCCGGCTTGTCGTCGCAGGACAATGGCCGCTTTATCGATTTGCTAGGGAGGAGCGTCCCGTGGTGATCACGCTGTTTTGCTTGGCTCCTTTCTGATTGACGAAAATGCGGGCACTTATAACTGGCGCGGCAAGTGGTATTGGCCTTGCAACCGCGCGCCATTTCGTGGGGAACGGTTGGCAGGTAACCGGGCTGGATCGTCTTGAACAGCCGGATGAACTGGATGGCATCCAATGGATCAGATGCGATCTCGCGGATCGCTCCAGCGTTAGCATCACATGTGACCTATTGGCGCAGGGTCCGGGCTTCGATGCCCTGATCTTCAGCGCTGGTGTGGCCGGAGTGGGCGATCCGGCCAGGATTTTGCAGATCAATTTCATATCCGCCCGCGCGGTCGTGCGGATGCTATCTCCGCATATGCGTTCCGGCGGCTCCATCACGCTGGTCTCATCCGGTGCCGGTTGGCGATGGATGGAGCGAAAGTCTGTGCTTTTGCCGGTGGTGCGGGAGAAAGATGACAGCAAAGCATTGTCGATGGC
>CAZSJE010000134.1:2040-6030 GCA_964606835.1 uncultured Sphingorhabdus sp.
AAGGAGATCGCCGAAGTCATCGGCTTCCTTGCCAGCAGCGGAGCCGGATGGATAAACGGTGCCGATATCAAAGTTGACGGCGGCCTGACTGGAGCTCTTGCAGGGGAAGCCGCACAGTTCCCGGAATGGGCTGATCCGCGCTAGATCAAATTGGCCACATCCATTTCAGGACGTGGCTAGTCGGGGAACACCGCGTCTTTGCAACGGCCATTCGGGATTTTTCCGTTTATCACGGCTTTCACCCAGCCAAGCGAATCCTGCTGCGATCTCAATACCGTCCCTGCATGATTGAAACCGGGGTACATGTGAATTGCGATGTTGCTGCCCAGCGCACAGGCCCGCTTGGCGGTATCGAATGTCGGGCGGGGATAAGTCTGTTCGTCCGCAAGGCCAATGCCCAGGAAGACCGGCACATTGAAACGCAACGGCGGATAGGCGCGCAGGGGTTGAGCGCGTGCTTCCAAAGGAGTGGGATCATATGTGAACAATGTGTTGGCGATCGGACCGCGCGACATGAACTCTCGCGTTGCGCTTGATCCGCAATTGGCGAGGAACGCTTTATAGTTCTTCTTGCCCTCCTCCGTCAGCACGCTTTCGGGCCGGAAGCTGGGGTCAATGGCCGCATATGTCGGCAGCGCGCGCATATAGAATACCGACCAGGGATTGTATCGATCCATCTCTATCGCCGGCATCTCCATATTCCCGGGCCAGCCGGTCAACACGACACCGCGCAGCTTCAGCGAAGGTGCAATTTCTTCCTGCATCAATCCACTATTTGCGGCTGTATGGGCACCTTGCGACTGCCCCACGATAACGACATTGTTTGACAGGGGATAACGGGCTTGGGCTGCCAGCACAGAATGCAATGTACCAGTGGCTGCCGATCGGCTGATCATATAAGGGTGGGGTCCATTGGTCCCCATGCCTTCATAGTCTGAGGCGACCACGGCATAACCTTCCCGCAGCCAGTTGTTCAAATATTCTACGTCGCGCACGGACCAGCCATTAAAGGTTGGCGCACAAACATCGGGTAGCCCGACAGTACCATGCGCCCATGCAATAATGGGCCAGCCTTTCGCCGGGCGAGGCCCTTTTGGCAGGTAAACGGCGCCCGATACAAGGATCGGCTGCTTCCCGTCAGGACCGCCAAGACTGGTGTAAAGGATACGCTCGCTAAGGGCGGCTTCAGCAAGAGCCAGCTTGGAACTGAACCGCTCCAACCTGACAATCTGAGGAGGGCCTTCCGGTATCGGGCCTTGCCATTGGTAGAATGGACCCGTGCCCCCATCACCGACCATTGGATCAGGTTCGGGCATTTGCGCTTCCGATGCCGTTTCAGCCGCTTTCGGGCTTTGGTTGTCATCGGTGAGCTGTGTTGCTGACGCAGCGTTCGTCACCAGTGACAGCAGGCAAGTTATGCTAGCTAACATCCGCATTTTGCCGCTCTCCCAAAATCCCGTTGTGATCTCAATTTCCATGTCGACATTTGAAGAGCAGCGCATCAACCGAAGCTTACGGAGTGTGCAACTTCAATGCTCCGAGAGCAATCGTCCCAGTCCTTCAACCCGATCCGTTATCCCGCACGCACGCAATGCATGCCAATAGGTTGCGCTGTTGATGGCGATGACCGGCTTGCCCAGCTCAGCCTCCCTTTCGGCTGCCAGATCGACCATGGAGAGGTTGGTACCGACCTGAACGATGGCGTCGACGTCGGGGCCGTCCAGATGCGCGATGACATCGCGCAACCGGTCGGGCGTTACCTTTGCTATGTCTGTCCAGCATTTGCAGAGCAGGGGAACATCGCGCTTTACCGCAAAACCTGATTCTTCAAAGAAACGGCGGACTTCGGCGTTGGCAACGGGATAATAGGGTGAGACAAAGCTTACCGTTTTCACGCCGCCATAGGCATTGAGTGCCGCTGCAACTGATTCCGCGCCCGTGCTGGCGCCAATCCCTGCAAATTCTTCTATTTTGCGCTTGAAACTCTTGCTGCCTTCCACACCGCCGTAAAAAGTGATCGCCGACATGCCCAATACCAGATAGTCCGGCTTGCAGGTCATTACGGACTTTACCGCATCCATCGTGTTTTCTGCGATTGCGGTTGTGCCTGCAATAAAATCTTCGTTGGACAGCGCAACCGGATCTTCGACGTAAATCCGGGAAAAATGGTTGGTCACCCCTGACGGGCGCATTCTTTCCATATCCGGTTGCACAACTGTGTTGGTGGACGGCGCAATAACGCCCATCAGTTTACGCCAGCCCAGTATGTCGGTCATGACTTGATCCTATTGAATGGCAGCTGCCTGCTCCAGGCTTTCAAACATCGCCTGGCGCAGAAGATATTTGCGGCGACGATCTTCATCGTCATGCAATGAAAGCATGTCTGCCCGCCTCAGCGCATGTTCTTCGCCAGCGCCGCCGCGCATATATGCCATGTTCTGAATCGTCTGCGCCTGAGTGAAGGCATGGGTAACCTGTCGGCGCTGTCGATCAAATTGCGCCAGGCTACCATTGGGTTTGCCAGCCTTGATCGCCAATTCCAGCTTTTCGAAAAGATTGAACGCGTCATGCACGCCGGAATTCATGCCAAAACCGCCGAGCGGATTGTTCAGGTGGGCCGCGTCTCCAATCAGCATAACCCGGCCTTGAACAAAGGACTGCGCAACGCGTTGATGCACACGGTAAAGTGTGCGGTGGAATGTCCTGACCGAGGCACCATCGCCCATCAGACGGTCAAATACGTTGTTTTTGGTTTCATCGGAACGAAGTTCATCGTCGGTCTGGTCTGCAACTGTTGGCAACAGCACACGCCATACGGAGGGAACGCGCAACAGAACCAGCCATTCTTCCGGATCCGAAACATAGTTTACATGGGCTAGATTGGGCAAATAGTCCGCTAATTCGGTGTCGGTTGAAAGGCATAGGAATCGTTCGGGATAAGTAAATCCGTCAAAATCTATGCCGAGCCATTTACGCACAATGCTGTTCGCGCCGTCAGCCCCGATCAACCAGTCACAGCGAATATGCCGGATCTCGGTGGGCGTTTCGACATGCACCAACACGCCGTCCGAATCCTGTTCAAACGCGAGCAGGCGATTGGAAAATCGGATGTCTGCACATTTATGCTGTTCTATTCCTTCCGCCAAAGCCCGCGACAAATGATATTGCTCGCACTGGATACGGAATGGGTAGCGCGTCACGTCGGAAATTTCGGTCAGGTCAAACTCGATGGTTTCCCCCGAATGACGGTCCCGCCAATGGTAGATCGGTGCTTTCAATCCGCGTTCAAGCAGCATTGGCGTTATGCCAATCTGATCAAGCATCTCAAGCGTTGGCGGATGAAAGGTAGAAGCGCGTAAATCCTGGGCGCAATCGACCCCTGCTTCCAATACAATGGTCTCCACGCCGATCTGCGCAAGTAATGTCGCCATGACAGTTCCGACCGGACCTGCCCCCGCAATGACGACTTGGCAACGCTCGGTTGCAGACATGATGTAACGCTCCGTGGCTCTAAACGTTTGATGACACCCAATATGCGACTGGATTTTTGTGTCGGGGAACGGCGTCACCAATCTATCCGCCTTGCGAAGACATCGGCTTCATTTCACTTGTATCGATCCAGTAAGGGATGCACACGGGTTTAGAAGGCAACGGACTTAGCCCATGTCGCGTTAAGGTGCGCATAGTTATGATTGGGCTCTAGAGGTCGGGGAGCTGTATTATGGGATATGACGCCAGAAAAATATCGCGCAGGACGGTCATGGGTGCTGGCGCACTTGCACTGGGAGCCTGGTCGATCCCGGCAATCTCCAAAGCAAAAACCGGCGGAGGCGCCCCCCAAAAATGGGATGTGGTTGTTGTCGGCGCTGGCCTTTCCGGCTTGCACGCCGCAGAATTGCTGGAGCAACAGGGGTTGAAAGTTGTTGTTGTAGAAGCATCCGATCGCGTGGGCGGGCGTTTGCGCACCGGCAGGGCAGAGGGCTATACAGC
>CAZSJE010000135.1:0-5998 GCA_964606835.1 uncultured Sphingorhabdus sp.
AACCCGTGGCCCCCTGATTACAAATCAGGTGCTCTACCAACTGAGCTAAGCCGGCACATCGGTTGCGCTCGCGCCTTTACCGTCAAAGCACGCCAAAGGTCCAGCCCTCTGTTTGCGCGACGTCGGCGCACATCAGGCGAGGGTTCCACGGATTTGCGTCTCCAGCCACATGACGCAGCCATGCCGAGGTCAGCACGGCGTCGGTCGCATGGTCGTGATAACGATCCAAGGGGCTGTGCGGCGCCGAGCCAAAGCGCGCCAAGGCCCGATCGAGCAGCGTAGCATCGGTGATCTTGCTCTTGCCCTTTGGCAGCGCGTCCGAAGCGCGCGCGGCGATGCTTGTGTAGATTTCGACGATTACCGGGCCGCTCGCAGGAAGCGGATCGAAGGGCCACACGGCTATGCTGCCCGCCAGCCGGTGCAGCACGCGCATGCCGGTCAGGCTCGATTTGCCCACCTGCGCCGCGCCGACCAGGTTGAAGCAGCTATAGGGGTTGATGCCTTCGATCAGCGCCTGCCCATCGGCTTCGCAGCGCCGCAAGCGCCCGCGCCCCACGCCAAACAGACCGCCACAATTGCGGTGCTGGCGGAAATGGCGTGCAATTTCGGGATGGATGAGAAAGCCGTTGGCGGCGAGATGGTCGTCGTCAGCGGAATAGTCATCGACCATTTGCCACAGGCTTTTGGCATTGGCTGGCGATCGATCCCAGCCGGGAAAATAGGCGTCGGCATCTGCAAAGGGTAGGGCAAAGGACAGGTCCATGCCGATCAGCATGTTTTGTCCGGTGTAGGCGACATCGCGCAACCAGTTGAGGATGGCACCGCGCGTCCAATGGCGCTCGGGCGGGTTCACGAGCTTGGGCGCTGCGATCCCTGTATCGCATACGGCAAGGGCAATGCCCCTGTGCCAGCGGGTTTGCGCGCCCGACCAGTCGATGCAGGCATATTGGTCGAAAGTGCGCATGGCCTGTCATTGGGGTCGGTCGTCGCAAAAGAAAAGGGCGGAGATTGCTCTCCGCCCCAGATTTGCCGTTTCGGTTGGCAACTCTATTTCTTTTTCGGCGCAGCCTTTCGGACCGGCGCGCGCTTTATCGTTTTCGCCGCAAGCGCCGCCACGGGCTTTGCTGCGACGGGCGCTTTCCGCGCGGGCGGCGTGCTGGCGCGCAAGTCCTTCAACGCCTGTGCCGCCGCATCGCGCCCGCCAAGGCCGAAGGCGAGGGCAAAGGCCACTGCCGCGCCAACGGCCAGCGCCAGGAAGGCATAATCGACGATCAGCCCGCCGATCGACATCTGCTTCAGCCCGATAAAGACGAACAGTCCGACGGTGATCCAATAGGTGACGTTGGAGGCAATGCCCGTTCCCGTCGCATCGGCGATCAGGTTGCGCAATATATTGGCGATCAACACGCCCAGCGCGATCAGCACAGCGCCGAACACCACATTGCCCGCCTGCGCCAGCACTGTGTTCAGGATGTTGGTCAGCTGCGGGAAACCGAGCATGTCAGTCGCGGCAATGGCGAAAAACACCATGATTGCGATGGTGACGACCGTGGCAATCACCCCCGATGCGCTGCGCCCCGCAGGCAGGATACCAAGCTCGTCAATTGCACGATCCGCGCCAAGGCCTGGCAGCAGGTCACGGATCAGGCCCGCGATCCAGCGCGATATGACATAACCCAATCCAAGCAACAGGCAGGCACCAATGATTAGCGGCACCGCCTCGAAGACCATGTTGAGCAGGTTCATGGCGGGTTGTGTGATCGCAGAGATTTCCAGCATCTGCAGCGCAGCGATGGCGACCGGGATAATCACTAGCACATAGACAATCGTGCCAATGGTTTTCGTGATCGCGCTGTTGCCGGTGACGGCCTCAACCCCTCCGCGATTGGCCCACTTGTCGAAATCGACCGTGCCGAGCGCGGTGACGACCAGGTCGCGGACAATCCGCGCGATCATCGAACCGATGAAGAAGATGGCAGCGGCAAAGACGATATTGTCCAGATAGCCAATGAAATTGCCGAGCAGCCCCTGCACTGGAGTGATCACGCTGTCGAAGCCCAGTTGCTGCAACACCGCGAGCAGGCCGAACAGCCAGACCAGCAGCGAGACGATCTTGCCCAATGCCATGCCGACGCTTTCGCCGGTGGACGTCCCGCGTTGCAGGAAGGATATCTGGTCGACCATCCGGGCAAAGGCCCATTTCGCCGCCTTGGCCAAGACCCAGGTGACAAGGATGATCAAGGCGGCAAAGAAGACTTTTTCGGCCCATTCCATGAACAGGACCCGGTCGAATTCATATCCGGCCAATTGCATATTACCCATGTTGCTCTCCCCCGAGATTGCGACCATTTGGTCTTTGAGCAGGAAGAATCTAGCCTAGAATCAAGACTCTGGCAAATTTTTGCTTCACATAATGTGGTGGGCGAAAATGTGACTCAATTTGAATCACTTAGGCGCGATTTCAGCTGTCCCGTTCGGAACGCAGCCGGTTCCAGTACGCGATGCGTTCGCGGATTTTCGCTTCAAAGCCGCGCTCCACCGGCGCGTAGAGTTCGGCAGGCGGCACGCTATCGGGCCAGTAGTTCGCGCCTGAAAAGCCGTCCTCGGCATCATGGTCATAGGCATAGCCCTTGCCATAGCCGATATCCTTCATCAGCTTGGTTGGGGCGTTGAGGATGTTGGCGGGCGGCATCAGTGAGCCGGTATCGCTTGCCAGTTTCCATGCCGCTTTCTGCGCCTTATAGGTAGCGTTCGATTTGGGTGCTGTCGCGCAGTAAAGGCAGGCTTGCACAATCGCCAGTTCGCCCTCGGGCGAGCCGAGAAAGTCATAGGCATCTTTCGCGGCAAGGCATTGGACAAGAGCGTTTGGGTCGGCGAGGCCGATATCCTCACTGGCAAAACGGACGATCCGGCGGAGGATATAGAGCGGCTCCTCGCCCGCCACCAGCATCCGTGCCAGCCAGTAAAGTGCGGCCTGCGGGTCGGAGCCACGCAAGCTTTTGTGCAGCGCGCTGATCAGGTTGTAGTGTCCCTCGCGGTCCTTGTCATAGACGGGCATGCGGCGGTGGAGGAGCGCTGCCATCGCTTGCGAGTCGAGCGGGTTGTCCAGCTGGATTGAAAACAAGGTCTCGGCTTGGTTCAATAGGAAGCGCCCATCACCATCGGCACTGGAGATGAGGGCAGATCGCGCGTCCGCTGTCACCGGCAGCGCACGACCTTCAATCGCTTCGGCGCGATGCAGCAACTGGCCCAACGCGACTTCATCAAGTCGGTTGAGCACCAGCACCTGCGCGCGGCTTAGCAAAGCGGCGTTGAGTTCAAAGCTTGGATTCTCAGTGGTCGCACCAACCAAGGTCACCAGCCCCTTTTCGACGAACGGCAAAAACCCATCCTGCTGCGCGCGGTTGAAACGATGGATTTCATCCACGAAGAGCAGCGTGCTCTTGCCCATTCGCTGATATTGCTCAGCCTCGGCAAAGGCCTTTTTCAGTTCGGCCACGCCGGAGAAGACCGCCGACACCGAAAGGAAATGCATCCCGACCGCATCGGCCAGCAGTCGCGCGATGCTGGTTTTCCCCGTCCCCGGCGGTCCCCACAATATCATCGAGGAAAGCCGCCCCGCAGCGACCATTCGCCCGATTGCACCTTCGGGACCAGTCAGATGCTCTTGGCCGATGACGTCGCTGAGCGAAGCCGGGCGAAGCCGGTCAGCCAACGGGGCGTTGGCGGTAGTCGCTGATGATTGCACCGCGTCAGGGCCGAACAGGTCGGTCATCCGGTTACGTCGCGGCCATCGCCCGCGCAGCCTTCTGACGGATCAGGCGCAGATAGGTGTCGGCGACGGCCTGGTTGATCGCGTCCCAGCTATAGTCGAGGCTGCGCATCTCGCCGGCTTTGCCATGCTCGGCGCGAAGCGCTGGGTCTTCGCAATAGGTCCGCAGCGCCTCGGAAAATTGCGAGATCGAACCCGGAGCGATCAATCGGCCCGAACGGCCATCCTCGACCAGGCTCTGGCTGCCGGTTGCTTTGGCGGCGACGACGGGCAGCCCGCAGGCCATGGCTTCCAATGTCACATTGCCAAAAGTTTCGGTGACTGAAGGGTTGAACAGCACGTCCATGCTGGCAACCGCATGGCCCAGATCGGCGCCGCCCTGAAAACCGACAAAGGCCGCCTCGGGCAGGCGGCTCTGGAACCAGCCGCACGCCGGCCCCTCACCGATCACCATCACCTTGTGTTTGACCTGCCGCCGCCGCAGTTGGTCGATGGTGTCGGAAAAGACATCAAGCCCTTTTTCCATCACCAACCGGCCCAGAAAGCCAATGACAGGCTCCTCATCCTCCAAGCCATGCGCGCGCCGCCATGCCAGATCGCGCCGCCCGCTGTTGAAAATTTCCCGGTCTACCCCGCGCGACCAGATGTCGATGTCGTAATTCATCCGCTGCTCGCGCAGCACCTGCGCCATCGATTCGGACGGTGCCACCAGCGCGTCGCACTTGCGATACAGCTTCCTAAGCCACGCCTCGATCAGCGGCTCCATGAAGGACATATTGTAGTAACGGAAATAGGTCTCGAACCGCGTGTGCACCGTGCACAGAACGGGCAGGTTACGTTTGCGCGCCCACTTGACCGCTTGGCGCGCGACACGGTCAGGGCTCGAGATATGGACGATATTGGGCGCAAAGGCCTCCAGGTCGCGCCTTACGCTCGCCGATAGCGATAGGGGTATGCGATATTCGGAACGCCCGGGGATCGCCACCGAAGGCACACTCACCAGATCGCAATTGGCGGCAAAGGCGGGCGGATCGATGGTCGGCGAATAGGCACGGACCTTTGCCCCTTGGCGCAGCAAATACTCGACCAGCCGGTTCTGCGCCTTATTCGCACCGTCGACGGTCATGTTGTAATTGCCGCTGAAAAAGGCAATGCGAAGGTCGCTGGTCTGCATCGTCAGCCTATTAGGGAATGCGCCGGGAAATGCCAATGGTGAAGCCATGATCGTGTCGAGCATCGAAGCATTGCTGATAGGCAAACCCGTGCCCTTTCGCGCGGACGGGGAGACAAGCACGATCGGCTCGCGCGTTGCAGCGACCGGGCCGGTGCAGCTAACTTATCTCGGCTTTGCGGGCGACCGCGTTGCCGACCCCAGCGTGCACGGTGGCCCTGACAAGGCGGTGCATCTTTATCCGGCCGAACATTATCCCGAATGGCGCGCAGATTTTGTCAAAGGAGGGCTCGACCCGCATCCGCATCTGGAACGGCTGGGTGGCTTTGGCGAGAATATTGCTGCCTCGGGGTTGACGGAGGACAAGGTCCAGATCGGCGACCGCTTCCGCATCGGCTCAGCGCTTGTCGAGATCAGTCAGGGCCGGCAGCCCTGCTGGAAGATCGACCATCATTTCGGGCTTAAGGGGATGACCGCGGGCGTTATCCGCACCGGCCGCAGCGGCTATTATTTCCGCGTGATAGAGGAAGGGCAGGTCGTACCCGGCAATGCCATCGAGCAGGTCGAGCGAATGACACATGGCTGGACGGTCGAGCGAACATTCCAGCTGCTGATCGCCGGGATGCATAAAGCACCGCACGCGGATGAGGCATTGAAGGAGCTTGCGGCGATGGAGTCGCTTGCCGAAAGCTGGCGGCGGCGGGCGATACAGCTAATGGCCTAACCCGCCGCTTCTCCCACCATCTCCGGCATCAATAGCCGCACGCGCGTCACGCGGCGCTCGTCACCCTCCAAGACCTCAATCTTCCAGCCGCTTTCCTCGTGCAGCAGGGTTTCGCCTGCCCGTGGAACCTGGCCCGCAATCACGAAAGCGAGCCCGCCCAGCGTATCGACATCGCCATCGACCTCGGCGAGTTTCGGGTCGATAGCCTCAGCAACATCGTCCAGCTCGGCGCGCGCATCGGCTTCCCACACGCCCGGCGCGGTTTCGGCGAACAGCGCCTCGGGCTCATCGTCATGCTCGTCCTCGATCTCGCCGACAATTTCCTCGACCA
>CAZSJE010000136.1:0-5976 GCA_964606835.1 uncultured Sphingorhabdus sp.
TGCTGGGTGGTCGGCGCGGTGCGGCCCCATAGCGATCCCATGATCACCCGCGCGGTGACGCCATTGTCGTCGATCTGCGGCAGGTCGGCGGCGGCGACATGTTCAAAGGCGGGATCGATCTCTTCCTTGTCATCGGGAAGCGCGAGCCAGGTTTGCATGCCGCTAATCGGCGAACCAGTCGCGCGTTCCTCCGCGGGGGTGCGCTCCGAATGCACAATGCCCTTGCCCGCTGTCATCAGGTTTAGCGCACCGGGCCGGATCGTCGCATAAGTGCCAAGGCTGTCGCGGTGATCGATTGCCCCTTCGAACAGGTAAGTGACCGTTGCCAGATTGATATGCGGATGCGACCGCACATCCATGCCCGCGCCGATGTCGAAGTGCGCCGGGCCGAACTGGTCGACGAAGATGAAGGGGCCAACCATCGTGCGCGGGCGCGATGGGAGCGTGCGCCGCACCTCGAACATGCCGAGGTCGTGGCTGGTGGGGGTAATGATTTGCATGGTCAAAGCGCAAACTTCCCATTGTAGCCGTGTGAACGATATATAGCTTGTACTGCGACTCGTCGCGCATCATCGCCAGAAGCCCATCCACCCGGTATTTTGCCAACCGCATTTGGCCGATTTGGATCTGCTCCAGCCGCCAACAAATCCGAAACAATGCCGATGTCATACTTGTCGGCAAAAGGGCCGGAACAAGCTTCGCGAGTAGCTTCCCACAACGGCGCATTATCGAACTTGCGTTCAGCAAGGTTAGGATCGGCACCATTCGCCAACAGTAGTTGCACGGCTTTGCGGCGACCATAATGCGATGCGACGAACAGCATTGTCATCCCGTCCTTGTCGGCATGATTCACGTCCAGCCCTGCGTCAAGCCGCTTACTTAGCAGGGACATATCGCCCTCCATCGCCGCATACCATGCGGGATCACGACCCATCCGGTCTGGCGTCACATCCTTGCTTTTCTTCCACCCGAACACCGGATCACTCCCCCGGCGCCCTCGCCTTGATGGCCAGCGCATGCACACGCTGACCCGGCAAATCACCCAGTGCCTTGTTGACCATCCGCTGCCGCATAACGCGGTTCACTCCTGCAAAGGCTCCGCTTTCAATCTCCACGGTGAAGTGGCTTTCGCCCGACCCATCGTCGCCGCTATGGCCGCGATGGCTGGCGCTATCGTTGATCACGGCAAGGTGGCTGGGTGCAAAGGCCGCGGTCAGCAGCTTTTCCATTTCGGTAGCAATCGGGCCTTTTGTCATGGCTTCACTCTTCCCATATCGACCAACTTTGGCCAAGGGAAAATCATGTCCGCCCCGCGCAATCCTGACCGCTTTCATGGCCGCATGCGCGGGTCGCGGCGGCCATGCGCCTATCCCGGCTGCCCCGAACGCGGCGAATTTCGTGCCCCCAACCCCTATGGTCGCGGGTCGGGGCCGAATGGTCCGGGCGATTATCAATGGCTGTGCCTTGATCATGTCCGCGAATTCAATGCGGGTTACGACTGGTTTGCCGGGATGAGCGCCGAGGAAATCGCGGCAGCGCAAAGCCCGACCAATGTCTGGCCATCCGAAACCCGCGCCTTTCGCGCGGCAGCGGGGGTCGACCAGCCGCCCAAATGGGCTGATTTCAACGATCCGCTGGATGCGATTTCGGCGAGGTTTCGGGGGCGGGTCGAAGAGATGAAACCGGCGACAGCGCCCAATGGCCGGGTGCTGTCGGGCGACGATTGCAAGGCATTGAAGGCACTGGGGCTTGGGACAGATGCCGACCGGACCGCAGTGCGCAGTGCCTATTCGCGGCTGGTGCGCAAATATCATCCTGACCGCAATGGCGGTGATCGGACTCATGAGAAAGCGCTGCACACAGTGATTGAGGCCTATGCGCATCTGCGCGGCAGCGGTGCCTTTGCCTGATTTCAGGCGCTCAGGATTGCTGCTGCTCTCTCCGCCAATCGCTCGACCGCTGCTCCGTGGATGGCAGGTGCGGAGCAGATCAGGCCGAAATCCTTCGGAGCAGCTTTGTTGTAGCGGATCGGCTGGCCGAGCGCATTGGTCACTGTCGCCCCGGCCTCCTGTGCCACCAGATGCGCGGCGGCAATGTCCCACTCGGCGCCCCAGCGCAAAGTCGCGACCAGGTCGGCCCGGTCGCAGGCGACCATCGTCATGCGCATGGCGATGCTGTTGGGCTTTTCGACCACGACCAGGTCGCGGTCGATTTTGGGCAGCGCATCGGTGGGAACGCGGGCACCGGCAAATTCGCTGCGCTTGCTCGCGGTCAGGCGCTCGCCGTTGCAGCTCGTGCCTTCGCCAGCCTTCGCCACCCACAGCTTGCGCTGCACCGGGGCCGCCATCACGGCAAAGACCGGTGCGCAGCCTTCGACCAGCGCCACCGAAACGCACCAGCCGCCGCGCCCGCGCACATAGTCGCGCGTGCCGTCGATGGGATCGACCACCCAGACACGCTGCGCCGAAAGCCGAGCGGAATCGTCAGCGGTCTCTTCGGACAGCCAGCCTGCGTCGGGCAGGATACTGCCCAGCCGTTCTTTAAGCAGCGCATCGACGGCAAGGTCGATGTCGGACACCGGATTGCCCTTTTCCTTCTCCCAGACCTTTGCCTGCGGCGCCGCCCCTTCGCGCCATTGCCGCATGGCAAGGCTGGCGGCTTCCTGCGTCGCGGCAACGACAGCGTCGAAATCAGGCACCCGCGATCATCATCCCGTCCACCCGCAAGGTCGGGACGTTGGTGGAGCGGATGAACTCCAGGTCGTTCGCCACGGACAGCGCGCGGAACATGTCCTTCAGATTTCCGGCAATGGTGAATTCTGCGACCGGTCCGGTGATCTCGCCATTTTCGATGCGGAAACCCGACGCGCCACGGCTGTAGTCGCCGGTCACGGGGTTTACGCCTTGGCCCGACAGTTCGTTCACGAACACACCCTGCTTGATGTCCGCGATCAGCTCGGCGACACTGGCAGTGCCACCTTCCAGGTGCAGGTTCGAAGGCGCGGTCCCCGGTGCGCCGCTGACGCCGCGGCTGGCATGGCCGGTGGGGGCAAGGCCCAGCTGCCGCGCTGCTGCGCTTTCCATGATCCAGCCGGTCAGTACGCCCTTTTCGATAATCGCCCGACGCGCAGTGGGTAGGCCTTCACCATCAAAGGCCCGGCTGCCCAGCCCGCGCGGGCGCAGCGGGTCGTCGATGATCGACAGGTGGCTATCGAACAATTGCTCACCATTGGCGTCGAGCAGGAAACTGGTCTTGCGCGCAATGGACGAGCCGCTGATCGCAACGATCAGATGGCCGATCAGCGAGCCGCCCACGCGCGGGTCGAAAATGACGGGCATTTGCCCGCTTTTCAAAGTCCCCGGATTGACCCGTGCGACCGCACGTTCGCCAGCACGGCGCCCGATGGCTTCTGCGCTGTCCAGATCGGCATGGTGCCTCGCTGAACGCCAGTCATAGTCGCGCTCCTTATGATCGCCTTCACCCGCGAGTACGCTGGCGGACAGGCCGTAACCCGACGAATGCGACACCCCGGCAAAGCCGTGGCTGGTGGCAAGCGCGAAGATTGAGCGGCCTGCGCTGGCGCCTGCGCCCTCGCTGTTGGTGACGCCCTTCACGGCCCGCGCCGCATCCTCGCAGGCAAGTGCCGCTTCGCGCAAAGATATCGGATCGGGGTCCTGCCCATCGTCGCTTTCGATATCGGGGAACGGGCTTTTGGCCAGCCTGTCGGCAGGCGCCAGTCCGGCATATTGGTCCTCGGGTGCCTCGCGCGCCATATCGAGCGCGCGGTCGACCAGCTTGGCCAGCACTTGCGGGTTCATGCTCGACGAGGAAATTGTTGCCGAACGCTGGCCGATAAACACGCGCAGCCCGATATCCTCGCCTTCGGACCGCACGACATCCTCCAGCGCGCCTAGCCGCACCTGCACTTCGGTCGAGGCATCGCAGGCATAAACGGCGTCAGCGGCATCGGCACCAGCCTTCACGGCCTGTTCGACAAGTTGGGTTGCGCGATCAAGCGCGGCTTGGGGTGTCAGCATGCCGCCCGCTTAGGCGCGAGCGGTTTTGCGGTCAATCAGGGGATGATCCAGATCACCAGCATAAGCAGCGTCGGCAACCCGATTGCGCAAAGCCAGAGCCCAATCACCTCGCGCCGAAACGCGCCATCATGAGCATTGTCGCCGTCGCCATCGAGCCGCTGCCAGCGGCGTTCGAGATTGCGGCAGGGCAGTATTGCCAGCCCCACCAACGCCACCAGGATGAAATAGGGCAAAATCGACATGCCCTTGCTTTCCATTTGCGGCGATACTTCGAAAATCAGCAACAGCGTATAGACCACCAGCGCATAGGCAATGTGTGTGCTCATCCGCTTGGCGTGGCCTTGGCGCTCGCGAATGCGGACGCCATTCTCTGCCATTGAAGCCATGGCTTATTCTCCTCTTTTCCCCGGTCACGAAGATGTCACGATCATCCCGCCGAGTCAAAGGTGTTTACCGTGATTTCACGGTAGTCCGAGGAGTTTGTGATTTTGCAGCGAAAGCCGCCATTTGGGGCGTGCTGTCACCAGTTCGATGGCGGCCAGGCGGTTGGCTTCGTTCGCTTCCGCATTGCCGCTATCCATGGGCTGGATCAGGTGATGGCTGAACGCCCAGCTTTCATAGGCGTCGATATCGCTCCCCGGCTGCAGCCAGACCAGTTTCAACTCATCGCCGCTGCGCTGCACGATTTCGCTGCCTGCCTTGGGACTGATGCAGACCCAGTCGATGCCGGGGTGCGTTGGCAACGTGCCATTGCTTTCGATAGCGATTTCAAAGCTTTCGCGGTGCAATGCATCGACCAAGGCGTCATCGATCTGCAGCATCGGCTCGCCGCCGGTGAGGACCACATAGCGATGCTCGCGGCCTGCCCCCCATAGCGCAGCGACCTTGGTGGCCAGTGCATCAGCCGCATAACGCCCGCCATTTTCGCCATCCATGCCGACAAAATCGGTATCGCAGAATTGGCAGATGGCGCTGGCGCGATCCTCCTCACGCCCAGTCCACAAATTGCACCCGGCAAAGCGCAGGAACACCGCGCGGCGACCGGCCCGCGCGCCTTCACCCTGCAAGGTTGGGAAGATTTCCTTGACCGCGTAGCTCATGCGTAAAGCGTCGGGTCCGGCAAACCGGCCTCCGCGAAACCCTTGGCGCGCAGTCGGCAACTGTCGCATTGGCCGCATGCCTTGTTGTCCGGCGACGGATCGTAGCATGACCAGCTCATCCCGGCATCCAGCCCAAGCCTTGCCGCCTCGCGTGCAATATCGGCTTTGGTCATGTGCAGCAGCGGGGTGTGCACGGTGAAGCTGTCGCCCTCTACCCCAGCCTTGGTCGCCAGATTGGCCGTAGCCTCAAAGGAACGGATGAAATCGGGACGGCAGTCTGGATAGCCTGAATAATCGAGCGCATTGACGCCAATCCACAGGTCACGCGCGCCCCGCGCCTCGGCCAGCCCCAGGCAGAGCGAAAGGAAGATAGTGTTGCGTGCCGGGACATAGGTGACAGGAATCGCGTCTTCTTCGACGCCGTCCTTGGGCACCGCGATATCGGCGGTGAGCGCGGAGCCTCCGAATTTGGTAAGATCCAGCGGCAGGATGATATGCTCGGCAGCGCCCAGATGCGCGGCGATGCGCTTGGCAGCTTCCAGCTCTATCCGGTGCCGCTGGTTATAGTCTACCGTCAGTGCATGCAGCTGATAGCCAGCCTCACGCGCCAGCCCTGCGACGACCATCGAATCCAGTCCGCCGGAAAGGAGCACAACTGCGGATTTTGAAGACATGCGCTCCTCATACCCGTTCGTGTCGAGCGAAGTCGAGACACCGGGAGGCGGTGCACAACCGCGAGGTCTCTCGACTGCGCTCGAGGCGAACGGAATGGGGCAGTGAGAGGAAATGGCGCACCCAGAACGATTCGAACGTCCGACCCCCAGATTCGTAGTCTGGTG
>CAZSJE010000137.1:0-5928 GCA_964606835.1 uncultured Sphingorhabdus sp.
GGATAGGGGAACATCTCGAGGATGTAACTTTTCGGGCGCGGGTCGCTGGCGGGCGGCGCGTTGAACGTCCCCTGCTCTTCCCAGATTTTCTGCCAATGCCCGTCCGCCTTGAACGGGTTGAAACGTGAAGCCATGGTCAGGCCATTTCCCTGTCGGTCTTCGCGCCTTCAACGCGAAGACGCAGGATTTCGGATATCAGTCGGCAATCGCGCTGCGACGAAGGTCGCGCGCCTTGGTAAGGATGATCGCCTCAAGCTTCTGCACAGTAGCCGCGCGGGTCGGTGCTGCTACCCACTGGCCATTCTGCGACACTTCGCGCGAAGCAGCGACACGCAGCGCATCGGCGCGCAAGTCCTGATCGAGGATCGAAACGGTCAGCTTCATCCGTTCGCCGGGGCTTTGCGGATTCACATACCAGTCGGTCACGATGACCCCGCCTGCCGAATCGGTCTGCACCAGCGGCATGAACGACAGCGCATCAAGCGAAGCGCGCCACAAATAGCTATTCACGCCGATGGTCGTTACCTGGCTTGCGGCAAGGTCGGTCTTGGGCCGCTCATTGCCGCCGCCGCAACCGGCAAGCGTCGCTGCCGAAGCCAAAACCAGGGCAAAGCCGTTCAAACGCATAGTCATTCCTCGCTATATTTTGTGCCGCTAGGCCTAATTTTTGGACGTCTCTAAGCGCCTTTGCTGGCGTGGGCAAGCTTTCACGGGCCTGAATGACATTCTGCCGTTCAGGCCGCTGAAAGCCGGCGCGGCGCAACGCTTTTGATTGATACTGTGATATTGATGGCACAGCCAAAAATTTTATGGATTTCAAAGGTGTTTTCGCTTTTGTCCACAGGCTGGCAAGCATATAGTCAGTTTATTAGGAGTCGCAGAGAACGCATCATGCAACGGGTTGACGGCAAAATCGGCAGCAAAATGCCGCGTTTCGCTGCCTATGTGGCGGTAGGCACGCTGTTGCTGTCGCCGGTGCTGGTGCCGGCAGTTGCCGCGCAAATCTCGCTTATCGGTTATTCGTCCGCCAGCAGCGACTGGGCGACGCGGTTCACGCCCGCAGGCGTCGATACCAAACTGGCCGAGCGGATGCGCAGCAAGGCGATGGCGCAAAGCGCCTTTCCCTTCACCCCTGCCGGACTCAATAACCGCAGCAGCAACACACTGACCATCGCAGTGCGCGCCGATTCAAGCAATGCGGTGTCGGTGCGCGATGCCATTTCGCAGATTGAGGCGGGGACTGGCTCGACACTCCGACTGGCCAACAGCAATTACCAACTGACCGCCGCGCGCGGCTGGCAGGCCTTCACGCTCCCCGCCACAACGAAGCAGGCGCCCAGCATCGGCGAAATCGTCGGCAAGGGCGATTTCCGGCTGGATGACAATGGCAAGAAGAAGCCGAGCCGGTTCAATACCGACGTGAAGGTCGACAGACCTCGTGGTGCTGTACCCAGCCTGCGCGGCAATGCAGCAGCGGCAGGCGATTATCAGGTCGCCGTGGGCGGTAGCCTGCGCGTTGCCAAGGGTGTCGATCTTACGGCAGGCGTCCGCTATTCGCGCGACAGCGACCGGCTCGATCCCGCTGCCGTCACCAGCGCCGACAATGAAGCGGTCTATGTAGGCACCAAGATCAAATTCTGATCTCTAGTCCAGAAAAGCATCGATAGCAGCCCAGCCATGGGCAACGCGCGTGTTCAAAGCACGAGCGCGGTTGCGTGTCATGCCACCGAGAGCGATGACCTTGGCTGGCCTTGCCAGTGCCGCAAGCTGACTGAACTGCTTGACGCCCAACGGCCGTGCATGGGGGTGTGAGCGAGTAGCGTAGACCGGCGAGACAAAGAGCAGTCCGATCCCCAGCCGCTTTGCCTCTTTCAGCTCGAACACATTGTGCACGGGGGCACTGTTCGCCCCTTTATGTCGGCCATGATCGCGGCCCGCCACCAGCAGCTTATGTCCGCGGCGCGCGCAAACCCGGCGGACCTCCGCAAGCAGCATTCGCCGTTCGTCAACAGCAAGCTGATAATGGCGGAACACTACGCCTGAATGCACTGGAAGTCGCTGGATTGCGGCAAGCAGCCGGTCGTCAAAACGCGGATCGGTCATCAACCAAATCTTCGGAAACGGGGGGTGGCGGCGCGACATTGGCGTCGCTATAGCGCCCGACCATGCCCCATGCGAGCCTTGACGCCATCAATGTCGAAATCGCCGCTGCTGCCAAAATTGCGCAGCGGAAGGCAAGCGATGTCATACTGATCGCGGTTTCCAAGACGCGCAGCGCCAACGAGATTCGCCTGTTGCTCGATGCCGGACACCGTGTGTTTGGCGAGAACCGTGTGCAGGAAGCAGCGGACAAATGGCCCGCACTGCGCGCTGACTATTCCGGCATTGAGCTGCACCTGATCGGGCAATTGCAGTCGAACAAGGCAAGCGAAGCAGTCGCGCTGTTCGATTGCATCCATTCGCTTGATCGGATGTCGCTGGTCAGCGCTTTGGGCAAAGCGATGCGTGAGCAGGGCAAGGCAATGCCCTGCTTCATACAGGTCAATATTGGCGAGGAGGCGCAAAAGGGCGGTTGTGCGATCGCCGACTTGCCTGCCTTGCTGGAGGCCGCCAGTTCCGAGGGCATCCCGGTCATCGGCCTGATGTGCCTGCCCCCCGCCGATGTCGAGCCAGCTCCCTATTTCGCGCTACTCGCCGAACTCGCCGCGCGGCACGATCTTAGCCAATTAAGCATGGGGATGTCTGACGATTTCGGCACAGCCATCATGCTGGGAGCCACCCATGTGCGTATAGGGACAGCCTTGTTTGGGCCGCGAACCTAGATTTGCGTTTCAGATAAGCTTGGAAGTCAGAAAGTTTGTAAGTGTTCAGTCTTTCCAACTTAATGACTTCCAAGCTTTTACGAAACGCGAATATCCCCAAGCTGGAAAGCAAGCACTCGCCCAGCCGCAGGAACCAGCGCTTCCAGCGGCCCATCTCCACATGCTTTTGCAATCGCGATATCTTCCGCATCCAGCCCGCCGGTCAGCGCACCGAAAGCGGGCATGATCAGCTTTGCCTCGCTGCGCACAAAGCAGCGCCGTGAGACCAGCCGCCCGCGCAGTTGCTGACGCAGCTTGGGGTGGAAATGCCCCGAAATTTCGGGTCGGCAGTCGTGTGGTTCGGCCTCGTGGCGGAGAATAATACCGTCCACGATCATCTCGTCATGCACGCGTCCGCCCCAATTGGCGGCAAGGCCGGGGTCATGATTGCCGACAATCCAGCGCCAGTCGAGCAATGCGGTCATCCGCCGGAGCATGGCCGCAGCCTCCCCCTCCAGCCGCTCCTCCCCGCCATCGTCGTGGAAATTATCGCCCAGGCACCAAACCGAGCGCGCCCCAAACCGGTGCACCAGCCCGCCAAGCCCGTCAAGCGTCGCCCGGCTGTCATAGGGCGGCAGCATCTGCCCGCCTGCCGCATAGCTCGATGCCTTTTCCAAATGCAGGTCAGCGACCAACAGCGCGTGTTGCTCCGGCCAATATAGCGCGGCATCGCCTGCAACCAAGAATCGGGCATTACCAAAGTCGAGCGCTGCGGCCATGGAACATTCCATGCACAAATTGCCAGTGGCTGACAAGCCCGCTTTGCTGCGCTATGCGCGCGCGCCATGCTGTGTGTCGCTGCCCTTTATCATTTCGCCCCGCTCGCCGATCCAGCCAAAGAGCGCGGCGTGCTGCTTTCGCTTTGCAGCGAGAATGCGATCAAGGGGACGCTCCTGCTTGCGAGCGAAGGGGTGAACGGGACCATCGCGGGCGAACGCGATGCAATCGATCAGGTCATTGGACATATCCGCAGATGGCCGGGCTTTGCCGCACTGGAGGTCAAATATTCCACCGCCGAAACCATGCCTTTCAAGCGGATGAAGGTGAAGGTAAAGCGGGAGATCGTAACCATGGGCGTCGAGGGCATCGACCCGCGCAGCATCGTCGGAACATATGTCGAGCCCGCCGACTGGAACGCATTGATCGCCGACCCTGACACGGTGGTCATCGACACACGCAACGATTTCGAGGTGAAGGCTGGCAGCTTTCCCGGCGCGATCAATCCTGAAACGGCGTCGTTCCGCCAATTCCCTTCATGGTTCGAAGCGCAGGCGGAGCAATGGCAGAGCAAAAAGATAGCAATGTTCTGCACGGGTGGCATCCGCTGCGAGAAGGCGACGGCCTATGCCAAGGCGCGGGGGGTGAATGAGGTGTACCACCTGAAAGGCGGCATTCTGAAATATCTGGAGGATGTGCCGCCTGCCGACAGCGTCTGGCAAGGCGACTGCTTTGTGTTCGATGAGCGCGAGGCGCTTGGGTTGGGGTTGGAAATCAAATCCTCCCCCACTGGGGGAGGTGGCAGCGCGAAGCGCTGACGGAGGGGGCCGAAGAGCAAATACTGCGCTCCCCGTCGCCTACGGCGACTACCCCTCCCAACGGGAGGGGATTTAGGTCAGTTCATCGCCATCTGGATACCCTTTGACCGTCCGGCCCCTTTTGGCAGATCGAACCCCACCCGCCGGTTGGCAAAATCGACCAGCACCCGGTCGAACAGCTTGAGCGCATCCATGCCCAGCAAGATGGCGGGTTTCTGTTCCAGCTTCAGCGCCTTGAACGCGAAATTGTCGGCAAAGGTCACGGGCAAATCGCCAATGGTTATGCCGCCAATGACGATCCCCTTGATCTGCGTCAGGTCGCCAGGAAGCAAATCACCGGTCACGCTCTTCATCGTCACCGGTACATAGTCGAAACGCAAATCGCGCCCGCGCAGCCTGTCGCGCAGCGCCAGATTGCCCATGCTCGACTGCGCACCGGTATCGAGGATGATGTCCACGCGCATCCCGCCGATATTGGCGTCTGACAGGATCATCCGTCCCGCCTGGCGTTTCGCAGTGACGATAATCATGCCGCGCTCGACCTTACCCAGCCGCGACTTGCGCCGTGAAGGTAGCACTTCCATTTTCTGTCCTGCGAAATCGAGCAGGACCTTATGATCCTCAAGACTGTCGATCCCCAGCAGGCCGTAAGCACCAAGATTGTTACGCTCCAGCCCCGGTGCCTCGATCAGGTCGATGTTGATTGTATTCATCGCCAGATTTTCGATCATCCAGCTTTCGGCAAAGGCCGGCCCTGTGATCGTCGCCAGTTTCAGTTGCGGCCCCGCTTCCAGTTTCAATCGCTTGGCCAGATCGCTTGCTATAACCGTCCGTTCGGAACCGGTATCAACGATGAAGGGAAAGGTTTCGCTGCCGTTGATGCTGACTGGCACCGTCATCCGGTCGCTGCGGTCGATTTCGATATCCTGCGTGAAACCTGGGATCAGTTCTCCCTCAGTCGCAACCGCATCGGCAGGCGGCGTATCCTGTTGCGCGGCGGCAGGACCCAGCGCGGCGAGCGCCAGCGCGGACGCAAAAGCGATATTTTTCCCCAGCATGACATTATCCTCCATGCGGGAATTTACGCCTGTTTGACCGCGCACAAAAGCATTTTCGACAAACGCACGTCAGGGGGTCATGGCGATTCCCGCCAAGCTCTCCGCCTCGACCAGCAGTGCGTCGTCGACCGAGCCTTGCGCGACGCTCTCGCGTCCGATCATCACCATCAACGGCACCGCCATCGGGCTGACCTTTTCGAGGGCGATATGCAGCATCGTGTCCGCCGCGCGGTCGAGCAGGTCGCCGAGCCGCCCCACATCGGTCAACCTCTGGCGCGCGTCGGCCCATGCCGCCTCAAGCAGCAGATGGTCGGGCTCGTACCGGCGCAGGACGTCATAGATCAGGTCGGTGGAAAACGTCACTTGCTTGCCCGACTTGCGCTTTCCCGGATGCTGGCGTTCGACAAGGCCGGAGATGATCGCAACTTCGCGGAACGCGCGCTTGAGCAGGTAGCTATTCTCCACCCAGTCGAC
>CAZSJE010000138.1:0-5903 GCA_964606835.1 uncultured Sphingorhabdus sp.
CATGATCCCCATTCCCCATATCTGCATCGCTTTGGGGGCTCGCTCTGGCGGATTGATGTCGAGCAGTATCGTTTGCGAAAGCGGCCCGATAAAAGCCGCACAGGCACCTTGCAGGACACGGAACAACACCATTTGCGTCAAGTTGGTGGCAATTCCGCACAGCATCGAGGCGACAATGAAACCCGAAACCGCAAACAGGAACAGCCGCCGCGATCCCACCCGGTCGGCGAGCCAACCAGTTGCGGGCATGGCAACGGCGCTGGCAAGGATATAGCTTGTCAGTACCCAGCTGACGCTGTCGATCGTCGCGCCGAGGCTGGTTTGCATGTGCGGGATTGCGACATTAGCGATGGTCGAATCGAGTATCTGCACGATCGTCGCGCCCATCACCGCAAGCGTTAGCAGGCCCTTATGCTTGACCGGAGACGCGGCCTTGCTTGACTGCGACGGGCTATTGGCCGGTGTCAATGCGGACATGCGCCGAAAGCCCTGCAATCATCTGCCGCTTCGGTGTTTCCAGAATTTCTATGCGCACTGGCACACGCTGCGTCACCTTCACCCAGTTGCCGCTGGCATTTTGCGCAGGCAGCACCGAAAATTCGGAGCCGGTACCCGCACCGATGCTGGTAACGCGGCCCTTCAGCTTCAGCCCCGGATAGGCGTCGAAGCTGATTTCGGCTGGCTGGCCGATCTTCATATTGGCCAGATCGGTTTCCTTGAAGTTCGCTTCTATCCAACCACGCCCGTCGGTCACGATGGTAAGGACAGGTAGGCTCTGTGTCATCATCTGGCCAAGCTGGAGACGCTCCGATTGTGAGATAATCCCTGCAGACGGAGCGCGGATTTCGGTGCGGGAAAGATCGAGCAGCGCCTTGTCTCGTTGCACTTGCCCCGAAAGAATAGCTGGGTTCACGCCGGGAGCAGCCGCCCCGGTTGCAAGCGCCGCCTTCGCCTTGCGCGCGTCGGCCTCGGCGGTCGCCAGCTTGCTGCGCGCTTCGGAAAGCGCATGTTCCGCCGCCTGCAAACGCGCCTTGGTGGTAAAACCGCGCTCCATCAACGCTGACTGGCGCTTATACTCTTCGGTGTAGAACGAGACATCCTCACGGGCGCTGGAAATATCGATTCCGCTTGAACCGAGATCGGTTTCCAGCGTGACAACTTTGACTTGCGCTGCGGCAATCGTTGCTTCCGCTTGTGCGATTGCCAGTTTGAACGGTGCAGGATCGATACGGAACAGCAGGTCTCCGGCATTTACATGCTGGTTCTCTTTTACCGCCACCTCGACGATGCGCCCGCCGACCTCTGCTGCAACCGACAACTTGTCCTGCTGGACATAGGCGTTGTCGGTGGACACATAATGGTCGTTGGCGATGTAATAGATGGTACCACCGCCGATCAGCAGGAGTGGCACCGACAGCATCAGCAATAGCCGGGGCCATTTGCGTCGCGGCCTTGCCGATATTGGTTCATCCTTGGTGTCGAGATCGATCCGTGCATCGGCTTCAGCCATTTGCAGCCTCCGCGGGCCGACGTGTCAGGTTCGACCGCATGATGTTCAGCATCGCCTCAAGCTCAGCCTGCTGCTTGTCGCTCAACCCAGCTACCGCGTCTTCGAACAGAGCGACGGCGGTTGGTCGCAATGCGTCAAGGTCCCGTTCGCCCTTGTGGGTTAGATGGATTCGCCACGCCCGCCGGTCCGCCGGATCGGCTCGACGCTCGACCAATCCCGCCTCTTGCAACCGATCGATCATCCGGCCGAGCGTGATTGGCTCGACATCCATCATTTCGGCAAGCGTCACCTGCGTGCTGCCGCCAAAACGGTTGAGCAGGCCCAATACACGCCATTGTGGCCGGGTTATGCCTTTGGTGCGCACGCGCTCGTCAAAGGCGCGGCGCATTAGGCGCGCGGTATCGCCGATCAAGAATCCGAGATCTTCACTCATAGCGATCAATATAATAGCACTGCTTATTATATGCAATCTTGTTGTGTTCCGCCGATATGCAGCTAGACCCGTCGCCGATGAACGAACCGACCGGACCCTTGACTGGAAGCTGCCTGTGCGGGGCTGTGCGTTATTCGGTTAAGCCGGGCTTTCGCTTCAAGCCCTATGCCTGTCATTGCCATGATTGCCAGCGGCGAACCGGCAGCGCTTTTGGCATTCAGGTGGGCGTGATGGCGAGCGATTTGGCAGTCGACGGTGTGTTGATCGAAGGGCATCATGTCCAGCCCAGCGGTGCGCGGGCGGCAATCTTCGCCTGCCCGAAATGCCTTTCTCGAATCTACACCACCAACAATTTGCGCCCCGGCATCGCCAATTTGCGCGCTGGCACACTGGATGACAGTCCGGAACTAGTCCCCGCCGCGCATCTTTGGGTGTCGAGAAAACAGCCTTGGATTGTCATCCCGGATGACGTTGCCGTGTTGGAAACGCAGCCGACAACACCCGAGGGGTGGATGGCGATATTGAGGCCTGACTCGTGACCGAAGTGCTGACCGGTGGCTGCCAGTGCGGTCGGGTGCGCTTCATCGCGCGGCTGGAGAATTTCGACGCTTACCTCTGCCATTGCCGCATGTGTCAGCGCGCGACCGGCGGGGTTGCAGCGGCATTCGTCAATATGCGCAAGGACCAGCGGAATTGGGAGAGCGAGCCAGATTGGTATCATAGCAGCGCCATCGCAAGGCGGCCCTTCTGCAAGGAATGCGGGACGCCATTGGGGTTTGAATATCCTGATGCAGCGCGCTGCGACCTGACCGTCGGCAGTTTCGACGATCCATCGCAGTTCGTCCCCACCAGCCATTTCGGCACCGAGGCGTGGCATGAGGCGTGGCTCGACACGCGCGGACTGCCCGAAATGCGCTGCGACGAATATCCCTCTCTGGTCGAGCGGTGGGAGAAAGCGAAGCAATGAAGCAATATCGTGTTACCGCAAGTGACGGCGTCGAGATTTCGGTGAAGGAAATCGGTGAAGGCCGCCCGCTGATCCTGATCCATGGCTATTTCAGCGAGGCTGACACCAACTGGATCAAATATGGCCATGCAGCTTTGCTGGCGGACGCGGGTCTCCGTGTGATCATGCCCGACCTGCGTGCGCATGGCGAAAGCTGGAAGCCGCATGATCCTGCGCATTACCCCAAGGACATATTGGCCGACGATCAGTTTGCCCTGATCGAGCATCTGGGCCTGACCGATTTTGATCTGGGCGGCTACTCATTGGGCGGACGGACGGTGGCGCGGATGCTGGCGCGAGGGTGCAGGCCGGGCAGGGCGGTAATCTCCGGCATGGGGTTGAAAGGCCTGACCGATACTGCCGCCCGCGTGGAGCATTTTCGCCATGTGCTGACCAATTTGGGGCAGCATGAACGTGGCTCTCCGGCTTTCATGGCCGAGGCGTTCCTGAAAACAACGGGCGGCGATCCGGTTGCGCTGCTTCGCATTCTTGACACGTCGGTCGACACGCCGCTGGAGGCGATCAGCGGGTTCGATCTGCCCGTTGGAGTGGTTTGCGGGGAGGAGGATGAGGACAATGGCTCGGCCTCCGCACTCGCTGAGGCCTTGCCGCAGAGCAGGCTGATTGCGATCCCAGGCAACCACATGAGCGCAGTGGTCAAACCCGAATTGGGCATCGCGATTCGCGATTTCTTGGTTGCTTGATGACCGAGAGCGTCACCGAGAAGAGATTCTGGCGTTACTGGCTGTTCGGCCTGCTGCTCTTTGCGGCGATGATTGCCATCAATCCTGCGATTTCGAACGGCTTCGCACCCGCAGGTATATCCGATCATCAAGCCGCTGGAACGGCCGCAAAAATCGATGCCATCCAGCGGCAATGGCGGGCCGACGGCGTGCTGCTGATCGCCCGGTTCAGCATGGCGCTCGATCTGCTGTTCATCGCGGTTTACAGCTGGGGTGCATGGCATGGCGGAAAGCTGATGCGCGATGAGGCTGCGCCAAGCGTGCGGCGGATAGGGATGCTGGTGATGGTCGCAGCCGTCCTTTTCTGCCTCACCGACTATGCGGAGACCATCTCCCAGTTCATTCAGGTTATGCAGTTCAGGGGCAGCAACACCCTAGCCGGGATTGCCGCCACGGTTCGCCCTGTGAAGTCGCTGGCATGGCTGGTCACTTTTGTCGGTCTGCTAGCGGCATTGCTGCTTCGACGAATGGCGCGCGGCGCGGCTTGACGCGGGCGGCGCAGCGGCGCATTCCCATTTCATAAACAGCTTTGCTGGGGAGTTTTTTCGATGAAATATCTTGTTTCGGTGGCGGCACTCGCCATCGCGTCCATTTCCGTTCCCGCCATGGCGCAGGACGCCGCGCCTGCTGCTGCGCTGACCGTCTCGGACGCCGATGCCTTTGTCGCCAGCGTCGAGAAACAATATCTGGAATATAGCAATTTTGCCCAGCAAGTGAGCTGGGTGAACAACACCTATATCACCGACGATACCGATGCGATCAACGCGAAGGTCGGGGCGGAAGGCACTGAACTATCAGTCAAATTCGCGATCGAGGCGGCGAAATATATCAATGTGCCCGGCCTCAGCTACGACACCAAGCGCAAGCTCGACATATTGCGTAACGGCATCGTCCTGCCCGCGCCAAACACACCGGAAGCGGCCAAGGAGCTGAACGAACTGTCGACCGCGCTCAACTCGGCTTACGGCAAAGGCAAAGGCACGCTTAAGGGTAAGGAAATTGTCGGCTCGGATATCGAGGCCGAAATGGGCACCAACCGCAATCCGGACGAACTGAAGGAGATGTGGACCAGCTGGCACACACAGGTCGGCGGCCCGATGCGTGAAGATTATGCCAAAATGGTCGGCATTGCCAACCAAGGGGCGAAGGAATTGGGCTTTGCCGATGTCGGCGCGATGTGGCGTTCGGGCTATGACATGCCCGCCGATGATTTCGCCAAGCTGACCGACAAATTATGGCTGGAGGTCAAACCGCTTTACGACGAGCTTCACACCTATGTCCGCACGCAGCTGAACAAGAAATATGGCGATGCGGTGCAGGCCAAGACCGGCCCGATCCGAGCCGACCTGCTTGGCAATATGTGGGCGCAGGAATGGGGCGATATCTATGATCTGGTGGCACCACCGGGGGCAGGGGATATTGGTTATGACATTGGCGATCTGCTGAAGGCCAAGGGTTTCACGCCCACCGACGTCAATGAAAACGATCCGGAAAAGCGGGGCAAGAGCGAAATCGAAATGGTGAAGATTGGTGAGGGCTTTTTCTCCTCGCTAGGTTTCGCGCCGCTGCCGAAAAGCTTTTACGAACGATCGCAGTTCCTGAAGCCGCGCGACCGCGAGGTGGTGTGCCATGCCTCGGCCTGGGATCTCGACAATGTCGAGGATCTGCGAATCAAGATGTGCATCAAGGTCAACACCGGTGACTTTGTGACCATCCACCACGAACTGGGCCATAATTATTATCAGCGCGCCTATAACAAGCAGCCCTTCCTCTATCTGAACGGCGCCAATGATGGTTTCCATGAAGCGATCGGTGACGCCATCGCGCTGTCGATCACGCCTGAATATCTGGTGCAGATCGGCTTGCTCGACAAGGACAAGGTGCCGAGCGCGGACAAGGATACCGGGCTATTGTTGCGCCAGGCGATGGACAAGGTGGCGTTCCTGCCCTTTGGCCTGCTGGTCGACAAATGGCGCTGGGGCGTGTTCGACGGGTCGATTCCCGTGGACCAGTATAATAAGGGCTGGACCGACCTGCGCCTGAAATATCAGGGGATCATCCCGCCGGTGGAACGCAGCGAGGCGAATTTCGATCCCGGTGCCAAATATCACATTCCCGGCAACACCCCCTACACCCGCTATTTCCTTGCGCGGATTTTGCAGTTCCAATTCTACAAGGCAGCCTGCGATGCTGCCGGGTGGAAAGGCCCGC
>CAZSJE010000139.1:0-5862 GCA_964606835.1 uncultured Sphingorhabdus sp.
CGATCGACATCGAGGCGCCGGTCGGCGATCTAACCGTGCGCGCGCATGTCGATGCCAATTATTCGGACGGCTTTTACATCAACTATACCGACTCCGATTTTGACAGCGTGACGCGCGCCGTCCGTTTTCCGCAGCCCAAGGGCGACAATTCGTTCCTCGTCAACACGCGCGTGGCGCTGACCGACATCGTCATGCCCGGCAGCGATGCCGCGCTCGGCATTTCCTTCTGGGTGCGCAACCTCTTCAACGAGCAGCATGTCTTCTACAAATCGGGGTCAGCGCGCTCGGGGCTCAGCGGCTTTTTCAACGAACCGCGCACCTTTGGCGCGGAACTCAACATTCAGTTTTGATCGGGAGAATGACGATGAAGCGAGAATTGATCATCGGAGGTGCCGCGATTGCCGCCCTGTTGGTGGTTGCCGGCCCCGCCCATGCGCTAGAGGCAACGCCCGCCACCGCGCTCGCCCCCGCCCGCGAGCGCGTGATTCAATTGGAGCAGGGCTCTAACTTCCGTGACATTGGCGGGTATCGCACAATGGACGGCCGGCAAGTGCGCTGGGGCATGGTCTATCGCAGTGGTGCAATGCCGATGCTGACCGATGTCGATGTGAAGCGGATCGAGGCGCTGGGCATCCGCGAAGTGGTCGACCTGCGCTCGATCGAGGAGCGGCGGCTCGCCCCCAGCCGCCTCACCTCGCCGCGCAGCTTTGCCATCGACTATTCGCTTATGGCGATGATGCAGGATCCTAAGGGCGGCTTTCAGGGTAATGGCGTCGCTCTCTACCGGGGCTTTCCCGACTTTCTGAAACCGCAGTTGAAGCTTGTTTTTGCCCGCCTGCTGGCAGGTGAAGGGCCAATAAGCTTCCATTGTTCGGCTGGGCAGGATCGCACCGGCTTTACCACCGCGATGATCTATTCCGCATTGGGCGTGCCGCGCGACACGATTGTGCGCGACTATCTGCTTTCGACCGAGCTGCGCCGACCCCAATATGAAATGCCGCGCATCGACGTGGCGACCGCCAAGGCCGACCCCGTCGCCGCGCTGTTCGCGCGCTACCAGAACATGCCCGGTGCCGAAAAAGCCCAACCGCTCGTTGAAAAGGACGGCACCCCCTATCTGGTCGGTGCCTTCGCGGCGATTGAAGAGAAATGGGCCGGGGTCGACGGCTATCTGAAGGCAGAGATCGGATTGACTGATGCCGATATAACACGGCTCAAAGCACTGTATCTTGAGTAAAATATTCGCGCGCCACCGGTGCAAGCCGTCCGTGATCCAACTCCGCAAGATCGACTCGATGCTGGGCACGGGCCGCGATTTCCAGACGTTGAGGCGGAATTAGACCCCGGCCTTTAACAACCAGTCGTGGAAAATTCGCACCGCGCGCTGTTTCAGCGCGCGGGGGCGGCAGACGAACCAATAGCTGTAGGGGCTTTCCACCTCGCTATCGAATAGGCGGGTCAGCCGGTCGTCCTTGGCATCGCTGAAATGGCTGCCATGCATGATCGCCACGCCCAGCCCGTTTGCTGCCGCCTCCAGCATCAGCGGTCCTGAATCGATATGGTCGATGGCGGCGGGTTTCAGCTTTGGCTGCCCGATCGCATTGCGCCAGGCGTTAAAGATCAGTGGCATGTCGCTGTGCACCAGCACCGTCTGGTTTTTCAGGTCGGCAGGAGATTTGATCCCTTGTTCCGCGACCAGCTGTTCCGAGGCAATGGCATAGACGGTGTTGCGGTCGAGCCGGACGCTGTAAAGTTTCGGATCGACCTGGTCGGCGATGATGATCGCGGCGTCGACAACATCGCCCAGCAGGTTTTCGGCATGGCCTGATGTATCGACATCAATGTGCAGTTTCGGGAACAGCTTGCGCAATTCGGGCAACCGCGGGATCAGCCGTTGTGTGCCGAATAGCGGCAGCACGCCCAGCCGCAGCCTGTATTCACCGCCCTCGCCCGCCAGTTCCTCGACAATTTCTGCCAGCGTTTCCAGAACCGGATCGACCGCCGCCATCAACGCCTTGCCATCTTCGTTCAGGAACATCGCCTGCGATTTGCGCTCGAACAGCGGCTTGCCCATGAAATCCTCGAGCGCCTTGATCCGGCGGCTGAGCGCCGGGGGCGACAGCGATAACTCGCTTGCCGCAGCCTTTGCCGAGCCGAGCTTGGCCGTGCGGACAAACGCTTCCAGCGAGCGCAGGGGAGGCAAACGGCGCATAGTCATGCTTTCCTGTCATTGATGCGTTGCAGCATCGACGGTCTTATGAGCACCCGCAAGCAAATTCTCACGGATTTGCTTGGATTTTCCGGATAAAGGCAATTCCGGAAATTGCAACCTCAATTGTTTTTTTCGCACTTGCACAATATGTCCGGACATCGCATCTAAAAGGTGCCTAACAGGCATCCTCTCCTAAGACTTTCAGGGTCGGCGTTCGCGTCGGCCCTTTTTCTTTGCCGCAGCGGTTGCCCGCTCGTCCAACCGATCCTATCTTCCAAATCAGCGACTTGGCGAAGAAGGACCCCCTCGACATGGCGAAAAGTAGGGCGCAGCGGCTACAGGTCGCCAATGCAAAGGCCGAGGATTCGGGGCGAGGCTTTGCCCGGCTGTCACGCGCGGCCATGGCCGAGCTGGGGCTGCAGCAGGGGGATGTTGTGGAGATCACCGGCAAGCGGGCGACAGTTGCCCGCGCGGTCGATCCCTATCCCGAAGACGAAGGGCTTGAGGTTATCCGCCTGGACGGCCTGCAACGCGCCAATGCCGGGGTGGGCGCGGGCGACCATGTCGAGCTGAGAAAGGCCGAGTCGCAACTGGCAACCAAAGTGGTGTTCGCACCTGCCCAGCAAGGCATCCGCCTCGAAGGCCCAGCCGACGCGCTGAAACGCAATTTCATCGGTCGCGCCTTCGTCGCGGGCGATGTCGTCGCCACGCATGGCCAGCAGCGTGTCCAACCAGAGAATATGCCGCCGCAATTGCGCCAGATGCTGGCAGCTCCTGCGTTCGCGCTCACCGAAATCCGCCTGACCGTGGTTGCGACCACGCCCAAGGGTATCGTCCATATCGACCAGACGACCGATGTCGAGCTTCGCGCCGAATTTGCCGACAAGGGCGAAGGACGGCGTGCGGACGTCACTTATGACGATGTCGGCGGCATGGGCGACACCATCCGCCAACTGCGCGAAATGGTCGAGCTGCCGCTGCGCTATCCCGAACTGTTCACGCGTCTCGGCGTCGATCCGCCGCGCGGAGTGCTGCTGCATGGGCCGCCGGGAACGGGCAAGACGCGGCTCGCCCGCGCCGTCGCCAATGAAAGCGAGGCCGAATTTTTCGTGATCAACGGCCCGGAAATCATGGGTTCTGCCTATGGCGAAAGCGAAAAGAAGCTGCGCGAGATTTTCGAGAAAGCGAGCAAGGCCGCGCCTTCGATCCTGTTCATCGACGAAATCGATTCGATCGCGCCGCCACGCGGCAAGGTGCAAGGCGAGGCGGAAAAACGGCTGGTCGCGCAACTGCTGACCCTAATGGACGGACTGGAGCCGCGCACCAATCTGGTCGTGATTGCCGCGACCAACCGGCCCGAAGCGGTTGACGAGGCGCTGCGCCGCCCCGGCCGGTTCGACCGCGAAATCATCGTCGGCGTGCCCGACGAAAAAGGAAGGCGCGAGATATTGGCGATCCACACGCGCGGGATGCCGCTGGATGCCAAAGTATCCTTGCGCGAAATGGCGCGCACGACCTATGGTTTTGTTGGCGCCGATCTGAATGCGCTCAGCCGTGAGGCGGCAATCGAAGCGGTGCGGCGGATTATGCCCAAGCTCGACCTGTCGAGCGGCACCATCCCACCCGAAGTGCTCGAAAATTTGAAGGTCACTCGCGACGATTTCCTTGAAGCGCTGAAGCGCGTCCAGCCCTCCGCCATGCGCGAGGTGATGGTGCAGGCCCCCGACGTCCGCTGGGAGGATGTCGGCGGGCTCGACGAGGCGCAGGCGAAGCTGAAGGAAGGGATCGAGCTGCCTTTGCGCAACCCCGACGCCTTCCGCCGTCTGGGCATCCGCCCCGCCAAGGGATTTCTGCTTTATGGTCCGCCGGGAACGGGAAAGACCCTGCTCGCCAAGGCCGTGGCGCGCGAGAGCGAGGCAAATTTCATTGCGACCAAATCATCGGACCTTTTGAGCAAATGGTATGGCGAGAGCGAGCAGCAAATCGCCCGCCTGTTCGCCCGCGCCCGACAGGTGGCGCCGACGGTGTTGTTCATCGACGAGATCGACAGCCTGGCCCCAGCGCGTGGCAAGGGCCAAAGCGAACCGCAGGTGACCGAGCGCGTCGTCAACACGCTGCTCGCCGAAATGGACGGGCTGGAGGAACTGCAATCGGTGGTGGTGGTTGGCGCGACCAACCGGCCCACGCTGATGGACCCGGCACTACTCCGCCCCGGCCGTTTCGATGAGCTGGTCTATGTGACAGTGCCCGACCAGGCGGGGCGGCGGCGCATCCTTGGCATCCACACCGGCAAAATGCCACTGGGCAAGGATGTCGATCTTGACGAAATCGCCGAGCGGACCGAACGCTATAGCGGTGCCGACCTCGAAGACCTGGTCCGCCGCGCGGGCCTGTTCGCACTGCGCGAGGAAGGCGGCAAGGCCGACGAGGTCCGCATGGCGCATTTCAGCCAGGCGCTGAATGCCAGCCGCGCGACCGTGACGCCCGAAATGGAGGCCGAATACCGGTCGATGGAGAATAAGCTGAAAACCGCTGCGCTTGTGCCTTCGGGGATGGGCTTTATCAGCGAGGGCATGGTAAAGCCGACAAGGGCGGCGAAGCATGAGGACTAATCGCCGCGCACACGTTCGACCACAGCCCCCAAGCCGATCGCCTTAACCAGCACCATACCCTCGATAATCACAAGCAGCCGCGCGGCATCGCGTGCCCGGGCCACTTCGTCGGGCGCGTCGAGCTGCATTGCGCCCCACGCCAGAAATCCCTCACCGATCTGCGCCGCTACCCCAGTAAAATCCGGGTCGCCGCGCCCTGCCCGGCTCGCCAGTTCGAGCCAGACGCACATATAGGGCCAGAATTGCTCTTCCAGCACGATCGCCGAAAGATGCTGCACCAGCGCATCGAGCGGCAGCGGTTGCGGCGCGGTACGAGCGCCCAGCTGCACCGTCATCCGCTCGGCGATGCGGGCAAGCGTTGCCGCGATAATCTCTGACTTGTCGGCGAAATAATAGAGAAGCATCCGGTCGCTGGTCCCCGCCGCCTTGGCCAGCGGACGCAGGCTCGCCGAGACCAGCCCGTGCGCCAGCACATGCTCGGCCAGCCGCTCGATGATCGCGGCGCGTTTGGTCGCGGATTTGTCCTCTTCCATCGGTTGGAATGCCTATGCGAATATTTCTCTTGTAGCGAACGCTACATTTATGTAGCATATGCTACATAATGAGTCGAACGAGAAAGGTTTGAACGATGAGCAAATTTTGGCAGAACTGGTTTTCGGCATTTTCGATCATGGTTGTGCTGTTCGGGCTTTTGCTGGCAGCCGGGGCCTTTCCAGCAACCGATGGTCCGCTCAACGCGCTGCTGACCTTGTTCGGCCAACCCTTGCCCGCCGATATCGACGCGCACCACCGCTTCGCATTTGGCCTGATGGGCGCAGTGTCGATGGGTTGGGGCCTGACCTATTTTGCAACCTTCAAGGCGCTGCTCGCGCTGGAGCCCGCCAAGGCCGCGCCAATCTGGCGCATGGTCACCTGGGCGATCATTGCCTGGTACGTCATCGATTCCGCCATCTCCATCGCCACCGGTTTCTGGATGAACGCGGTGTCGAACACCGGGCTGCTGGCCTTTTACCTTATTGGCCTGTTCAAAAGCGGGGC
>CAZSJE010000140.1:0-2264 GCA_964606835.1 uncultured Sphingorhabdus sp.
GGCACGCTTGGCGGACGCAACTCGTCGGCCGGTCTGATCAGCATCTATTCGAAAAAGCCCGAATTTACATTCGGCGGCAGCGGCGAACTGACTTATGGCAATTATGATTTCATGCGCGCCGCAGCCAGTTTTACCGGCCCGGTCTCCGAAAGCGTCGCTTTCCGCGTCGATGGCGTCTATGTGAAGCGTGACGGTTTTTATACCGATCCGCAGAATGGCAAGAAAATCAACGATCGCGACCGTTATTTCCTCCGCGGCCAGTTGCTGTTCGAACCCACCGACGCGCTGACCATCCGGCTGATCGCGGACTATACCAAGCGCGCTGAAAAATGCTGCGCGGCGACCTATGTCGATCGCACCGTCAATCCGTTCATCGGCGATCTGAACAACCCGTCCGCGCCGCTGACGCCGCTGCAGACGACGGGCAACAATATCATCAATGTGCTGCGCGACCTGGGGCAGCCGCTGGCTTCGTTCAATCAGGGCTATAGCCGCAATGTGTCGGTCAGCCCCAATCGCAGCTTCTTCGGCAGGACAAAGGATTACGGCATATCGGGCCAGATCGACTATGATCTGGGCGGCGCGACGCTGACCTCGATCACTGCCTATCGCGAATATCGTTCGGGTCAGGCGTCGGACACCGATTATGGCGAAGTCGATATCCTCTATCGCGGCATCAACAAGGACGCCTATCGCCAGTTCCACACCTTTACGCAGGAATTGCGCCTGCAGGGTGAGGCTTTCGACGGCAAGCTCGACTGGTTGATCGGCGGCTTTTACGCCAACGAAAAACTGACGGTGCAGGACAATCTGCGCTTTGGTTCGCAATATGGCCGCTTTGCCAATTGCCGCATCATTTCGGGTGGCGGTCTGGCGTTCGCCTACAGCCCGACGTCGCAAAGCTGTATCAACCCGGCGCTTCGTGCGACCGTGACGGGCGCGCTGGGTGCGGCTGGTCCGGCTATCGTCGCCGGCCTCGACCGTCTCGATACGCTGAACGACCGTGGCTCGACCATCGACCGTTATTTCCAGAACGGCAAGAACTGGGCACTGTTCACGCACAATATCCTTAGCATTACCGACACGGTCGATCTGACGCTGGGTCTGCGTTACACCAACGACAAGAAGCGCTTCAACGCCACCTTTGGCAACGACAATACGGTCTGTACGGCTAACCAGGCTGCACTGGTTCCCTTGCTGTCAACGGCAGCAGCGGCAACTGCCGGGGCTATCATCGGCCTTTCCTGTCAGGGTAACTCGACAGCAGAACTGAACGGCGTGTCGATCAACGACAACCGTAGCGAAGATGAATTCACCGGCACCGCGATCCTGTCGTGGAAACCGGTCGATGACCTGCTTCTCTACGGCAGCTTTGCCCGCGGGTATAAGGCTGGCGGCTTCAACCTTGATCGTTCTGCGCTGAAATCGCCGGTCCTGCCCTTCTCGGCGACCGTGGGTGGCGCACAGGCCTTGGTCGGCAATCTTCAGTTCGATCCCGAACTGGTAGACAGCTATGAAATCGGCGCGAAATATTCAACCGGACCGTTCAGCCTCAGCCTTTCGGCCTTCCGGTCGGATTTCTCGAACTTCCAGCTGAATACCTTTAACGGCACCGTATTCCTCGTGCAGACGGTCAATGGCTGCGACAATCTGGTTGGTGGTCCGAATGCCGATACCGACCAGAATCTGTCTGCTGCTGGCAGCAACTTTAACGCGACCCCGAATGCTACGGGAACGTGCGCGCTCGGCGACGTGACCTATGGCGTGCGCACGCAAGGGTTCGAACTGGAGGCCTCGCTGGTTCCGGCAGCCAATTTCCGCATGGCCGCCGGCCTGACCTATGCCCGCACCAAATATCGCGACGATCTGGTCGGTACGAAGAACGGCACGCCGCTTGATTCAGCGCTGCGCAAACTGCCCGGCGACAATCTGTCGAACGCGCCCGAACTGGTGGCAACCTCCAGCATCACCTGGACGCCCGATATCGGCAGCAATGGCATGACAGGGCTTGTCTATATCGATGGCCGCATGACCAGCGATTACAACACCGGTTCCGACCTGTTCCCGCAAAAGGAACAGGATGGTTTCGCCGTATTCAATGCGCGTATCGGTCTGCGCGGTGCGGATGAGGCATGGGGCATTGAGCTTTGGGCGCAGAATATCTTCAACGAAGATTATGCGCAGGTTGCCTTCAATACGCCCTTCCAGGCTGGCACGACCTCGGCTCCGTTTGTCGATCCGCAATATCCCGGCGGGCGCCAGAT
>CAZSJE010000140.1:2364-5860 GCA_964606835.1 uncultured Sphingorhabdus sp.
TTCTCGATATTCTCGATCGCTTCCTCGTCAGCCTTGGTGACGAAGGTAAAGGCCTTGCCCTTTGCTCCCGCGCGGCCCGTCCGGCCAATGCGGTGGACATAATCATCCGGGTGCCAGGGCGCGTCGAAGTTGAAGACATGGGACACGCCCTTGATATCCAGCCCGCGCGCCGCGACGTCCGAGGCCACCAGCAGGTTGATCGTCCCCGCCTTGAAAGCATCCAGCTGCCGTTGCCGTGTCGCCTGGTCGATATCGCCGTGAATCTCTCCCGAGCGGAAACCATGGCTTTGCAGGCTCTTGTTCAGTTCGCGCACCGTGGTCTTGCGGTTGCAAAAGATAATCGCGGTATGCACATCCTCGCTGCGGATCAGGTCGCGGAGCACTTCGCGCTTTTTCATCGGCGCGACATCGACAAGCTTGGCGTCGATATTGGCGTTCGACGATGCTGGCCGGGCGACCTCGATATATTTGGGGTTGGACAGGAAACGGTCCGCCAGCTTCTTGATCGGCGGCGGCATGGTAGCGGAAAACAGCAAAGTCTGCCGGTTGGTCGGCAACTTGGTGCAGATCATCTCGATGTCGGGAATGAAGCCCATGTCGAGCATCCGATCGGCCTCATCAATCACCAGCATTTCGCAGCCGGTGAGCAATATCTTGCCGCGTTCGAACAGGTCCATCAGCCGTCCTGGCGTCGCGATCAGCACGTCAACACCCTTTTCAAGGGCCTTCACCTGATCGCCCATCTGTACTCCACCGATCAGCAGCGCCATGGAGAGCCTGTGGTTGACCCCATATTTCTCAAAATTCTCGGCAACCTGCGCGGCGAGTTCGCGGGTGGGTTCAAGGATCAGGCTGCGTGGCATGCGCGCGCGGGCACGACCATTGGCGAGCACGTCGATCATCGGCAGCACGAAGCTTGCGGTCTTGCCCGTCCCTGTCTGCGCGATCGCGATCAGGTCGCGCATCATCTGCACCTGCGGGATCGCCGCTGCCTGCACCGGGGTCGGCGTGTCATAGCCTGCGGCAGTTACCGCAGCCAGCAATTCGTCGGAAAGGCCGAGATCGGCGAAACGCATAAGCACCATCAAATATGGAAATCAAAAGGCACACCGGCGCATCACCCGCACGGAGCCTGGCGCGCGCTTGGCGCAGCAGCGGTCCAATGTCAAGGAAATTGGCCGCTAGCGCAGCTTTAACACGCGCGCGATGTCCGCCCAGGAGGCATATTTGAAATTCTGTGTTTCCGGCGCGTTGTCGCCGTCTTGGGCCACGAATAGCCCTTGCGGATAATCCGGCCCGAAATCGCCAAGCATCAGTTCGATACCATCGGTTTCATAAGTGCCATCGATAGCGCCTCCCTTAACGCGGAAGCGCCCGACATATTTTCCGTCAGCAAGGGCGTAGAGCGTGTAGGCATTGTCGCCTTGGCTGGAGACGAGCAGGTGACCGCCCTTGGCACCATCGGGGACCAGCGCAAGGCCCTCGGCATCATCGAACAGTTGCTTTTTGTCCACCTTGGCAAAGGCTTTCGCCTCACCGGGCGCGGAAGGATCGGCATCAAAGGTCCAGACGCCGACATCCTCCTCGGCAACATACAAGATGCCCGTACGATCATCGACAACGCAGCCCTCGGATTGCGTTCCAAGCTTCATGCTGCGCACGAGCTTCGCGCTTGGCTTCGCCCCGGACAGGTCGAATTTCAGCTGTTCGATGCGGCCATCCTTCAAGACGACAAAGCCGAACAGTGCGCGGTCGGAAGCACGCTGCCACAGGCACATTCCGTAAGCTTCGCCCTTGCCCACCGGCACCGAACCCAGCGGCACCAGTTTCTGCCCAGCGGTATCAAGCGCGAAGAGCGCCATCGCGGCATTGGCCTCATCCTGCCGGTCGCTTGCCGCGACGAGCACCGTCTGCTTGCCGGCAAGCATCACATCGGCGCGCAAGTCGACATTGTTGAGGCGCGGCGAAGGCGTGAAGCTGACCTGCTTGCCCGACAGGTCGTAAACATGAATCCCTGCACGCTTGTCGGTGCCGATCACCAGGCTCTTTGCCGGATTAGCGGCATTGCGCCAGATTGCGGGATCGTCGGCGGCATCGTCAACAGTACCGACCGGCGTCGTTTCTGCTTTGGCCGGAACCTCAAGCGTCTGGATGGATGGCGCTGCCGGTTGCTGGGAGGTGCAACCGGCAGCGACCAGTGCGGCGATCAGGGGGAAGGGACGCCGCATCAGAAGGTAAAGCGGACGCCGCCGGTGAAGCGGCGCCCGAATTGTTCCCACTCGATCGTGTATTGCCCGTTGCGCTGCGTTGGAATGCCCAAAACATTCAACAGGTTGGACGGGTCCGAATAGCGACGACCCGGATTGTTCAGCAGGTTGGAGGCGTCAAAATAGACCTCCAGCCCCTTGGTCAGCTCATAGCGCGCCGAGAAATCCAGCTCGTCGTCGGCAGCCCAATAGGTATCGCCCGCATCGACCAGCGTGTCGGCAAAGCCATCGGCCCAGGTTGTGCGGAACTGATATTGCAGGCGTAGCGACAAGCCATATTTCTCATAATAGCCGCCGATATTGTAGGACACCTCGGACGTGCCGGGCAGGGGCACACGGCGCGACGGCACAACATATTGGACAGGCGCACCGGCTGCGTTGACCAGGTCGAGTATAACCTGCGGCTTGGTTACCTTTGCATCATTATAGGTGGCGTTGGCCGTGATGCCGAAACCACCCATCCAGTCGGGCAGGCCAAGCTGTTCGGTATAGGGCTCAAGCTGCGCCTGGAAGGCCGCTTCGAAGCCGAAAACACGACCTTTGCCGCCATTGGTGATGCCGCTAAAGGCATAGCCCGAACGGTCGACCCCGCCGAAATTCAGCGTATCGGAGCCGAAGGTGCGGCGCGAAGTGTAGAGGACATCCTCCACCCGCTTGTAAAACGCCCCGACCATGAAATAGCCCTGCGGTTTGGCATAAAACTCATAATAGGCGTCGACGCCATAGGCACGCTCCGGCTTCACCGCAGGGTTGCCGCCCGAAATGCGCTGGTTGGCGTCATCGACCACAACATTGGGACGCAGCTGGTCATAGTCGGCGCGCGCGGCACCGCTGGTAAAGCCGACGCGCAATTTCTGTTCGTCGGTAATGTCGAAATTGATATGCAGGCTGGGGAAGGCAAGTGTCGTGCTGCTTTCCGCCTCAATCTCCCCAGTAACACCGGGGATGGTCGCAAGCGAACGGCCACGATTGGTTACTTTCTCGACGCGTACGCCGCCGACAAAGCTGCCCCAGTCGAACTTGCTGTTTGCCATCAAATAACCGGCAAGGATGCGCTCGCGGACGTTGTAGTGGTTGCCGCTCACGGGGGTCGACGGATATAGCTCGGCGGCGCGGTTGGTGGCGGCGCGCATTGCATCCTGGCTGAAATAGCGGAAGGTATAGCCCAGCGGAATTTCTCCCCGGAACGGGCGGTCGAGCGAAAAGCCCTGATAGGTCGTGCTGATGCC
>CAZSJE010000141.1:0-3105 GCA_964606835.1 uncultured Sphingorhabdus sp.
CTGTCCCACCGCTGAACATTCGCGGCAAGCCGTGGTTAATCGGCTGGCGCCTATGAGGAGCAATGCCTATCCCCATGCGCAAATCCGCAAATTGAGGTATGTCATGCGCCCGACCCTGATCTTCGCACTTGCCCTGACCGCCGTGACTGGAGCGGCTACCGCCCAATCCGGCGGCGCGCCGTTCGAGGTCGCGGAAACCGGGCGTGGCTATGGCAGTCTGGCACAAGCGGTAGCCGCGATCGGCGATGCGCAAGGCACCATCGTGATTGCGCCGGGCACCTACCGCGAATGTGTGGTACAGACGGCGGGACATATCAGCTACCGCGCGGCTGTTGCCGGGCAGACAATTTTCGACGGCGGCATTTGCGAGGGCAAGGCGGCTTTGGTGCTGCGCGGGCGTTCGGCGGCAGTCGATGGTATCGTGTTCCAGCGGATGGCGGTTCCCGATGGCAATGGTGCTGGCATCCGGCTGGAAAAAGGCAATCTGAACATCACGCGCTCGGTCTTCCGCAACAGCGAGCAGGGCATATTGACCGCCGAGGACCCCAATGGCGAGATCGTGATCGACCAGTCGACCTTCTCCGGGCTTGGCCGCTGCGACCGGGGGCTGTCGTGCGCGCACAGCATCTATGTCGGCAATTTCGGCTCGCTGACTGTGACACGCAGCCGGTTTGAGCGCGGCAATGGCGGCCATTATGTCAAAAGCCGTGCGGCGCGGGCGATCATCCAGAACAATGCCTTTGACGACACGCGTGGCAAGGCGACCAATTACATGATCGACCTGCCCGGCGGGGCATCGGGCATGATCAACGGCAATGTCTTTGTGCAGGGCGCGGACAAGGAAAATTACAGCGCCTTTATCGCCGTCGCCGCCGAGGGGCGCACGCGCAGCAGCAACGCGCTGGCGATCAGCGGTAATGATGCGAGCATTGCGCCGGGCGTGGATCGCGACACCATCTTTGTCGCGGTGTGGGGCGACGACCGACCTCAGCTTGGCTCCAACCGGCTCGGCCGTGGGCTGACGCCCTTCGAAAAGCGCTAGGGGGCCGGTTTCCGCTTCGCGAGCAGCAGCTCTGCCACGCCATAGGTCCGTTCATTATCGACATCGATGGCAAAGGCACCGTCGGGGGTGACATGCGGTACGACCCGGACGCCGAAACGGCGTGAGATCGCACGGAAAGCTCCTTCAAGGCTGAACCAGCCGAGGCGGAAGCGGATGAGGTTCCAGATGCCGAACGCCTTGGCAATGCGCGCGCGGTTCTTGGCGAATTGGCCGCCCTGACGAAAGGCCTCGGTCGCGGCGAGCGCAGCGCTGTTCCTGAGCCAGAAGACGTTGCAGTTGGAAATGGCGATGTCGCTGAATTCATAGAATTTGCGCTGGCCATCGGGATGCGCGGCGCGGATCGATTCGCGGCTTGCCAGCACAACTACGGCATCACCGCCGCTCGCCAATGCCGCTTCGTGCACCCCGCGCAGATAATCGGGTTCAGCCAGCACATTGTCTGCGGTGGTGATCAGCAGCGGGAAGGCCGCCTTCCCGCCTGCTTCGGCAATCGCTGCTTCGACACTTTCGACAATCCCCGCCTGCGCCTTGCACATCAGCAACTGGTCCCCAAGCGCAGCCACGCCGGGCAGGTCGGCGATCACATCCGGATCATGGATCGACACCGCTATCATTGCGCCGGGAAAGGCAGGTCCAACCGCCTCCAGCACCCATTGCAGCAGCGGCTTTCCCATGATCGGCACGCGGCATTTGTGGCTGACCTGCGCGCGTTCGGCGAGCGGGTCGAGCTTGCCATCGCGCTTTCCGGCAAGGATGAGGACGGTCGGTTGATCGGTCATGGCGCGCCTATAGGAGGGCAGCGCGACAGCGGCAAGCTTGGGCTAGGCAAGCTTGCCGATTTGCCCTAGGCGGCGCGGCACTATGGCCAAACCGCTTCGCATCGCTCTTGCCGGCCTCGGCACCGTCGGCACCGGCGTGATCCGCCTGACGCAAGAAAATGCCGCGCTGATCGCGCGCCGCGCCGGACGCCCCATAGAGATTGTCGCGGTCAATGCGCGCGACCGGGCCAAGGATCGCGGTGTCGACATCTCCGCCTATCGGTGGGTCGACGACATGGGTGAGCTGGCAACTGCGCCCGACATCGATGTTGTCGTCGAGCTGGTCGGCGGATCGGACGGACCCGCGCTGACCTTGGCGCGGGAGACTTTGGGCAACGCCAGAGCGCTGGTGACGGCCAACAAGGCGATGATCGCGCATCATGGTGCCGAACTGGGCGCGCTGGCCGAGGCAAAGAACGCCCCGCTGAAATTCGAGGCCGCAGTCGCAGGCGGTATTCCGGTGATTCAGGGGCTGCGCGATGGCGCGGCGGCCAACCGGATCGACCGGGTATATGGCATCCTCAACGGCACCTGCAATTTCATCTTGTCGGAAATGGAGCGCGAGGGCCGGGATTTTGCCGATGTGCTGGGCGACGCGCAGGCCAAGGGTTTTGCCGAGGCCGACCCCAGTTTCGATATCGACGGCGTAGATGCCGCGCACAAGCTGTCCATCCTTGCCTCATTGAGCTTCGGCTCGGAGATCGATTTTGCCGGGGTGGAGAATCGCGGCATCCGCTCGATCCTCGCCGCCGATATCGCGCAGGCGCAGGCATTGGGTTATCGCATCCGGCTGATCGGGCTGGCCGAGATTGATGGCGAGAATGGGTCAGCGCAACTCTTCCAGCGCGTCCACCCCTGCCTAGTCCCGCTGGCGCATCCGCTGGCGCATGTGACGGGCGCGACCAATGCCGTGGTGGCAGAGGGCAATTTCTCAGGCCGTCTTCTGTTCCAGGGCGCGGGCGCGGGCGACCGACCGACGGCCTCGGCCGTGGTCGCAGACCTGGTCGATATCGCGCGCAAGGAAACCGGCCCCGCTTTTTCCATGCCAACTGCGGAGCTGGAAAAGCTGCCCCGGGCCGCGTCCGCACACCGCGTCGGCAAGACCTATTTGCGCATGGTGGTGGCCGACCGGGCGGGCGTGCTGGCCGAAATTGCCGCCGCGATGCGCGATGCGGGGCTATCCATCGAAAGCCTGATCCAGCGCGAGGTGGAGGATGGCTCGGC